>NZ_JBLIYT010000007.1:0-331318 GCF_057480795.1 Pseudomonas sp. P110(2024)
TTCAAACACTTGACTCGCTGCGATCTCTCGTAGCGGGAGGCGAATCATACAGCGTTACAACCTGCTGTCAACTGCCTTTTTCACCGCTGCCGATCGTTAGACCGAAGCACCTCCGCCACCCTCTTCAACAATCAACTCATTGATATTCAAGGAGTTTTTCGTTCCGATGTCGCTGAAAGTGGGGCGCATTATAAGGGGATCTGAAAGCCCGTCAACCTTTTATTTCAAGCATATGAAAAGTATCCCTTCAGGAGCCGCCAGCCACTCGCCGCAACCTTCATCTGCACACCAATACCAACCTTGCCAACCCTTCCATCAGTGCGCACTATATTGCACACCCTTGCGCGCACTATAACGGAAGCCTCCATGAACACCCCAAACCGCAGCCTGGCCGCCACGCTGTTCCCCATCGGCCTGCTGCTGATCGCCATGGCCTCCATCCAGTCCGGCGCTTCGCTGGCCAAGAGCATGTTCCCCATCGTCGGCGCCCAAGGCACCACCGCCCTGCGACTCATCTTCGCCAGCGTGATCATGCTCCTGTTGCTGCGCCCCTGGCGTGCTCGCCTGGATGCCAGCACCCTGCGCAGCGTGATTATCTACGGCATGGCCCTGGGCGGCATGAATTTCCTCTTCTATATGTCATTGCGCAGCGTGCCGCTGGGTATCGCTGTCGCCCTTGAATTCACCGGACCGCTTGCCGTGGCGCTATGGGCCTCGCGACGGGCACTGGACTTCCTATGGATCTCCCTGGCGGTCGCCGGCCTGCTGCTGTTGATTCCCGTCGGCCAGACCGACGGCGGGCTGGACCCGATCGGCGCCGGCTATGCCCTAGGGGCCGGCGTGTGCTGGGCGTTGTACATCCTCTACGGGCAAAAGGCCGGAGCCGAGAACGGTATCCAGACCGCGGCCTTGGGTGTGGTGATCGCAGCCCTGTTCGTCGCCCCGATTGGAATCGCCCACGCCGGCAGCGCCTTGCTGACACCTGCGCTGCTACCCGTGGCCCTGGGCGTGGCCATCCTGTCGACAGCTCTGCCTTACAGCCTGGAAATGGTCGCCTTGACCCGCATGCCCGCCCGTACCTTCGGCACATTGATGAGCATCGAGCCGGCCTTTGGCGCACTGTCCGGACTACTCTTCCTGGGCGAGAAGCTTACCCTTTGGCAATGGCTGGCAATCCTTGCCATCATCACTGCCTCTGTAGGTGCGACCCTGTCGATGAAACGGGATGCGGCCCCGGCCGTGGCTGCCGACTGATTTGAGAAATATTTGCATTTAGAAGGCTTGCAACCTTGTACCGCCCGCCGTGGCTGATTAAGCTGTCACCCAAATATAATCTTGACGCTATCTACTGAGCGGTACATGGACGCTGGGGACCATCAGGGAAGAGACAAGGCGCAAACCACAGGCCCGTGAGTGCAGTTGGGCCAAATAAGGACAGGAATGAAACGTATTTTTCTCATCCTGGCCATCCTGGCCATCGCTGGATGCGCCGCGACAGCCAATACCGAAGTGAAGCGAGGGAAGAAGGGCCTGCATATCAACTGCTCGGGGCTCTCCTCGTCATGGGACAAGTGCTACAGCAAGGCCGCCAGCTCCTGCGGCAGCAAAGGCTACAAGGTAATCGCCCGGTCCGGCGACACCGACGAAGAGCCTGGCGACTATGTGTTCGGCATCAATCCGGCCGGCTATACCAGCCGTAGCATGATCGTGATTTGCAAGTAACCGATAAACAAAGGGCAGCCAATGGCTGCCCTTTTTGTTACCAGCACACCATGCTCACAGCGCGGAAGTGCGTCGCTCCAGCCACGCTAGCGCCTCGCCTTCCAGCAACGGCGCCAGTCGCTCCCGCACCGTCTGGTGGTAACGGTTCAACCAGGCGATGTCTTCACTGCTCAGCGTCTCGACCAGCAGACAGCGGGTGTCGATTGGACACAGGGTCAAAGTCTCGAACGAAAGGAACTCACCGAACTCGCTGGTACCGGCCTCGCGGTTGACCACCAGGTTCTCGATCCGCACGCCCCACTGCCCTGGGCGGTAGGTGCCGGGCTCGATGGAACTGATCATGCCCGGCTGCATGGCCGTCTGCGGTGTGGCCGCGGCCTGGTAGGCAATCACTTGCGGGCCTTCGTGCACATTCATGAAATAGCCGACACCGTGACCGGTGCCATGGCCGTACTCGACCTGATCGGCCCAGATCGGTGCCCGGGCGATGGCATCAAGCAGCGGCGAGAGTATCCCACGCGGGAACTTGGCCCGCGACAGGGCGATCATGCCCTTGAGCACCCGGGAGCAATCGGCCTTCTGCTCATGGCTCGGCTCGCCGATCGGCACCATCCGCGTAATATCGGTGGTCCCGCCCAGGTACTGGCCGCCCGAGTCGATCAACAGCAGGCCATTGCCCTCAATGACGGCATGGGACTCTTCGGTGGCGCGGTAGTGCGGCATTGCGCCATTTGCATTGTACGCCGCGATGGTCGAAAAGCTCAGCGACACAAAGCCAGGACGACGGGCACGGGCTGCGCTCAACTGGTCGTCGATGGTCAGTTCGGTGATCGGTTGCACGCCGAGGTTCGCTTCGAACCAGGCGAAGAATTCGCATAGCGCCGCGCCATCCTGCTCCATGGCCTGGCGAATATGAACGAGATCCCCTTCTCCCTTGCACGATTTGCTCAGGGTGGTCGGGTTGATACTCTCAACCAGTCGCACCTGCTCGTGCAAATTGTCCAGCAGGCCGCGAGTAACCCGCGCCGGGTCCACCAGCAGACTGGCTGCTGCCGGAATCGCGGCCAACGCGTCGTTGACCTCAGCGTAGTCGCGGACCTCGATGCCATCGGCCGCGAGTACCTGGCGCAGGTGGCCGTCGACCTTGTCACGCCCGACAAACAGGAACGCCTTGTCCTGGCTGACCAGCGCGAAGGAAACGAACACGGGGTTGTAGGAGACATCGCTACCACGCAGGTTGAACAGCCAGGCGATGTCGTCGAGGGTGGCGATAAAGTGCCAATCGGCGCCCTTTTCCCGCAGCGTGCTGCGCAGTTCAACGAGTTTTTGCGCACGGTTGACCGTGGCATGGGGTGGCAGGTGCTGGTACACCGGATTACCCGGCAGCGAGGGGCGGTCAACCCATACCCGATCCAGCAGGTCGAGATCGGTGCGCAACGTCGAACCACGCGCCTGCAGGCGCTCGCCCAGTTGCCGCGCCGAGGCCAGGGCCATGACCGCGCCATCCACCGCGACCGTGCCGTCCACCTCCGTCCCCAGCCATTCCAGCGCCCCGGGCTGGCCGGGGCGCAGCTTCATCAGCTCGATACCACTGCCGACCAGCTCCTTTTCCGCCTGCTCCCAGTAACGGCTGTCAGCCCACAGCCCGGCAAAGTCAGCCGTTACCACCAGCGTCCCCACCGAACCGAGGAAACCGGACAGCCACTGCCGCCCCTGCCAATAGCCCGGCAGGTACTCGGACAGGTGCGGGTCAGCCGAAGGCACCAACAGGGCATTCACGCCCTCCCGGGCCATGGCCTCGCGCACACGGGCAAGGCGCGCCGGGACGGATTCGTGAAGGGGGGACTGACTGTTCATGCGCACTCCTGCGGATAGGTGTCGACGGGTCCAAGGCGTTGATAATGAAACACCCGGCAGACGCCCGCAATCACCACGACCGTAACAAGGTATGCATTGCCCCAACTGCCCTGCCGACCGTCGATCCATCCCCCCTGAACTAAACCGGCTACGGGCCTTCACAACCCTTACATACCGTGCGTACGCGAGGTAGGCCATGCCCCACTCACGCGAACCGAAAAGCGCCGTCGTGCTGCTCGACACCCGCGAGCACACTCCCGAGCACGAACGGGCGGTCCACCTGCAGATTGCCGATCACCTAGCCCTTCTGCTGGGTGTCGAGCGGGTCGAGCCATCGCCCACGCAATCCGAAACGGCCGCTTACTACTATGTACCGACCCAGACCCTGGTCGACGCGCAGCGGTACGCTGCGCTCGGCGTCCACGACGAGCATGACCTGTTCGGCGGCATGGTCAGCCATCCGCACATGGCCACCAAGGCTATCTCCCACCCGCTACCGGCAGACGCCATCTTCCCTCCCGGCTGGACCGACGCCTTTGCCCAACACGCCAGCGACGCCCTGCTGCGTGGCTATACCGTGTTCTCCAAGGCCGATGCCCGGCGCGCTGCCGAACTGCTGCTGCGCGATGGACCGGTGAGGATCAAGCCGGTACTGGCCTGCGCCGGTCGGGGCCAGCAGGTGATCGTTGATGGTCAGGCCCTGGAGCCGCTGCTGGAGGCAATGGATGAACAGCAATTGGGGCTGTGGGGCCTGGTGCTTGAGGAAGACCTCGATGCCGTCGAGACCTTCAGCGTCGGCCAGGTACGCGTGGCCGGGCTGACCCTGAGCTATCACGGCACCCAGCACCTCACCCGCGATCATGCGGGCACCGAGGTATATGGTGGTTCCGACCTGGTGATCGTGCGCGGTGACTACCAGCACCTGCTGCACCTGCCACTTGAGGATCACCTGCGCTTGGCCATCAACCAGGCCATGACCTATGAAGAGGCTGCCAAGCGCTACTTCCCAGGCTTCATCGCCTCACGGCGCAACTACGACATCGCCCGCGGCCAGGACCATCACGGACACCTGCGCAGCGGCGTGCTCGAGCAATCCTGGCGACTGGGCGGTGCCAGCCCCGCCGAGGTCCTCGCGCTGCAGGCCTTCGCCGCCGACCCGGCGCTGCAACGGCTACGCGCGTCAACCCACGAGGTCTTCGGCGACGCGCAACTGCCCGCCGACGCCACCCTGTTCTATCAGGGCCACGACAGTGAACTTGGACAACTCAGCAAATATGCACGGATACGTGACCATGACCATCGAGAGTGAAACCGTTGAACTGCAGGTCGAGGGCGAAAGCATCGTCGGCACCCTGGTCAGCCCGGGCAGCCGCATGCCGGGGATCCTCTTCGTCCATGGCTGGGGCGGCAGCCAGCAGCGCGACCTGGCCCGCGCCCGGCAGATCACCGGGCTTGGCTGCGTATGCATGACCTTCGACCTGCGCGGCCACGAAAAGACCGAGAGCCAGCGCCTGACCGTCACCCGCGAGCAGAACCTGGCCGACCTGCTGGCCGCCTACGACCGGCTGGCCAGCCAGCCATCGGTCGACCCCGGCGCCATTGCCGTGATCGGCAGCAGCTACGGCGGCTACCTGGCCACCCTGCTCACCCGTCACCGGCCAGTCAAATGGCTCGCCCTAAGGGTGCCGGCCCTCTACTGGGACGATGAATGGGATGCGCCCAAGCAGGCCCTCGACCGCCAGCGGCTCAACGCCTACCGCCTGCGTGAGCTCGGCCCTGCCGACAACCGCGCCTTGGCCGCCTGCGCCGAATTCGCCGGCGACGTGCTCTTGGTGGAGTCCGAACAGGACGACTATGTGCCGCACAGCACGCTGATGAGCTATCGCTCGGCCTTCGTCGGCGCCCACTCGATGACCCACCGCCTGGTCGATGGCGCCGACCACGCGCTGTCCAGCGAAGAGAGTCAGAAAGCCTATAGCGCCCTGCTCACGGCCTGGATCAGCGAGATGGTCATCGGCGCGCGCCTGGACCGCTACCCGCACTACGCGCCCTGGTACGCCTGAGTGCTGCCCAGCTGGCAGTGAAGGCCGCCGTCGGCGCCACGCACCAGGCTGCGTAGCGTCTGGTACGCGGCGAAGTTCACCCCACGGGCCCGGTGCTCGCCCAGTAGGTCGAGGAACGGCTCCTCGATGAAGCAGCCAGCGGCGGCCGCCCAGGCCTGGCGCGATTGCCAGCGCAGGTGCTGGAGCACCCGGCGACCGTCGTCGCTGACCTGGATGCTGACGCTGAGCAGGCCATCGCAGCGTTGCGCGAGGTGCTCGCTGCGCACCACCAGGGCCTCGGCCAGGGCATCCTGGCGCAAGGGGGGCACGTCGTACTCGATCATCTGGGTGAACCACAGGGAATGGGTGTTGGCCGCCATGACGCATCTCCTCGTTTTGGGCTCTTGCAGCAGATGGTCGTGAAGGGTAAAACCTCCAGCTAACTCAAGGTCAAGGATTTTATTGCCAATGAAGCCCCCTTCCGCCCAGGAGCGCCTGCTCAGCGTCGGACAGCTGGCCGCGCGCAGCGGCGTGGCCGTGACCGCGCTGCACTTCTACGAGACCAAGGGGCTGATCCACAGCACCCGCAACGCCGGCAACCAGCGCCGCTATCCGCGTGCCATGCTGCGTCGGGTGGCGGTGATCAAGATGGCCCAGCGCCTGGGCATCGCCCTGGCCGACATCGCCAGCGCCCTGCAGGCGCTGCCCTGCGATCACACGCCCACTGCCGACGATTGGCAACGCCTGTCGGCGCGCTGGCGCGACGACCTGAGCCGGCGCATCGACGATCTGGTGATGCTGCGCGACCAGCTCGACGGCTGCATCGGCTGTGGTTGCATGTCGTTGAAGGAATGCCCGCTGCGCAACCATCACGACCGCCTCGCCGATGAGGGCCCGGGGCCGCACCCGACCAGCAGCGAGGCTCAGCCGCTGATGACCGCGAAGCGCCGCCGGTAGTCGCTGGGGGTCATCCCGGTCAGGCGCTGGAACACCTTGCGAAAAGCGCTGGGGTCCTGATAGCCGACGCCCCAGGCGATCTGGTCGACGCTGCGCCGGGTGAACTCCAGCAAGCGGCAAGCCCGGCCGACCCGCACCTGCTGCGCGTATTCGGTGGGACGCAGGCCGGTGGCGGCGCGAAAGCGACGCAGGAAGGTGCGCGGCTCGAGGCCCGCGCAACCGGCCATGTCGGCCAGGCCGGCATCCCGGGCCTCCTCGGCCTGCAACCAGTGCTGCACCTTCAGCACCGCCTCGTCACCATGGTCCAGGCGCGGCTGGAACAGGGCGCCGGGCAGCGGCGCCGGCGAGGGCTCGACCGCAAGATAGCGGGCCGTCTCGCGGGCCAGGGTGTGGCCGAGGAAGCGTTCGATCAAGTGCAAGCCGAGGTCGGTCCAGGCCATCAGCCCGGCAGAGGTGACGATGTCGCCGTCGTCGAGCAGTGGCTGGCTGCCTTGCACCCGCACCTTGGGGAAGCGATCGGAAAGGGCCTGGGCATAGTTCCAATGGGTACAGGCCGCCCGACCATCCAGCAGGCCGCTGCCGGCCACCAGGAACACACCGATGCATACCGAGGCCAGCACAGTACCCTGGCCGTGCACCTGACTGAGCGCGGCGCGATGGGCCTGCAACACCTCGGCAGACGGGGTCGCCGCCAGGCTCGGCGGAATCATCAGCGCCCGCAGCGCATGGCCGCTTGCCGGCTGGCTGTCATGCACCACCTGCAGCTGCCCCGCGCCATCGAGCTGCCAATGGGTCACCCGCAGCACCGGCAGATCGTGTGCGCCCAGCTGCGCGGCGACCCGGTTGGCCACCGCGAACAGGTCGGTCAGGCCGTGCACCGCCGCGCTCTGGGCGCCGGGATAGATCAGCACGCCGATTTCCAGGCTGTCAGTTTTTGCCGTCATTGTGTCGCTCGCGCCTATCCTCGATCGGGTCGCCACAGCCTATAACTATCGGCAGTTCATCACTACTGCCGCAGGAGGCACCATGAGCAAGCGCGCCCTGATCATCATCGATATCCAGAACGACTACTTCCCCGGTGGCAAATGGACCCTGGACGGCGCCGAGGCGGCCGCCGACAACGCCGCCCGGTTGCTGGCCGCGGCCCGTGAGCGTGGCGACCTAGTGGTGCATGTGCGCCATGAGTTCGAGAGCGCCGACGCCCCCTTCTTCGTGCCAGGCTCGGCCGGCGCGCAGTTCCACCCCAAGGTCGCGCCGGCGGCCGGCGAGGCGGTGGTGCTCAAGCACAAGGTCAACAGCTTCCGCGACACCCAGCTGAAGGCGCTGCTCGACCAGCACGACATCAAGGCACTGACCATCGCGGGCAGCATGAGCCACATGTGCATCGACGCCGCGACCCGCGCCGCCGCCGACTTCGGCTATGAAGTCAGCGTGGCCTACGATGCCTGCGCGACGCTGGCGCTGGAGTTCGACGGCAAGACGGTTGCGGCGGCCGATGTGCACGCCTCGGCAATGGCCGCGCTGGCATTCGCCTACGCCAGGGTGACCAGTACCGACGAGTTGCTGGCCGGTTGAGGGCTCAGATCACCACGTTGCGCACGAAGCGCACCGACTCCTGCCCATCGTTGCGGTAGGCGTAGCGGCAGTCGCTGGGGAAGACGAAGAACTCGCCCTTGCCCAGTTGCCGCTCTCCCCCTTCGATGATCAGGGTCAGGCGGCCGTCGGCCACATAGATCTGCTCGCTCCAGCCAGCGGCATCGGCCTCGCTGGCGTAGCACTCGCCCGGAGCCAGGGTCCACTCCCACAACTCGACCTCGCGCCGTGCCGGGCTGCTGCCGAGCAGCACGGCGCGGCTGGCAGGGTGCACACCGGCCCAGGCCAGCTCTTCGATGCGACCGGGGTCACGCCGGTCCGGCGCCTGGATCAGGGTGCTGAACGCCACCCCCAGCGCTTCGGCGATCAGGTCCAGGGTGGTGAGGCTGACATTCTTCTCGCCAGCCTCGATGGCCACCAGCATCCGCCGGCTGACCCCGGAGCGCTCGGCCAGGGCGGCCTGGCTCAGGCCGGCGTCGCCACGCAAGCGGCGAACGTTCTGGCTGACATGCTGCAGCACCGATGCACGGTGCTCGGAATCTTTGTGCACTATATTGCTCACTGGTAGGGGGTGCGCAGTATACTGCCCACTTTGCGGCGAATTGTGCGCCGCCCCTTCCGAGTGCGCAAGACCATGAGCCAAGCCCCCGCCCGCAAACCCACCGTCAGCTTGCGCCTGAGCAAGGCCGAACTGGTGCTGGTGTTCATCACCATGCTCTGGGGCGGCACCTTCCTGATCGTGCACAACGTCATGACCGTCAGCGGGCCGATGTTCTTCGTCGGCCTGCGCTTTGCCGCCGCCGCCCTGTTCGTCGGTCTGGTGTCGGCCCGTTCGCTGTCGGGGCTGACCTTCACCGAACTCAAGGCCGGCGTGCTCATCGGCGTCTCGATCATGTTGGGCTACGGCTTGCAGACCATGGGCCTGCAGACCATCAGCAGCAGCCAGTCGGCGTTCATCACCGCGCTCTATGTGCCCTTCGTGCCTCTGCTGCAATGGCTGGTACTGGGCCGCCGCCCGGGGCTGATGCCGAGCCTGGGCATCGGCCTGGCCTTCGTCGGCCTGATGCTGCTGGCCGGCCCCGAGGGCGGCGCGCTGCACTTTAGTGAAGGCGAACTGGTGACGCTGGTCAGCGCCGTGGCGATCGCCGGCGAAATCATCCTGATCAGTCGCTACGCCGGCCAGGTCGATGTGCGCCGGGTCACCGTGGTGCAGTTGGCCACCGCCTCGGCGCTGTCGTTCCTGATGATCGTGCCGACCCAGGAACAACTGCCCGGTTTTTCCTGGCTGCTGCTCATCAGTGCGGTAGGCCTGGGCGCCATGAGCGCGGTGATCCAGGTGGCGATGAACTGGGCGCAGCAGTCGGTCTCGCCGACCCGCGCCACCCTGATCTACGCTGGCGAACCTGTGTGGGCCGGCATCGTCGGACGCATCGCCGGCGAGCGTCTGCCAGGCGTGGCGTTGGTCGGCGGGCTGCTGATCGTGCTGGCGGTGGTGGTGAGCGAGCTGAAGATTCGTCGCCAGGATGAGGCCAGCGCCTTGCAGGATGATGAGGCCCGCGAGCGCGAGGCGGGGTTGTAAGCCCCCCGCCTTCACAGACAATCCGCAAGCGTTGAATACAGCCCCACGGACATTCGCTCAGCCGCTATGCTCTGAAAGAAACTGTTATAAAAAAACAGCTTGTCACAGCACATTTGTAGGATCCTGCAACCGCTTGCGTGTTGGTGATCAACCGTCCGGCACGTATGATCCTTGGCAAACTTCTCAGAACAGAACGCTATGTCATTGATTGTGCTATTGCTTCTGCCCTTCCTGGGCAGTTGCCTGGCGGCTGTACTGCCGCACAACGCACGCAACGCCGAGTCCATTCTTGCCGGGCTCGTGGCCCTGGTCGGCACTGTCCAGGTGGCGTTGCTGTACCCCCAGGTCGCCGATGGCGGGGTGATCCGCGAGGAATTCCTCTGGCTGCCGAGCCTGGGCCTGAACCTGGTCCTGCGCATGGACGGCTTCGCCTGGCTGTTCAGCCTGCTGGTGCTGGGCATCGGCACCCTGGTGTCGCTGTACGCCCGCTACTACATGTCGCCCCAGGACCCGGTGCCGCGCTTCTTCGCCTTCTTCCTGGCGTTCATGGGCGCCATGCTCGGCCTGGTGATCTCCGGCAATCTGATCCAGCTGGTGTTCTTCTGGGAATTGACCAGCCTGTTCTCGTTCTTGCTGATCGGCTATTGGCACCACCGCGCCGACGCCCGCCGCGGCGCCTACATGGCGTTGATGGTCACGGGGGCCGGCGGCTTGTGCCTGCTGGTCGGGGCCCTGCTGCTCGGCCATGTGGTCGGCAGCTATGACCTGGACAAGGTCCTGGCTGCCGGTGACACCATCCGCCAGCATGCGCTGTACCCGGTGCTGCTGCCCCTCATCCTGATCGGCGCCCTGAGCAAGAGCGCGCAATTTCCCTTCCAGTTCTGGCTGCCCCATGCCATGGCGGCGCCCACCCCCGTCTCGGCTTACCTGCACTCGGCGACCATGGTCAAGGCCGGGGTGTTCCTGCTGGCCCGCCTGTGGCCGGCGCTGTCGGGCAGCGAGGAATGGTTCTGGATCGTCGGCGGCGCCGGTGCCGCCACCCTGCTGCTCGGCGCCTTCGCCGCGATGTTCCAGAACGACCTCAAGGGCCTGCTGGCCTACTCAACCATCAGCCACCTTGGGCTGATCACCTTGCTGCTGGGCCTGAACAGCCCGCTGGCGGCGGTCGCCGCAGTGTTCCATATCCTCAACCACGCCACCTTCAAGGCCTCGCTGTTCATGGCCGCGGGGATCATCGACCACGAGAGCGGCACCCGTGACATCCGTCGCCTGAGTGGCCTGTTCCGCCTGGTGCCGTTCACCGCGACCCTGGCCATGGTCGCCAGCGCCTCGATGGCCGGCGTGCCGCTGATGAACGGTTTCCTGTCCAAGGAGATGTTCTTCGCCGAGACCGTGTTCATCACCTCCACGGCCTGGGTCGAAGCGGCCCTGCCGGTGATCGCCACCCTGGCCGGAACCTTCAGCGTGGCCTACGCGCTGCGCTTTACCGTCGATGTGTTCTTCGGCCCCCCGGCCCAGGACCTGCCGCACACGCCTCACGAACCACCACGCTGGATGCGCGCACCGGTCGAACTGCTGGTGCTCACCTGCCTGGTGGTCGGCATCTTCCCGGCGCAATCGGTCGGCCCGTTGCTGGCCGCGGCCGCGACCCCCGTGGTGGGTGGCGTGCTGCCGGAATACAGCCTGGCCATCTGGCACGGCTGGAACGCGCCGCTGATCATGAGCCTGATCGCCATGACCGGCGGTATCGTGCTCTACCTGCTGCTACGCAAGCAGCTGCAGCGCGGCCGCTTCCCCTATCCACCGCTGATCGAGCGTTTCAACGGCAAGCGCCTGTTCGAGCACGGCCTGGTGCGCCTGATGCTGCTGGCCCGGCATGGCGAGCGGCTGCTGACCACCAAGCGCCTGCAGACGCAACTGTTCATGCTGGCACTGGCGGCCTTCGTCGCTGGCCTGGTACCTCTGCTGTACAGTGGCCTGAGCTGGGGCGACCGGCCAAAGATCCCGGGCTCCGGGGTGTTC
Source organism: Pseudomonas sp. P110(2024) (assembly GCF_057480795.1). Classification (NCBI taxonomy): domain Bacteria; kingdom Pseudomonadati; phylum Pseudomonadota; class Gammaproteobacteria; order Pseudomonadales; family Pseudomonadaceae; genus Pseudomonas; species Pseudomonas sp. P110(2024). The sequence goes on from NZ_JBLIYT010000007.1 coordinate 11,773, forward strand.
GTCGCGCTCTGGCTGATCGCTATCGCCTGCGCCATCGGCGCCGCCTACCAGGCCAAGTATCACCGACTGGCCGCCTTGATCATGGTCGGCGTCTGCGGCCTGATGACCTGCATCACCTTCGTCTGGTTCTCCGCGCCGGACCTGGCGCTGACCCAACTGGCAGTCGAGGTGGTCACCACCGTGCTGATCCTGCTCGGCCTGCGCTGGCTGCCACGGCGTATCGAAGGCGTGTCGCCGCTGCCCGGCAGCCAGGACCGCGCACGCCTGCGGCGCCTGCGCGACCTGGTGCTGGCAGTGCTGGTCGGCGGCGGCATGGCACTGCTGTCCTACGCCATGCTGACCCGCCCGACGCCCAACGACATCTCGTCGTTCTACCTCAGCCGCGCCCTGCCCCAGGGCGGCGGCACCAACGTAGTCAACGTGATGCTGGTGGATTTCCGCGGCTTCGACACCCTCGGCGAGGTCACCGTGCTGGTGGCCGTGGCGCTGACCGTGTTCGCCCTGCTGCGCCGCTTCCGCCCGCCGAAGGAGAGCATGCAGCTGCCGGCGCAGCAACGCCTGCTGGCACCGGACGTGGTCACCGACCTGGTCAACCCGCGCCAGGCCACCGACACCGCGCTCGGCTTCATGATGGTGCCGGCCGCCCTGGTGCGCCTGCTGCTGCCGATCGCCCTGCTGGTGTCGATGTACCTGTTCATGCGTGGCCACAACCAGCCAGGCGGCGGTTTCGTCGCCGGCCTGGTGATGTCGGTGGCGTTCATCCTGCAGTACATGGTCGCCGGCACCCAGTGGGTCGAGGCGCAGATGAGCCTGCGTCCGCTGCGCTGGATGGGCACCGGCCTGCTCTGCGCCACCCTCACCGGTGCCGGGGCGATACTGCTGGGCTACCCGTTCCTGACCACCCACACCGCCCATCTGCACTTGCCGCTGCTCGGTGACGTACACGTGGCCAGCGCGCTGTTCTTCGACATCGGCGTGTACACCGTGGTGGTCGGCTCGACCCTGCTGATCCTCACCGCCCTGGCCCACCAGTCAGTGCGCGCCTACCGCCCCGCCAAGTCCAGCCAAGCAGGAGCCGCCTGATGGAAGAAGTCATTGCAGTCGCCATCGGCGTCCTGGCCGCCTCCGGGGTCTGGCTGGTCCTGCGCCCGCGTACCTATCAGGTAATCATGGGCCTGTGCCTGCTGTCCTACGGGGTCAATCTGTTCATCTTCAGCATGGGCAGCCTGTTCATCGGCAAGGAGCCGATCATCAAGGACGGCGTGCCCCACGACCTGCTGCACTACACCGACCCGCTGCCCCAGGCACTGGTACTCACCGCGATCGTCATCAGCTTCGCCATGACCGCGTTGTTCCTGGTGGTGCTGCTGGCCTCCCGCGGCCTGACCGGGACCGACCACGTCGATGGCCGGGAGCGTGAGGAATGAGCGGGATGAACCAACTGATCATCGCGCCGATCCTGCTGCCGCTGGTCACCGCGTCGTTGATGCTGCTGATTGGCGAGAAACACCGCTGGCTCAAGGCGCGCCTGAACCTGCTGTCCACCGCCCTTGGCCTGGGCATCGCCGTTACCCTGCTGATGTGGGTGCGCACCCAGGGCCAGGCCGAGTCCATTGGCGTCTACCTGCCAGGCAACTGGCCGGCGCCGTTCGGCATCGCCCTGGTGGTCGATCACCTGTCGGCGCTGCTGCTCACCCTCACCGGCATCGTCGGCTTGAGCGCCCTGCTGTTCGCCCGGGCACGCTGGGACGGTGCCGGGGCCAGCTTTCACGCACTGTTCCAGATCCAGCTGATGGGCCTGTACGGCGCCTTCCTCACTGCCGACCTGTTCAACCTGTTCGTGTTCTTCGAGGTGCTGCTGGCGGCCTCCTACGGCCTGCTGCTGCATGGCTCGGGGCGGGCGCGGGTCAAGGCCGGGCTGCACTACATCGCCATCAACCTGTTTGCCTCGTCGCTGTTCCTGGTCGGCGCAGCCATGCTCTATGGCGTGACCGGTACCCTGAACATGGCCGACCTGGCGCTGAAAGTGCCGCTGGTGCCAGAAGCCGACCGCGGCCTGCTGCATGCCGGCGCGGCGATCCTGGCCATTGCCTTCCTGGCCAAGGCCGGGATGTGGCCGTTGAACTTCTGGCTGGTGCCGGCCTATTCGTCGGCCAGCGCACCGGTGGCCGCGCTGTTCGCGATCATGACCAAGGTCGGGTTGTACGCCATCCTGCGCATGTGGACGCTGCTGTTCTCCGGCCAGGCCGGCGCCTCGGCGTTCTTCGGTGGCGACTGGCTGGTGTATGGCGGCCTGGCGACCCTGGCCGTGGCGGCCATGTCGATCCTCGCCGCCCAGCGCCTGGAGCGCCTGGCGGCCCTGAGCATCCTGATGTCCGCCGGCACGCTGCTGGCCGCCGTCGGCTTCGGCCAATCGATCCTGACCGGCGCCGCGCTGTTCTACCTGGCAAGCTCCACCCTGGCCCTGTGCGCGCTGTTCCTGCTGGCCGAGCTGGTTGAGCGCTCGCGCTCGGCCAACGAGGCGCCGCTGGACGATGAAGAAGATGCGATGCCTTCGCCCCTGGAATCGCTGCACCCGCCCAAGGGCATCAACCTGGACGACGAGCAGCAGGCGGTGATCGGCCAGATCATTCCCTGGACCATGGCCTTCCTCGGCCTGAGTTTCATAGCTTGCGCCCTGCTGATCATCGGCATGCCGCCACTGTCGGGCTTCATCGGCAAGCTCAACCTGATCAGCGCGCTGTTCAACCCGCAAGGCCTGGGAGTTGCCACTGAGCAGCCACTGGGCACCGCGGGCTGGATCCTGGTCACCCTGCTGGTGTTGTCCGGCATGGCCTCGCTGATCGCCTTCGGCCGCGTCGGCATCCAGCGCTTCTGGAAGCCCGAGGAACGCCCTTCCCCGGTGTTGCGTCGCTATGAATGCGTGCCCATCGTCATCCTCCTGGGCCTGTGCATCTTCCTCAGCCTCAAGGCCGAGCCGCTGCTGCGCTACACACAGGACACCGCCGCCAGCCTGCGCACGCCGGAGACCTACATCAAGGCAGTGATGGCGACCCGGCCGTTGCCCGGCCCGACCACCGCTGGCCTGGAGGTGCAACCATGAATCGACTGCTCCCCGCGCCACTGCTTTCCATTGCGCTGTTCGTGCTGTGGTTGCTGCTCAATCTGTCGGTCAGCCCGGGCAACCTGCTGCTGGGCGCCCTGCTGGGCATCCTCGCACCGATCCTGATGGCGCCGCTGCGCCCGCAGCATGCCCACGTGCGCAGGCCCTGGGTGATTGCCAAGCTGATCGGCCGGGTCGGCCTTGATGTGATCCATTCCAACCTGCAGGTCGCCCGTGGCGTCCTGCGCGCCGGCAGCACGCCACCGCGCTCGGCGTTCGTGCACATCCCGCTGAACCTGCGCGACGCGCACGGCCTGGCGGCGCTATCGATGATCACCACCGTGGTGCCGGGCACCATCTGGTCGGAACTGGCCCTGGACCGCAGCGTACTGCTGCTGCACGTGTTCGATCTGGACGACGAACCGGCGTTCATCGAACATTTCAAACACACCTATGAACGCCCGCTGATGGAGATCTTCGAATGAGCGGCCTGCTCGCCAATGCCGTCCTCGCCAGCCTGTTCATCTTCGCCCTGGCGATGGGGCTGACGCTGATCCGGCTGTTCCGCGGCCCGTCCGCCCAGGACCGGGTACTGGCCCTGGACTACCTGTACATCCTGGGCATGCTGATGATGCTGGTACTGGGGATCCGCTACGCCAGCGATACCTATTTCGAAGGCGCCCTGCTGATCGCCCTGTTCGGCTTCGTCGGTTCCTTCGCCCTGGCCAAGTTCCTCCTGCGTGGCGAGGTGATCGAATGAACGAAAGCGTGGTATTGCCGTTCTGGCTGGAGCTGGTCACGGCCGCCCTGCTGCTTATCGGCAGCCTGTTCGCGCTGGTCGGCGCCATCGGCCTGGTGCGCCTGAAGGAGTACTTCCAGCGCATGCACCCGCCCGCACTGGCTTCGACCATCGGCGCCTGGTGCGTGGCGCTGGCCTCGATCCTGTATTTCTCGGTGCTCAAGCAGAGCCCGGTGCTGCACGCCTGGCTGATCCCGATCCTGCTGTCGATCACCGTGCCGGTGACCACCCTGCTGCTGGCCAGGGCCGCGCTGTTTCGCAAGCGCACCTCGGGCGAGGAGGTACCAGAAGAAGTCAGCAGCGGGCGTGATCGCGGTAACTGAGCCTCAGGCCTGGCTCAGGCGCTGCAGCTCGCGGCGCACCATGGCAACGAAGGGCGGCGGGCTCATCTGGTAGAGCTCGCCGGCCACCCAGGCCAGCCAAGCGCCCTGCAGTTCCAGCCGACGCGCCAGCAGGCGCTCGGCCTGTTCGATCGCCCTTGCCTGATGTTCACGGTGGAAGTCGGCCCGCGAGGCAGGCGTGGTGGCGTCGCTCACTCGCTGGCCTTGAAGGTGGTCAGCTCGCCCTTGCGCCACTTGGCGACCTTGCCGGTCACCGCCTTGAGTAGCTTGCCCAGGCCTTCCTGAACCTGCTGTTGGGCCGCGAACACAAGCATCACGCCCTGCCCTTCACGGAACACGATGGCCTCGCCTTCCGGCACGGAAACGAAGGCGTAGTCACCCTGCCCGTAGACATTGAACTTGATCTCGCGAAAACGCAGTTCGAGCTTGCCGCCTTCGCGGCTGGGCAGCACGGCGGCACGGAAGTGGTCACCCACTTTCAGCTCCAGGCGCTGCTTGTCGTCGACCACCATGGCATCGTCGGTATCGATCTCGGCCATGTACAGGCCGTCGGGGTTCTGCTCGGTGACATACACGAAACGCCCCTGGAACAACTTGACCAGCTTGGCGCGCAAATCGCCCAGGGCAAACAACGCATGGGTATCAAGAGTACTGACTGCCAATGAAAAGCTCCTCACATCAATTACAGCGGGCCGCACCGCGCACGCCGCTGGCGTGGGGTGGCAACCACTTCAAGTCGAAGTCCGATGGACCATGGATTCGGTAAGCGAAGATCCACGCACAGGGTCGATACGCCAAGCAGGGAACATTTCCCCGCTGGAACATCCGGCGTGCTTCGGCAAACTATCCGCAAATAGGAACCGTAATACCTGACAGCTAAAGGGTCAGGAAAGATGCGACTACTGGGGGCGACACTTCAGCTCAAGTGTGCCCCAACCCTTCATCGCGCATTACAGGTACAGGAATATGCACGAAAACACCGAATTCCGTCGAGAGGCACGTAGCATTTCTTGTCGCACGGCAGTGCCAGGTATCTCCCGGTATAGCGTCGTGGCCGCCGGCATCAGCTTCTTCCACATCACTGAAACCAACTCCGGCAAAGTCCACGGATTCCGCCAACGCTACCAGGACGCCTGGGAGCTCGCACGCTACCTGGAGCGCTGAGGGTTCACGCTGCGTGGCTCCTATCCACCTGCTGTTGCCACGCAGCCTGGCATTCCAGGGCCTCGTCGCGGCTGGCGAAGGCGGTGCCACGGCGCTCGCCGTCAACCAACACTACCCAGCACACCCTTATGCCCAAGGCCTGCAAGGACCGTGGCACACCACTGCCGATCATCACGGCCACGTCGACTCGGCTCGTCATAATTCCCTCCGGAATTTAATTAGCCACCTAACGATATGCCTATGATACGTCCTGGACCGCTTGCGAATAAGGCGCCAGGCAGAACAGCAGTGTTACATTCCGGGCAACAAATCGCGTCAGTCGAGCCCGGGTTCGGGGCGATACCCCAGACGCAGGCCACCCCAGTGTCGACCTGCGACAAAGATCGGTACCGACAGGTCGTGCATCAGCTCTCCCGTGTCTCGCGTATAGGTCTGCAACAGCACACGCTGCTGATGACTGCCACAGCGAGCGCCCGTGCGGTCGTCGAACAGGCGCTTGCTGCGGTTGTGCGCCGTGTCATGGGCGATATCGCCGGTCAGTGGTTGGTTGAAGGCATTGTTGTGGGTCGGCACATAGCCCTGCTGGGTACAGGCGATGGCATACACCAGCCCATCGTGCTGCAGCAACGGCTCCTGGAGCTGTGGCAGCACGGTATCGGTGTAGTGGTCGAAGCGCGTGGTGAAACGCGGAGGTTGCATGCCGGCAATCGGGCGATATTGCCGGTCGAACAGATCGTCCAAGCCAATGCGCCCCTGTTCGATATCCGCCTCGAAACGCTCGCCGATATGCCGCGCACCCGCCTGCGCCAGTTCAAACACCCGTTGGTGGTAGGCGTCCAGACCGACCTCGGCCAACCGTTCGCTGAGGCTTTCCACCTGCCCCTCCATTTGCACCGCCGCCTTGGCCAGGCGCCGGGTCTGCTGGTCGCTGACCTCCAGATCGCCGCGCACCTGGGCCACGGCCTGGAACAGGGTGTCGAGTTGGGCTTGGTTGATCTGGGTACCCCCAGCTATTTCGCTCACCTGACCCTCGACACTGGCCGCCAGGCTAGCGATCTGCGCCAGTTGCCCACCGGCCTGCTCGACCTGGCCGACCCCCTTGCCCAGGTCCTCGGCCAGCGTGCGGATCTGCGCCACCACCTGGGCGGTTCGCGCCTGGATGTCGGCAACCATCTGCCCCACTTCCTCGGTGGCGCTGGCGGTGCGCCCGGCCAGACCGCGCACCTCGTCGGCCACCACCGCGAAACCACGGCCATGTTCACCCGCCCGCGCCGCCTCGATGGCGGCGTTGAGCGCCAGCAGGTTGGTCTGGCTGGCAATGCCCTGGATCACCAGGGTGACCCGGGCGATATCCTCGCTGCGCTGATGCAAGGCCTCGATCAACTCGCGGCTGGCCGAAGCACGCACACTCAAATCACGCATGCACTGAATGGATTCGGCCAGCACCTCGCTGCCTAACACGCTGCTGCCGTGGGCTGAGCGAGCGGCTTCCAGTGCCTGCTGGCTTAGCTGGGCGGTCTGTTCCTCGGTGGTGATCATGATCTCGGCGCTGCCGACGATGTCTTGGGCAGCCCCTAACTGCGACTGCACGCGGGCGGCCAATTGCTGTACCGAATGGGCCACTGCAGCGGCCGACAACGCATTGTAGCTGGTGCCACGGGCCAATTCTTGAAGCAGCGAACTGTCCGCGGCCGCGGCAGGCGTCGACTGCGCGACGACCGCCTTGCGCGCAAGCGGCACCCACAGCACCAAAAGCGCCAACGGCAGGGCCAGGTACAAGGACAGCCCGGCGAACGCCATCGCCGCCAGTACCGCGCACAGCGCAACGCCCCGCCCCAGGGCGACGGCGGCTCCCGCATGAGTGGGGGTGGCCCGCGGTCCTTCGCCAGCCGGCAGAGATCCTTCTCGCATCATCTTCGTGATCCATCCACATGTCGTTATTGTGACGACATTAAACGCCACTATAACGCCATTATCCACGCTCACGTGGATGCAGCCGGCCACCCGTTGATACAGGGCAAGAAAACACGAAGGCCCCAGGGATCGCTCCCTGGGGCCTTGCGTGGGCGCTGGATCAGACTTGCCGCTGGTGGCGGTCGAGCTGCTCGTGACGCTCCTGGGCTTCGATGCAGTATTTGGTGGTCGGGCTGATCAGCAGGCGCTTGAGGCCGATCGGCTCGCCGCTGTCGTCGCACCAGCCGAAGCTTTCATCGGCGATGCGGTCCAAGGCCATCTCCAACTGCGGCAGCAGGCGCTGGTCACGATCGATGGCATTGACCAGCCAGGTGCGCTCTTCCTCGACCGACGCCACGTCAGCGGGATCCGATGGGGTATCCAGGCTTTCGATGGAATTGCGGCTGAGTTCGATGCGCTCGTGGGTTTCGACTTTCATCGCCTGCAGCAGCGCGGTGAAGTACGCGAGCTGTTCGGCGTTCATGTAGTCATCGGCCGACATGGCCAGCAACTGTTCCTTGGTCATCGACTTCTCTATGAAAAATGTGCATTTGGGCGATTCAGGTGCCGCCGACGACGTATCGTCGGTAGCGAAATTCTTCAAGCGCCAACCGGCACTCTTTTACAGGGGGCGGCAGTCTAAGGTGCCGCGTCGCAGTGGGCAACATAAATGACGGAGGATTTGTCCGAAATGGCCAGGAATCCGCCTACTGGTGCGCAGCCGCCGCTTTGCGACGGCCAGGGAGCAATATGTCGTAACGATTCTGGCTTTCCATCACGCCTGAACGCAAACGGCGCAGCGGCTGGAGGTAGCGGGTTAGTGACCGCGAAGCACCGTAAACCCGCTTCATACGACCTTTACTCACGTATGAGGCTTGATCATGCACGACCTACCACATCTGCGCCTTGCCCGCTCCAGCCCGCTTCAATGCAAGATTGCCAGACGGTTCAGCGAGCGTCCGGAGCTGCTCGACGCCGCAGACCATGTCCTCGCCGCTCAGTGGTCGCATTATCTACCGAACGCAACCCAGGATCCAAGGGCACTTTATCTCGCCAGCCGAAATCCACGTTCCGACAACCTGTGGGTTCGCCCCTTGGCGCAAGTGCTCATTGAGCGCTATTGCATACGCCGGACACTCAACCTCACGGTTGGCGAGGACACCCTCACCGCTCGCGTCGATGGTGATCCGGCCGGGCAGGTGCCTCTACCTCTGCACCAGGTGGAGCTGCTAATCAATGACAACGCACCGTTACTGCTCGAGGTGTACCGGCAATCATTGGCGAGCTACTGGAGCCACTTCGACAGCAGTGGTGAAACCCCCTGGCATTGGTACGCCGAAGAACTTCGCAGCCGTTTTCTGGAGGCCATCGAAGCCCACCAGAACGCTGGCAGCCTACCTCCGTTCGCCCTGGCCATCGCCAGGCTGGTGCATTCCGACCCCGATCACAGGAACCGGCAGAATACAGCCGGCCTGCGCGTCTGGCAGCTTGCCGCGGACTTTTCCAGGGATGAGACGCTGGACAATGAACTGGCGAGCGCGCTGCTGATCGAACACAGCGATACCGACCCCAGGCGCAACCTGACCCTGCTTTATACCCTCACAGGCAAGCTGCTCGCTTTCCCCTCCCGCCAGGAGATGCTGGAGAGCATCGCTCGATACTGGCCCACGAGGTCCCGGACCACCTCCCGGGAAGTCAGTATCGGTCAGACCGCTCAAGGGGACTTCGAAAGCATGGCGCTGGGTGTGCTGGAACAGCAACTACGGGTGATCGACCATTGCGCCACGGCCCATCGAAGCAGACTCGACGCCATCAACATGAGCCTGGAGCTGGACCGGCTTACCTCCATGCTCGACCTGTGCAGCGAGGCCGAATCCAAGCAACGCAACGCGATATCGGCCCTTCTTCCGGATTGGCTGCGTAACGCCAGGAGCCAGCCGTTGTTGCGCTACAGCACGCTACTGCTCGACGTCGCCCAGTCCCGCCAGAATACCAACGGGCAGTTCTGGCTCGACGGTATCGACAATGCCGAAGACTTCGCCTACCGGCAACTGGCCGCACGCTTCGAAGCGGATTATCCGCGCGCCCCGCTTGACCCCAGGCAGGTCCGGGTCGTCAACTACCAAACCATCGCCACCGCCGCCGCGCGCCCTGGGCTTGCCAGCACGGGCGAGGTAGATCCCGTCACCTTCTCCCTCGCCCAATTGGCGATTGCCAATATCGGGCTGCTCAGGCCAGGGCGAGTGGAGTTGCTCTCGAACAACGCAGACCTGCTGCCTGGCTGGCTGGACGAAAACTACCTGCGCACGGTGGTCAGCGAGCTGGACATCGCCAGCGCATTCCCCGCCATGCTACGCAGCAAGCTGTTGGATGACAGCGCCCAACGCGAGCAGCGTCAACGCCTGCTCATCGCGCAACTCGGCAGCCAATTGCCCGCACTGGCGCAGGAGCTCTACCTGCGCGGAAAACTGGCGGATCAGGACGTTGCCAGCCATATCAGCCAGGTGTTCAGCAGCGCAGACGACGATGACAATGACCCGAAGCGCTGGGTCATCCGACCGTTGGGCCTGCTCAAGGCCCCCGGCTCGACAGTGGACTATCCACGCAATACCTGGCTCATCGAGCCACGGTCACCCAGTGCCGACAGTTGCCTGTTGTACCGTCCCCTGCACGAGGATAGCCTGTTGCAGTTCAGCGATCGGCTGGCGCTGTTCGTGGCCATCAGTACCCCTGGCGCCCTGCAGGATGACCTGCTGCAACGCCTTCCGGCCGAAGTCCACAGATTCTATGCCCATGGCGGCTTCCTCGAGCCTCACCTGTTCGTTCCACTGGATGACACCAGCGCCATCCCTTTCGGCCGGCCAGCTCCGGTGGAGCTGACCATCGAACCAAGTTCCAGCGATGTCGGCGCAGATCTCTACCTTGCCTGCGTCAACGAATCGATCCAGACGTTTGAAGCGCATGCCTCGACCAGCGCACAGACCCGCTGGACGCGCTGGAAAGAGCTGGGCTGGCTGCTGTTCAACACCCTGCTTCCCCTGGCGGGCGGCACACTGGGCAGGGTGGCATGGCTGGCGCAGATGGAAGTGGCGCTGGCCGACTTCGTCAACACCGACGCCGAACTCGACCCCACCGGGCACGAGCAGGCCGCGGTCAACCTGCTGGTCAATATCGCCCTGCTGCTGGTCACCCATTCGATTACCCGCCTGCATGAGCAAAGCGCAAAGGCGCGCACGCTTGGCGCACCGGTCACGGCGCTTGGCGCATCCGAACAGCAACCCGTGCCCCCCACCGTGGTCCAGGCCGCCTCTTTGCTCCATCTCGACTTCAGCTGGACGCGATCCACCCAATCCCTGACTGCCGGGCAGAACTCCGCACTGCGCGCGTTACGGGCGGATATCATCCCCGCTTCACTCGGTGAACCGGTGCCCAGCGGCCCCTTGCGTGGCCTGTACCTGCAGGGTGACAAGTTCTATGCACAGCTGCATGGCAACCTGTACCACGTCATGCTCGACATGCCTCGCAACCAGATGCGCATCATCGGCCCTGACGAAACCGCAGGCCCTTGGCTGCGCCGCGACGAGGCCGGACGCTGGCAGTTGGACCTGAGGTTGACGCTCAAGGGGGGCATGCCACTGTCCGCGCAGATCCGCAAGCTGCAACTGGAAAAGGAAAGTGCCCTGCGCGCCGTCAACGCATTGATCAAGGCCGACAAGGACACCATCGATGCCAGGATCCGGGAACAGGCCACCCTTGAGAAGCTGGTGGCCGCACCGCTAGATGACGCCCGCCTGCAGACCTGCCAGGACAAGCTCGACACGCTGTCGGCGTTCTGGGCGACGCATATCGAAAACCTGAAACAGCGCAACGCTTTGCAGCCGGTGAAGGACTTCAAGAAAGTCCATGCTTTCGCGCTGTATCAGGACAGCTTCTGCCAGCGGCTGCTGCACAAGGTCCTGCACCTGCGCTATCAACCTGATCGGAGCCAGTTGCTCAAAGCTGCCCGCCTCCAGCAGGCCGGTGAGACGCTTACCCCCACGGACGTCAGAATCATCGCCGCTCGCCTGGACAGACTTGCGCCCTTGATTGAGCGGATGATCGGTAACAATCGACGCCTGCGCCACTGCCAGGATGAGCTGAACAAGCTGGCCAGCCCCCAACAACCCGAGATCCGCCAATGGCGGGACCTCGCTATCAGTGTGCCAGCAACTGCGGAGAGAGAACTGATCCTGCGCTTCTTGCGTCTCGAAGGATTGCTCAACCGCATGAGCCTGGTACACGGTCTGAGCGACGAGGCGTGCTACTGGAGTGATCGCTTCTGGAGCAGCTTCGAGCTGGGTATTGCCCAGCGTACAAAACTGTTCAAGCTGGAAAACGCCGACGACGAGATCACCGCCAGATTGCTGCGCAGTATCGTCGGCCACCTTCAGGCCGCGACGCGACAACTGCAAATCTTCACCACATTGGTCAAGGACGCCGCGGCGCTGGAGACTCTACAGGAGATAAATGAACAACTCGCCTGGGTGCTTGAGCGAAACCGCAATGACCTGAACGAACTGCCCGATTACCCGCCAATCAGTACACTGGGGCAACTGCGCAAGAAGGTGCCCGGGCTGATCGAGACCACCGAGCACGGGCTGCTCCTGGCCGATCCGCGCAGCGACGATGCCAACACCGTCGATATTCCCGGGCCGGAGGACAAGACACCCGCGCGCACCTACCACCTCAAGCAGGGCGACTGGGTGGAGCTCAAGCCTGACCAGCCTACCTCACGCCCAATCCAGATGCCCCTCAAACGCCTGCTCAGGGAGAGCGACACGTTGATTGAGCAGGCCCGCGACGAGGTGTCGAACCTGCAAGCGCACGCGAATCGCTATCTGCCGGTGGAAATCGAGGAGAGCGTGCTTTATCAACGCACCCGCCTGCTCGAACGGGTCAACGCCATCGAGACATGTCTGACCGAGAACAACGAAACCGACGAGGCCCGTGCCGGCAAGGATGCCGAGCTGGTCGCCGGATCCCTGCGCAGGCTGGCGGACGAGTTGCAGGAAACGGCGACGCGGCTACGCGTGTCAGCCGCCCTCACGCAGAAACCGCGCATGGGTGAAGTCATGTACCTGGCCGATGGCGGGCACGTGCAATTGCGTGCCACGGGGGGCCGCAATCGACTGGCCAGGCTCAAGGGCCGGCCCGCCGATTTTCTCGACGAATACAGTATCAGCCATGCAGGCAAGGTTCTGTGGTATGCGCACTTCCACTACCCGTCGATGACCGCGGCCAAGGCTGACTTCACCGCCGGGCATCTGAAAACAGCAGCGCAACGGCACATGCCCGGCCAGCGCTACAGCGATGCCAGCGGCAGGGTGTTCGACGTCTATCGCGCACCGATCACCAGCACGGCCGCCGCCCGATACTTCTTCGACCTGTAAGCCAGGGGGCGCGGCGCAGACTGCGCCCCCTTCCCGTCAGCGGTCCTTGAACTGTGCCTCGCGCTTGGCAATGAACGCAGCCATGCCCTCTTTCTGGTCTTCGGTGGCGAACGCGGCATGGAACACCCGGCGCTCGAAGCGCACGCCTTCGCTCAAGGTGACCTCGAAGGCGCGGTTGACGCTCTCCTTGACCATCATGCTCACCGGGATCGACTTGCTGGCGATGGTCGCGGCCACCTTCAGCGCCTCCTCCACCAGCTCGGCCTGAGGCACGATACGCGCCACCAGGCCGGCACGCTCGGCTTCCTCGGCGCCCATCAGGCGACCGGTCAGGCACAGCTCCATGGCCTTGGCCTTGCCCACGGCACGTGTCAAGCGCTGGGTGCCGCCCATGCCCGGCAGCACGCCGAGGTTGATTTCCGGCTGGCCGAACTTGGCGTTGTCGGCGGCCAGGATGAAGTCGCACATCATCGCCAGCTCACAGCCACCGCCCAGGGCGAAGCCCGACACCGCGGCGATGATCGGCTTGCGCCGGTTGGCGATGCGATCGGAATCGCTGAACAGGTCTTCGACGTAGATCTGCGGATACTGCAGCTCGGCCATTTCCTTGATGTCAGCGCCGGCGGCGAAGGCCTTGGCGGAACCGGTCAACACCACACAGCCGATGTTTGGATCCTTCTCCAGCTGATCCAGGGCCAAGTTGATCTCGCCGACGATGTGCGCGTTCAGCGCGTTCAGCGCCTGCGGGCGATTGAGGGTGATCAGGCCGACCTTGCCGTGGATGTCCAACAGGATGGTTTCGAATGCCATGCAGTCTGCTCCTTCAAAGATTGCGCGCAATGACCATGCGCTGAATGTCGCTGGTGCCTTCGTAGATCTGGCAGACCCGCACATCGCGGTAGATCCGCTCCAGCGGGAAGTCGCTCAGATAGCCATAACCGCCGAGGGTCTGCAAGGCGTCCGAACAGACCTTTTCGGCCATTTCCGAGGCGAAAAGCTTGGCCATCGAGGCTTCCACCAGCGCCGGGCGTCCGGCATCGCGCAGGGCGGCGGCGTGCAGCACCATCTGCCGGGCCACGGCGATCTTGGTTGCCATGTCGGCCAGGCGGAAGGCCACGGCCTGGTGCTCGATCAGTGGCTTGCCGAAGGTCTGCCGCTCGTTGGCGTAGTCGCGTGCCGCCTCGAACGCGGCGCGGGCCATGCCCACCGACTGCGAGGCGATGCCAATCCGCCCGCCTTCGAGGTTGGCCAGGGCAATCTTGTAGCCCTGCCCTTCTTCACCCAGGCGGTTGCCCACCGGCACGCGCACGTTGTCGAAGACGATCTGGCAGGTGTCGGAGGCATGCTGGCCAAGCTTGTCCTCGACTCGCGCCACCTGGTAACCCGGTGAATCGGTGGGCACGATGAAGGCCGATATGCCGCGCTTGCCAGCGTCTGGATCGGTGACGGCGAAGACGATCACCACCCCGGCGTTCTGCCCGGAGGTGATGAACTGCTTGCTGCCGTTGAGCACGTAGTGATCGCCGTCCAGGCGGGCGCGGGTCTTCAGGCTGCTGGCGTCGGAGCCGGCCTGGGGCTCGGTCAGGGCAAAGGCGCCGAGCATCGAGCCGCTGGCCAGTGGCGCCAGGAACTGCTGCTTCTGCGCCTCGCTGCCGAACTTGAGGATCGGCACGCAGCCCACCGAATTGTGCACGCTCATGATGGTCGAGCAGGCGCCGTCACCGGCGGCGATCTCCTCCAGGGCCATGGCATAGGCCACATAGCCGGTGTCGCTGCCGCCGTACTGCTCCGGCACCAGCATGCCGAACAGGCCCAGGCCAGCCATCTCCTCGATGGCCTCCTTGGGGAAGCGGTGCTCCCTGTCCCACTGTTCGGCAAACGGCTTCAGACGCTCCTGGGCGAAGTCGCGCACGGCGTCGGCGATCTGTTGTTGTTCTTCAGTTACCAGCATGATTCACCTCAGTACAGGCACTCGACCGCCATGGCCGTCGCTTCGCCACCGCCGATGCAGATGGCCGCCACGCCACGGCGCAGGTTGTTCTGGCGCAGGGCCGACAGCAGGGTCACCAGAATGCGTGCGCCCGAGGCGCCGATCGGATGGCCCAGGGCGCAGGCGCCGCCGTGAATATTGACTTTGTCATGGGGCAGGTCGAGGTGCTTCATGGCCGCCAGGGTGACCACGGCGAAGGCCTCGTTGATCTCGAACAGATCGACATCGGACAGGTTCCAGCCAGTGCGCTTGAGTAGCTTGTCGATAGCGCCAATGGGCGCGGTGGGGAACAGCGCCGGGGTGTCGGCAAAGGCCGCGTGGCCATGGATCACCGCCAGCGGTTTGAGGCCGCGTTTCTCAGCCTCTGAGCGACGCATCAGCACCAGCGCGGCGGCGCCGTCAGAGATGGAACTGGAGTTGGCCGCGGTGACGGTGCCGCCTTCGCGGAAGGCCGGCTTGAGCTGCGGGATCTTGTCCAGGCGCGCCTTGGGCGGCTGCTCGTCGTCCTTGATGAGGCGTTTTTCCTTGCCCTCGGTGACTTCCACCGGAACGATCTCGGCGGCGAAGCGGCCGCTCTTGATCGCTTCCTGGGCACGGGTCAGCGAAGCGATGGCGAAGGCGTCCTGAGCCTCACGGCTGAAGTCGCCCTTCTGCGCGCAGTCCTCGGCGAAGGTGCCCATCAGGCGACCCTTGTCGTAGGCGTCTTCCAGGCCGTCCATGAACATGTGGTCGATGATCCTGCCGTGGCCCATGCGGTAGCCGCCACGGGCCTTGTCCAGCAGGTACGGGGCGTTGGTCATGCTTTCCATGCCACCGGCGACGATGACATCGGCGCTGCCGGCCAGCAACTGGTCATGGGCCATGATCGCCGCCTGCATGCCAGAGCCGCACATCTTGTTCAAGGTGGTGCAGGTGGTGTGCTTGCCCAGGCCGGCACCCAGCGCCGCCTGGCGCGCCGGTGCCTGACCCTGGCCGGCCGGCAGCACGCAGCCGAACAGCACCTGCTCGACACTGCCGGCATCGATGCCGGCACGCTCGACGGCGGCGCGGATGGCCGCGCTGCCCAGCTGCGCCGCGGTCAGGCTCTTGAGGTCGCCTTGCAGGCCGCCCATCGGCGTGCGCACGGCGCTGACGATGACAATCGGATCGTGATTCAGGCTCATGTTCGGTTCTCCTTACTTGGCAGCCATGCGCAGCGCGCCGTCGAGGCGGATCACCTCGCCGTTGAGCATGCTGTTCTCGATGATATGGCGGGCGAGCGCCGCGTACTCCTGCGGGCGGCCCAGGCGTGGAGGGAACGGCACGCCGGCGGACAGCGAGGCACGCACTTCGTCGGTCATGCCGGCCATCATCGGGGTTTCGAAAATGCCCGGGGCGATGGTCATCACGCGGATGCCGAAGCGCGCCAGTTCGCGGGCCGCCGGCAGGGTGAGGCTGGCGATGGCGCCCTTGGAGGCGGCATAGGCGGCCTGGCCGATCTGGCCGTCATAGGCGGCGATGGAGGCGGTATTGATGATCACGCCCCGCTCGCCGCCCTCGTCCGCCAGCCCTTCGGCCATGGCTGCGGCGGCCAGGCGCAACAGGTTGAAGCTGCCGATCAGGTTGACGTTGATGACCTTGGCGAAGCTGCCCAGGGCATGCGGCCCATTCTTGCCCAGGATCTTCTCAGCGCCGACGATACCCGCGCAGTTGACCAGCCCGTGCAGGCCGCCGAAGGCGCTGACCGCGGCATCGACCGCCGCCTTGGCGGCCTGCTCATCGCTGATGTCGGCCACCGCGAAGCGGGCATTGGCACCCAGTTCGGCGGCCTTAGCCTCGACGGCCGCGGCGTTCAGGTCGACCAGCATGACCTTGGCGCCGGCCTCGATGAGCATCTGCGCGGTGGCGGCGCCCAGGCCCGAGGCCGCGCCGCTGACGATGAAGTTCTTTTGAGTGATGTGCATGTCAGTCTTCCTTCAGGCGCCCGCAGCGATCGGCTGCGCGGCTTGTTGTCGGGCGATTTCCTGATTGCGCAGGATGAAGCGTTGCAGCTTGCCGCTCGGGGTCTTGGGCAGCTCGCCGACGAATTCGATTTCACGCGGGTAGGCGTGGGCGTAGAGGCGCTGGCGCACGTGCTGGCGCAGGGTTTCCTCAAGTTCGGTACTGCCCTGATAACCGTGGGCGAGCACCACGAAGGCCTTGATCAGTTCCGTGCGCTCCGGGTCGGGTTTGCCGATCACCGCCGCCTCGACCACCGCCGGGTGCTCAATCAGTGCGCTTTCAACATCGAACGGGCCGACTCGGTAGCCCGAGGTGGTGATCACATCGTCGCTGCGGCCGACGAAGCTGATGCTGCCATCCTGGTTGAGCTCGACGGTGTCGCCGGACAGGTAGTACCTGCCAACGAACGCCTTGGTTGGCAGCCCGTGGTAACCGGCGAACCAGCACAGCGGCGACTGCTCGCGGTCCACCGCGAGAATGCCAGGCTGGCCGGCAGGCAGTTCATTGCCCTGCTCGTCCACCACCACGATGCGGTGGCCGGGAATGGCGAAGCCGGCCGAGCCCAGGTGCACCGGGTGCGCCAGCGCATGGTGGTTGCACAGCACCATGCCCAGCTCGGTCTGGCCGTAGTGGTCGTGGATAGTCACCCCAAGTTCGTCTGCGAACCAGCGGATCACTTCCGGATTGAGCGGTTCGCCGGCACTGCTGACCACCCGCAGGCGCCCCTTGATCGGCGCCGCAAACGCGCTGCCCGCCGCGATCAGCAGCCTGTAGGCTGTGGGCGAACCCGCCAGATTGGTGATGCCCAGCTTGTCGATGACCCGCGCACAGCTTTCGACACTGAACGGGCCGTCGTAGAAGGTGGTGGCGTGGCCCAGCGACAGCGGCCCGGTGACCGCGTAGTAAAGGCCGTAGGCCCAGCCGGGGTCGGCCAGGTTCCAGAAGTTGTCGTCCGCTCGCAGGCCGATGGCGTCGCGCATGTAGCCCTGGAACGCGACGATGGCGCGCAATGGCACTTCCAGTGGCTTGGCCGGGCCAGTGGTGCCCGAGGTGAACATCAGCAGGAATGGATCGTTGCCGTTACGCATCACCGGCGCGCAATCGCTGGCGGCAGTCTCGAGACTGCGGTGGAAGTCCAGCTCACCCTCGGCGGCACCGACCGTGACGAGGATCGGGCAGTCCTCCACCTCATCGAGCTTGGGCCGGTTGTGGCGATCAGTGACCACCACCTTGGCATGGGACTGCTCGAGACGGTGCTCGATGGCCTTGGGGCCGAAAGCGGTGAACAGCGGTTGGTAGACCGCGCCCAGGCGCCAGGTGGCGAGAATGGTCACCAGCAGTTCGGGAGTACGCGGCATGAGCCCGGCGACGCGGTCGCCGGCCCCCACGCCCTGGGCCTTGAGCACGTTGGCAAAGCGTGCGGCCAGGACCTGCAGTTGATCGAAGGTATAGCGCTCGCTGTTGCCATCGCGGTCTTCACAGACCAGGGCGGTTTTGTCGCTGCCGCTGTGGCGGTCGCAGCACTCGACACAGGCGTTGAGGGCCTCGAGATTGCCATGCAACGCCGCGGCAGCGGCTCGGGCATGGTCGAACGAACGAGCGGCCTCGGCATAATCGCGCATCGTCAGACTCCTGGTTTCTTATTGTTGGAGTGCACATCGGTCTGACGATGTTCGCGCCGGTCAGCTCATCCGGCAATGGCCAAAGCTGTCAATCGGGCTGAGCGGATTAGACCGGATCGAGCGGTTGCCCGGCGGATTGCATGATCAAGGCCTCGTGGGCGAGCTGGATCGTCACGGCATATTCCTCCTGTTCACGCGTGACCTTGAGCACACGCCAGCGACGGTCATACTCCGCGCTGCTCAGGCTCTTGTCTTCGTCGAGCCTGGTGCCTTCCGCGCCGGCGCGTTCGAGGATCTCGTCGAACAGCGCCGGGTGCCGTGCCTCCACATATTTGCGCCAGAAATCGCGCCCCGCGAGGCTTTTTGCCAATGCCTCGTCCGTCTCGCTGGCCTTCACCGCCGCCAATACCGTCTGCTCGAGATCGTCGGTGATGCCCGCCAATGCCAAGAACTGCATGTTCCTTGGCTGCCCTGGCAAATCCAGCGCCTTGGTCAGCGCGATGCGATAGCCGATCACCACTTCGAGCACATCGACGTATACACCTCCCATCTCTCTTCGCGCAGCCTCATTCCTGGCCAGCAAGTCCACTTGCTCCAGCCGGAACAACTGCCGGCCCAGCTTGAGCAGTTCTTCCCCGCCCTTGCCGGTCGCAGCCTTCGCCGTGGCCTGGTGCACCATCTTCTGGATAATCAGTGCGCTAAAACGATCAGCGATCCTGTCGACGCACTCGCCTGGCTCGCTGGAGTCGGCAAAGATCAGCTCACGCAAGGCCGCGTCACCGTCGATGGCCTGCAACAACTCCCACAACTGGCCGGCGAGGTAGGTACTGGCAGAACGGAAGTCCGCCGTTTCGGTGAGTGCGCGCAGCAAACGGAACAACTCTCGACTATCTTCCATCCCTGCCAGGCGCTCCCACAGGGCCCTGCTGCGCCCCTGTTCATCCTCGGGCGCAAGCGCAACCCAGCGCTCCTTGGCAGGCGTCAAGATGCGCTCCTGGACGATTTCCTCCCCGTGGTTGTGAACCGGGTCCATCCAGTAAAGCTCGCGGCGCACCTGCAATGACATCGGGTTGAAGTCCGTGCGCAACCGGTACCTGAACGCCGCGGGCATGCTGAGCACCTCGGCGGGCACAGTCCGGATCTGGTTGCCACTGAGGTCGGCAAGTGAAAGAAACGCGCAGTCCTGCAATCCGGCAGGCATCGTCCGCAACCGGCAACGGCTCACGTCCAGGTGCCGCAATTGCGTCGGCTCATTGAAACGCAGGTTCAGCAGGCGAATCGGATTATTGCTGAGGTCGATCGTCCGTAAGCGTGACATCTGCGAAAGCAACCGCTCATCCGCCGCGTCCATTTCAATGCGATTGCCGGAGGCTCGCAGTTCAACCAGGTTCCCGCATTGTGCGATGCTCGATGGCAGCGCGATCAACTGGTTGTTGCTCACATTCAGGAAACGCAAGCCATCGAAGCACCGCAAAAACCTGTGAGGCACTTCCCTAAGCGCCATTCGGCACATTACCAGGTTGGTGATGTGCGTAAGGTCTACCTGTTCCGGCAGTCTGGGCAGCTCCTGAATTCGACAATTGCTCAGGTCGAGCACCCGGCCCCGCACCTCTCCCTCCCTGCTGTAGATCACTTCACTTTCATAGCGCCACGCTTCACGCAGGCGCCTGGCCACGATGCCACGCAATCCCGGGGACGCCGATGGCGCATGCGCTTGCGCCCATTCACGCAGCGCGATGTCGAGCAAGTTGTAGTTGCTCTCCTCGTACAACAACGCCTCAAGCGGGCTGCGGCCCAGCGGATCACGTCGCAATTGCGCGACCTTGCTCTCGACCTGGGCATCGTCGAGCACGGGATAGAGCGCGCGAATGCGCTCTCTGAGGATGGTGATGCCATTGCGCGCGGTGTTTCTCGAAGACCGCCCACCGAGCGTGTAACCGACCCGGCCGTCAGGCAACCTTTTTCCAGGGTTGAACCATGGCGTGGACGCTTGCATGTCAAGCAATGAGTACCAGTCGCTGCGTTTTTCCGGTAAAGCCTTGATCAACGCAAGGCGCAGCGATTGCGCAGGGTCACTCGGCTCAAGCTCGAGCGCACTTCGCTGGCTCTCGTCGAGCGCGGCGATGATCGCCTGGAACAGATTCCCCGGCGCGGCCACCTCGGAGTCACGTTGCATGCCTTGTGCGTCATACAAGCGCATCGCACCGTCTCGTCGAGCCAGCACGATCCTCGCATCACTCGCCACCGCCGGATTGGTGATCGCCAGCATACGGCCATCCTCGGCGCGCAGCTCGAGACCGACTCGGGTCGGCCACATCGGCAGCTTCTCGAGCAGTCGCATGACCAACAGGCCAGCATCCTCGCAGTAGGCGCTGTTCAGGTACAGCCCTTCCACTGCCCGGTTCAGCCGCGCCAGCTGCAACAGCGAGCGTACCTTGGTTGCCACCGTGTAAGGCACTCGTGCCTCGACCCTGGCCACCTGCTCGACCACCGCATCGCATTCTCGCACCGCCTCCTCGGCATAAGCGTCAGGCAAGCCCGGGAAGTCCCGCTTCACCAGCGTGAACAATGGGTTGCCCGGGGGCGTGATACGCGCCAGATGCTCAAACAGCAGCGCTTGCACTTCGGCTTGCCGGTCGGCGAGCCACACCGCTGCGCCAGGTGCATCCACAGCCTGCATACCTGGCCGGGTACGGCACCACGCCAGCACCTGGGCATCCTCCAGCGTCGCGCCCGGGGCCTTCACAGCCTTGAATACCGCGGTGACACGCGCATCGGCCTCGAAGCGACGCAGCGTGTCGCGCAGGTTGACCGGCGCGGGCCGATTCTGTACCAGCACACCACGCAGCTCGTCCTGGTCGACGCCCGCCACCGTCAGGATCTGTTCGGCACGCTGCGGGTCCAGCGGCACCTGATGAGGCCACAGACGATTGAGCATGGCGCAGCTATCATCCCACTCCAGCGGGCGCTCCAGGCAGATGCGCCAGCAGCGTTCGCCGTTGTACTCGATGCTTGGCGCGAACGCGTCCTGGTCGTGGGGATGACACAAGCGCCAGGGCTGCTCGGGGGCCGCCTGGCGGACTTCGTAGTAACGCCGGTCCACGTGCAACCAGCGTCGGTTTCCGACCGCGTAGAGGCCGTTTTCCTGCAACACCGGTTGCTCGGGCGTCGACTCGTAGACACTCAAGTCATGGTTCCACAGCCGCTGCTTGCCATCGACGAGTTCGACAGGTTCCAGCGCGTCGACGAAGGCGCTGCCAGCGAAACCACGGGCGACCAACGCCACACCGGCCCCAGTCACCGCCGTCACCGCGACCGTCTTGGCCACTTCGATCATATGGTCCAAGGCCTCGTGCTGATGGCCTTGCTGCCAGTCCCCCACCCCGGCATAGACCTCGCCAAGGGTGTCCACCAACAATTTTCCAAGCAGCACCATGCCAATGGCAGGGACCGCCATGCCCGCGACACCCAGCAAAGCGAGCCCGACCCCCTCCCAGCGCTTGATACGGCGATCGGCGGCCGCGTGGTCAGCGTCGGCGGCGCACACCAGCAGCAATCGACCATCGGCCTTGATTCGCGCCACCTGGCTGCGCGCCAGCAATGCGAAGACATTGTTGTCCTGAGCCGCGCGGCGTTGCAGATTGAGGTCGGGGACATCGTCGGACAAACGCTTGAGCATGGTTTCCAGAAAGTCAGGCTGCTCGTGCAGGCACACCAGGCCACGCACACGGCGCCTGAAGTCCTGCTCTCGCAGCGCCGCCACCAGGTGCTCGGAGAGCGACTCGAACGAGTCGAAGCAACGCAGTGGTCGCTGGTGATCGACCGGCAGGTAAAGCACCACGCCGGCCGCCTTGTTTGCCTTGTCGTACAGTTGAATCAGCAGCGCGTTGATCAGCGTGCAATCGAGCATGCGCAACTCGCCGGCATTGGAGCGCAGCGGCGCCTCCGACAGGCTGGGCATGTCATGGATCACAGGCTGCAACGCGGCATGCTGAGACTCGGACAAATGGCCCTGCACCAGTGCGTGCTGGCACGCCAGGGCAAACCCCGAACGCTGGTGACGGGTCAGCAGCGCCACAGTCGCCCCATCGAACTGCCGGTCGAGTAGATCTTGATACTGCTTGCCAGCGTCCAGCGCCCTGCAACGCGCGGCAAAATCGTCGGCGTCGCCGGACAGCACCGTGTTACTGCCAGGGCACACGACGCCACTACCGGAGAAGAACTGCGCGCCCTCTTCGAATCCCTGCATCAAACGCAACAAGGCGGGAGCGCGCAGTCCCCAACGCACCGCGGAGGGCGCGCTTAAGAGCCCCGAGGTGCCTTGCCGAATATCCAGCCACTGCAGTGCCTTGACCTCATGCGTGCCTTTGTCGAGATCAGCCAGGAGCGGGTGGAACACCTGTTCGGCAAACTGCTGTGGCGACAGCAGCGCTTGGGTCGCCAAAGCCAGTTGACGAGCGTTGGTATCGTGAGTTTTGAGGCAATCGCGCAAGGCATCGAGTTGCTCGGCCTTGGCCTCCTTGAGCCAATCAGGCAGTTGCGCCTTGATGAAGTCGTCCGTGATCGCGTGTGGCGTGACCGTCGCTGCTGGTTGGGGCGTTGTAGTTGCTGACATGACGAAGCATCCTGCGGTTTCAGAACCCTCGACACTAGTCAGCTCGCCCCACCCGGCACAGAGGGAAACGGCGCCAGCCGGTGCGGCATTTCGCCTTGGATGATCAGGTTGCGGTAATGGCCTGGGTTGCAACCGAACCACTTGCGAAATGCCTTGTAGAACGAGCTGGCGTCGGCAAAGCCCAGGCGTTGCGCGACGTCGGCAAGGCCAAGCGCTGGCTCGGCCAGCCAGGTGATCGCCAATTCTCGACGCAAACTGTCCTTGATGCCCTGGTAGCTGTGCCCTTCCTCGGACAGGCGCCGCCGCAAGGTCGCCACCGACATGCACAGGTTATGCGCCACCGTCTGCGCATCCGGCCATGCGCCTGGCTCGATCTCCAGCAATGTCGTACGAATGCGTAGCGCCAGACTGCCAGGGTCGCGGTACTTGACCAGTATGTTGCCCGGCGCTTCGGCCAGGAACCGCTGCAACTCCTGCGGCGTGCGCCGGATCGGCAGGGTCAGGCAATCGGCAGCGATGATCATGCGCGTGCGTGGACGCTCAAACGTCAGATTCTGCGAGAACATGACCCGGTAATCGTCGCAGAACGGCGGCTCGGGGCAGCGCAGCTCGATGGCCAGGATCGGAATCCGCCGGCCGGCCAGCCAGCAGGCGACGCCATGCACGATCATCCAGAAGGTGAAGTAGGTGAACGCACGCCGTGGCTGCTCCAGCGGTTCGTTGATGACGATCTCTGCCAGGCTCTGCTGGCGGACCAGACTCGGTTGCAGGTCTTCGAGCATCAGCGCCAGAAACCCCAGCACAACCTCCAGACCAGCGCCAAGGGTGGGCTGCGTCATGCTCGCCCGGCACATGAACGCGAGGCTGCCGCTACGCAGGCCGCGCGGATCCATGGCAAAGAACTCGTCGTTGCAACGACGAGCCAACAGGCGCCACAGCCGGGCATAGGCCTCGGCGCTGACCCGCGCCTCGGGCAGGTCGAGCCGGCCGATCTCGATGCCCGCCCGGACCAGCAAGCCGACATCGGGCTGGCCCGCCGGGCAAGTCTGCAACAGCGCTTCACGCACCAGCTGCATGGAAATGGTGTCTTTCTCGCTCATCGACCGTCCCGTCGGCTGTAGGCCGGCCATCTTAGGCCGTCGCGCTCGAAACAGCCATCACGCGGCAGCCGCCAGCCCGAGAAACGCCTGGATCAGGCGCAGCTCGCGACGGCGCTCCAGGCAACCGACCATGTGCTGGTTGACCAGGCCCTGACCGGCCAGGGGGCGGGCCACCACCCGCGGGTCATGGGCCACTTCGGTGGAGGACACCACGCCGATGCCCAGTTCCGCCGCCACCGCCTCGGTGACCGCTTCGCGGCTGTCCAGCTCCAGCAGCACCCTAGGTTGCACACCCGCGTCGGCGCAGGCCTTGTCGAAGGTGCGCCGGGTGGTCGAACTGGGCTCGCGCAGCACCATGATCTGCCTGTCCAGCTCGGCCAGCGGCAAGTCTCCCCCGGTACCCGTCCACGCATGCCCCACCGGCAACAGTGCACACAACCGCGACTCGCACAACGCCTGCAGGTGCAGGCCCTTGCGCGGCTCGATCTCGGTCAGCACGGCCACATCGGCATGTTCCGACAACAACGCGGCCAGGGTTTCCTGGGCATTGCCCAGGCGCAGGTTGACGGTGATACCCGGGTAGCGCTCGCGCAGCTGCGCCAGCATCGGCATCACCCGGTGCGGGCCGTCAGCCGCCACCTCCAGGCGCCCGGTCAGCAACTGCCGGTTAGCCTCGAGCATGGACTGGGCTTCCTCGGCCAGGCCGAACATGGCCCGGGTGATGGCCGCCAGGCGCGCACCCTCCTCCGTCAGCTCGACCCGCCGGGCGGTACGGCGCAGCAAGGTGATCTGGTAGTGCTCCTCCAACGCCTTTACATGCCCGGTCACCGCCGGCTGGCTGATGAACAGGCGCTCGGCGGCGCGGGTGAAACTGCCCTCGCGGGCGACGGCGTCGAAGGCGCGGAGCTGGAACAGGTTCATATCTATCGACCTGACTTATGGCTGGCATATCTACAAACAATTTGATTGATGACACAGCGAATTGCAACCTAGCCCCACTAGTTTCCAGCCCACCGCATAGTGAGGAACCACGGAATGAGCAACGCACCGATCCTGCTGACCCCCGGTCCATTGACCACCTCGATCCGCACCCGCCAGGCCATGCTCGTGGACTGGGGGTCGTGGGATCGCGACTTCAACCAGCTGACCGCCAGCGTGTGCGAACAACTGCTGGCCATCATCGACGGCAGCGCCAGCCACCACTGCGTGCCCCTGCAAGGCAGCGGCACCTTCGCCGTCGAGGCCGCCCTCGGCACCCTGGTCCCCCGTGACGGCAAGGTGCTGGTGCTGATCAACGGCGCCTACGGCCAGCGCCTGGCGAAGATCTGCAAGGTGCTGGGCCGCGCCTACAGCACCTTCGAGACCGGCGAGGACCAGCCGACCACCGCCGCGGACGTCGACCGCCTGCTGGCCGCCGACCCCGCCGTGACCCATGTGGCGCTGATCCACTGCGAGACCAGCACCGGCATCCTCAACCCGCTGCCCGAGATCGCCCAGGTGATCCGGCGCCACGGCAAGCGCCTGATCATCGACGCCATGAGCTCGTTCGGCGCGCTGCCGATCGACGCCCGCCAGATCCCCTTCGAAGCGCTGATCGCCGCCTCCGGCAAGTGCCTGGAAGGCGTGCCGGGCATGGGCTTTGTCTTCGCCGAGAAAGCCGCCCTGGCCGCCGCCGAAGGCAACGCCCACTCCCTGGCCATGGACCTGCACGACCAGCACGCCTACATGGCCAAGACCGGCCAGTGGCGCTTCACCCCGCCGACCCACGTGGTCGCTGCCCTGCACGAAGCGCTGCAGCAATACAACGAAGAGGGTGGACTGCCCGCCCGCCACCAACGCTACACCGATAACTGCAAGACCTTGCTCGACGGCATGGCGAAAATCGGCCTGCAGAGTTTCCTGCCCGCCGACATCCAGGCGCCGATCATCGTCACCTTCCACGCGCCGAAGGACCCGCGCTACCAGTTCAAGGACTTCTACGAGCGGGTCAAGGCCAAGGGCTTCATCCTCTACCCGGGCAAGCTGACCCAGGTCGAGACCTTCCGCGTCGGCTGCATCGGCGTGGTCGGCGCCGATGGCATGCAGGCCGCCGTCAATGCCGTGGCCGAGGTGCTGCGGGAAATGGAAGTACTGGACATCTGACCCTCTGCCCACCCAATTCAAGGAAAATGCGCACATGAACTACAGTAACCCCACCCAGCTGCAAGCCGCCATCCTCGACTGGGCCGGCACCGTGGTCGACTTCGGCTCGTTCGCCCCGACCCAGATCTTCGTCGAAGCCTTCGCCGAGTTCGACGTGCAGGTGTCCATCGAAGAAGCCCGTGGCCCGATGGGCATGGGCAAGTGGGACCATATCCGCACCCTGTGCGACGTGCCGGAGATCGCCGAGCGCTACCGCAAGGTGTTCGGCCGCACGCCCACCGACGATGACGTCACCGCCATCTACGAGCGCTTCATGCCGCTGCAGATCGAGAAGATCGCCGTGCACTCGGCGCTGATCCCCGGCGCCCTGGAGACCCTGACCGGGTTGCGCAAAAGCGGCCTGAAGATCGGCTCGTGCTCGGGCTACCCGAAGGTGGTGATGGACAAGGTGGTCGAGCTGGCCGCGCAGAACGGCTACGTGGCCGACCATGTGGTGGCCACCGACGAGACACCGAACGGCCGCCCGTGGCCGGCCCAGGCGCTGGCCAACGTGATTGCCCTGGGCATCGATGACGTGGCTGCCTGCGTGAAGGTCGACGACACCGTGCCGGGGATTCTCGAAGGCCGCCGCGCCGGGATGTGGACCGTGGCGCTGGTGTGCTCGGGCAATGCCCTGGGGCTGACCTGGGAAGGCTACCGGGCGTTGAGCACGGAGAAGCTGGAGAGCGAGCGCAAGCGGATCCACGGGATGTTCGCCGCATCGCGCCCGCACTACTTGATCGACACCATCAACGAACTGCCCGAAGTGATTGCCGATATCAACCGGCGATTGGCCAAGGGGGAGATGCCGCAGAGCGCGTGATGTCGAAAAACATCGCGGGGCAAGCCCGCTCCCACGCCCCAGCATACATGCCGCCTGGTGTGGGAGCGGCGGTTCGCCGCTGCGACTTGCCCGCGATGACTTCGGGAGGTCAGACCGCCCGATTCAGTTTCACCCACGACGCAAACCGGTCGATAAAGCCCTGCAGGAAAGGCCGGGTCTTGTCATTGAGCTTGCCACTGTCATCGAACAGCGTTGCCGCCCCGCCGATATACGCCTCGGGCATCTGCATGCACGGCATGTCGAGGAACACCAGCGACTGGCGCACCGCATGATTGGCACCAAACCCGCCGATAGCCCCCGGCGACACGCTGGCCACCGCCGCCGGCTTGCCGCCCCACACGCTCTGCCCATAGGGCCGCGACCCCACGTCGATGGCGTTCTTCAACCCGCCCGGCACCGAACGGTTGTACTCCGGGGTGACGAACAGCACCGCGTCGCTGCGGCGGATCTCGTCGCGAAAATGCTTCCACGCCTCGGGCGCGCCCTCAGCCTCGACATCCTCGTTGTACAACGGCAGGTCGCCGATCTCGACGATCCGCAGGGCAAGGCTGGACGGTGCCAGCTCAGACAGCGCGCGGGCCACCTTGCGGTTATAGGACTCCTTGCGCAAGCTGCCGACGACGACCGCTACCGAATAAACCTGGCTCATGGCGTTTTGCAACCTCTGCTCTGGGAATGGGACCTGTTAGTTATAGATGACCGTTCCTCGGCTTCGCGGTTTTTTTCCATTCGGCTGAAAACTTCCCGGGCGTTTCACTGGTCTATGCCTACAGACATTTCCTACACGATTCAGAGGTTTCCACCTAAATGGCAGCAGTAATGGTCGGCCAGTTCCACGCCCGCGACGCCGAAGGCCGTATCTACCCGGTCCACGAGTTCCAGGAGTCCACCCTCCAGGCCGACGGCAGCACCCTCGGCGCGCCGGTTACCAGCTATCGCCTGGCTATCGGTGACCGCGTCAACCACCTGGGTGACGACCGCTTCGAGCTGGCCCAGACCGGCGTCGAGATCATTCGTATTCCTTGACGCAATCGACGGTGTACAGCGTCCCTTGGCACTGCAGGCCATGCACATCGGCGACGAAGCCCGGGAAGCCCTGGTCGAAAGCCCGGGCACAGTCCAGGTAGACCAGAATCGAGCGGGTCGCCTCGGTGAAGCGCTCGCCCGGCATGATCAAGGGGATTCCCGGCGGATACGGCACCAGCATCACCGCCGCGACCCGGCCCAGCAGTTGCTCGATCGGCACCGCCTCCACCTCCCCGCGCACCATCCGGTCATAGGCCTCGGCCGGGGTCATCGCCACCTCGGGCAAACGGGTGAACAGCAGCTTGAGCTGCCTGGATGTGGCATTGCCGCGGTAGAAGGCATGCAGTTGCTGGCACAGGTCACGCAGCCCCAGCCCCTGGTAGCGTGACGGCTGCAGCGTCACCACGCTGGGCAGGCATTCGGCCAGCGCGGTATTGGCGTCGTAGTGGCGCTTGAACTCCAGCAGTTCAGTGAGCAGCGTGCTCCACTTGCCCTTGGTGATGCCCATCGAGAACAGCACCAGGAAGCTGTACAGGCCGGTCTTCTCCACCACCAGCCCCCGCTCCCACAAAAACTTGCTGACCACTGCGGCCGGAATGCCGTGCTCGCCCGCGCCGCCACCGGCCCCTGGCATCACCAGAGTGACCTTGAGCGGATCGAGCAGCACATAGTCGTCGCTCAGCTCGGCAAAGCCATGCCATTCGGCACCCGGCTGCAGCAGCCAGTCCGCCGCCTCCAGCCGCTCGCCACCCTGGGCCTGCGGCGGCTGCCAGATGCTGAACCACCAGTCGTCAGCGGCGATATGCTCGCGCAGGTTGGCCAGCGCCCGGCGAAAGCTCAGGGCCTCGTCGAACATCTCCTGCAGCAGCGAGCGTCCGGCCGGGCCCTCCATCATCGCCGAGGCCACGTCCAGCGATGCGAGGATGCTGTACTGCGGCGAAGTGGAGATATGCATCATGAACGCTTCGTTGAAACGGTCGCGGTCCAGCTGGCGGGAGGCGCCGTCCTGCACATGGATCATCGACGCCTGGCTGAAGGCGGCCAGCAGCTTGTGGGTCGAATGGGTGCTGAACAGCAGCGGGCCCTCATCGCCGCGCGGCGTACCCATGGCGTAGCGGCCGGCGAAGAATTCATGGAAGGCGGCGTAGGCGAACCAGGCCTCATCGAAGTGCAGCACCTCGACACTGGCGCCGAGGGTCTGCTTGATGAGGCCGGCGTGGTAGCACAGCCCATCGTAGGTGGAGTTGGTGACCACCGCCAGCTTGATCTTCGCCGACCGCCCCTGGGCCAGCGGGTGGGCCTGGATCTTCGCCTGGATCGTCGCCGGGGTGAATTCGCTGAGCGGAATCGGCCCGATGATGCCCAGTTCGTTGCGCTCCGGGCACAGGTAGAGGGGGATGGCGCCGGTCATGATGATCGCGTGCACCACCGACTTGTGGCAGTTGCGGTCCACCAGCACCAGGTCACCACGCCCGACCATGGCGTGCCAGACGATCTTGTTGGCGGTGGAGGTGCCGTTGATGACGAAAAAGGTATGGTCGGCGCCGAAGTTGCGCGCCGCCCGCGCCTCCGCGGCGGCCAGGGGGCCGGTGTGGTCGAGCAGCGAGCCCAGCTCGGGCACCGACACGGACAGGTCCGAGCGCAGGGTGTTTTCGCCGAAGAACTGGTGGAATGCCTGCCCCACCGGACTCTTGTGATAGGCCACGCCACCGCCGTGGCCCGGCGTGTGCCACGAATAGTTCGACTGCGCGGTGTGTTGCACCAGGGCCTTGAAGAACGGCGGCAGCAGGCCGTCGAGGTAGCTGTGCGCGGCCCGTGCCACCTGGCGGGCGAGAAAGGGCACGGTGTCTTCGAACAGGTAGAGGATGCCGCGCAGCTGGTTGAGCTCGCCCATGGCCTCGGCCGGGGCGTTCTCCAGAGTGACTTGCTCGCCCAGGGCGAAGATCGGCAGGTTGGGTGCGCGCAGCCGGGCCAGGCGGATCAACTCGGCCATGTTCTGCAGCAGGTGGCTGTTGTCGCCGACGCCCTCGGCGGCGATCAGCATGCAGGCCAGGCCGTGGTGGGTGGCGGCCACCAGCCGCGCCTCGGCCTGGTCGGCGGCGGCAAGAATGGCGAAGCCGTCCCTGGCCAGTTCGTCGGCGATGCCGCGTACCCGCTCGCCGGCGACGCTGTCGGCCTTGATCGCCCGGTGGACGATGAGGATGGGGAACTGGAGGTCCTTGTACATCGGGCGGCTACCTCTGCGGGTAATTTCCCTCAGGGTAGTTGATGCCATCGCCGCTGCGACTTGCCCCGCGATAGGGCCGGTACTGTCTTTGGATCAGCTGGCGGTCGGCTCGGTCAGCACCTGCCACATCGCCGGCCCACCTGCCGACTTGGCAATGGCCGCCAAGCGCTCGGCATGGGCCTCGAGCTCTTCATCGCTGGCCATGATCACCTTACCGGCAGCACGACCGCTAATCCGACGGATCTCACTGCCGGTGCTGCCCTGCCCCTCTTCGTCCTGTGCGCCATCCCCCGCCAGCGACAAGCTGGTCTGGCCACCGGTCATCGCCAGGTAGACGTCGGCCAGCAGTTCCGAGTCGAGCAATGCGCCGTGCAGTTCACGGCCGGAGTTGTCGATGCCGTAGCGTTTGCACAACGCATCGAGGCTGTTGCGCTGCCCCGGATGGCGCGAGCGCGCCATCATCAGGGTGTCGAGGATCGGGCAGTGCTGCGAGATGTCGGCGCGGTCCTGCTGGCCGATCAGCGCGAACTCGTTGTTGATGAAGCCGACGTCGAACGCCGCGTTGTGGATGACCAGGGTGGCGCCCTGGATGAACTCGAAGAACTCCTCGGCCACATCGCCGAAACGCGGCTTGCCGACCAGGAAAGCGTCGGTGATGCCGTGGACGTTGATCGCGCCCTCGTCACTGTCGCGGTCGGGCTGCAGGTAGACGTGGAAGTGCCGCCCGGTCAGGCGCCGGCCCACGACTTCGACGCAACCGATCTCGATGATGCGGTGGCCTTCGGCCACCGGCATGCCGGTGGTCTCGGTGTCGAGGATGACGAACCGTTTGTCTTGCTGCTGCTCCACGCGGGGACTCCAACTGGCGGTGCTTGAATTCGGGGTGGGAGTATAACGAAATCGGGGCCGTTTTGCGGTCATCGCGGGGCAAGCCCGCTCCCACGCAGCCAGCAGTCATCTCGTGGGAGCGGGCTTGCCCCGCGATGGCCCGCAACACAATCAACGTTGCGCGCGAACCTCATCAACCCCACGATTGGCCAACTGGTCGGCCCGCTCGTTGCCCGGGTGGCCGATATGCCCACGCACCCACTTCCAGGTCACCTTGTGCCGGTTGACCTGTTCATCGAGGGCCATCCACAGGTCGGCGTTCTTCACCGGCTCCTTGGCGGCGGTCTTCCAGCCACGCTTCTTCCAGTTGGTCATCCACTCGTTGATGCCCTTCATCACATACTGGGAGTCGGTGGTCAGCACCACCTCGCACTCGCGCTTGAGCGCCTTCAGGCCTTCGATCGCGGCCATCAGTTCCATGCGGTTGTTGGTGGTCTCGCGTTCGCCGCCCCACAGTTCCTTCTCGACGCCCTTGAAAACCATCAGGACGCCCCAGCCGCCCGGGCCGGGATTGCCCTTGCAGGCACCATCGGTGTAGATCTCGACGCTATCGCTCATGTACCACTCGTGTTCAGTGCTTTTCGGAATCGGGGTGGGTGGCGCTGCGGTTGACCTTGGCCAATGGCAGCGGCAACAGCTTGCCCATCGGCTCGCGGCGCTCGAGGCGCAGCGGCCGCAGGCCGACCACCATCTTGCGCGCCACCAGCAGGTAGACGCCGCCCCCGGCACTCTGCCAGCCCCCCGCCACCCGCTCCCAGCCGGCCAGACGCTGCTGCCAGGCCGGCGAGGCAAGCGGCGGACGATAGCACCCGAAGCGGCGTTTCTCCAGCGCGAAGCCCAGCAGGTTGAGCCAGTCGCCGACCCGCGACGGCGAGATGCAGCGGGCCTTGCGCAAGGCGCCCTGGCTGAAGAAATGGCGCAGCCCCCAGCTGCTCCACGGGTTGATGCCGACGATCAGCAGGTGGCCGCCCGGGCGCACCGCGCTGGCCGCCTCGCGCAGCAGGCCATGGGGCGACAGGCTGAAGTCCAGGCCATGCTGCAGCACCACCACGTCGGCGGCATGCTCCGACAACGGCCAGGCCTGCTCTTCGCAGACGATCTCCACCCCCGGCAACGGCGCGCCCAGGCGCACATTGCGCTGCACCTGTGGCGCATTGGGCGGGGGTTCGGCGCAGGGGCCGTAGTGCACCAGGTAACCACCGAAGAAGCGCCGCAGCTCTTCTTCGAGCAACTTTTCCTCTTCCTTGAGCATCAACTGCCCAAGGGGGCCATTGAACCAGTCGCGGGCCAGGCTGATGAGTTCGACCCAGTCGGGGTCGGCCTGGGCGAAGGCTTGGTCGGTCATTGCGTTCTCCCTCGAAGGTTCTCCGGCCGCGCCATCGCGGCTAAGATGCCCCCAATGTCCAGGCTTGGCGATACGGATCCGCACATGATACAGATCGATGCCCTACCCGCTTTCAACGACAACTACATCTGGTTGTTACAGGATACTGCCAATCGCCGCTGCGCAGTGGTCGATCCCGGCGATGCCGGGCCGGTGCTCGCCTGGCTCGGCCAGCATCCCGACTGGGTGCTGGAGGCGATCCTGGTCACCCACCATCACCATGACCACGTCGGCGGCGTCGAAGCCCTGAAGCAGGCCAGCGGCGCCACCGTCTACGGCCCGGCCAGCGAACGCATCCCGGGCCGCGACGTCGCCCTGGAGGACGGCGCGCAGGTCCAGGCACTGGGCCTGACCTTCGAGGTCATGGCCATGCCCGGCCACACCCTCGGCCATATCGCCTATTACACTGCGCAATCGCCCACGCCGCTACTGTTCAGTGGCGACACCCTGTTCGCCGCCGGTTGCGGGCGGTTGTTCGAAGGCACACCCGAACAGATGCACCATTCGCTGCAGCGCCTGGCCGCCCTGCCCGCCGAGACCGAAGTGTACTGCGCCCACGAGTACACCCTGAGCAACCTGCGCTTCGCCCGCGCCGTCGAGCCGGAAAACCCGCACGTTCTGCAACGCTTCGAAGACGTTACCCGCCTGCGCGCCGACAATCGCATCAGCTTGCCCTCCACCATCGGCCTCGAGCGCCTGACCAACCCGTTTTTGCGCACCGCTGAAACATTCGTTAAACAAAAAGCAGACGAATGGAAGGGTCATTCCAACCCTACCCAAGCCACTGTTTTTGCTGCCTTGAGGTCTTGGAAAGACGTGTTCTGATAACCTCAAGATATATCGTGACACACGCCCAAAGGTTGACCCGGCCGGGGCCGGTTTCTAGAATCGCCCAACTTTTTTGCCCGGATAACCGTTCCAGCCGATGTCTTCCCCTAGCCGCAGAACCGCTCATTCGGTCGCCCTGACGCGACTGGCACAGATCAGTGCACTGGCGCTGGCCGCCACCCTGGTCGGCTGCCAGAGCACCCGTCAGCTCGACGAATCCGACAGCGTTCGCGCGCACAACTACCAGGCGCGGATCAAGCACAAACCCGCGCCGCTGGTGGTCAAGCCCAAGGAAGCACCGCCCCAGGACGTCTGGGAGCGCATGCGCCAGGGCTTCGCCCTGCAGGACGGCATGGACGTCAACCCGCGCATCGAACAGCAACGCCTGTGGTTCGCCAGCAACCCGTCGTTCCTCGAGAACGCCGGCGAGCGCGGCAGCCTTTACCTGCACTACATCGTCGAGCGCCTCGAAGAACGCGACATGCCGCTGGAGCTGGCCCTGCTGCCGGCCATCGAGAGCGCCTACAACCCGATGGCCTACTCCCGCGCGCATGCCGCCGGCATGTGGCAGTTCATCCCGTCCACCGGGCGTCACTTCAACCTGCGCCAGACCAACTTCTACGACGGCCGTCGCGACGTCACCGCCTCGACCAACGCCGCACTGGACTACCTGAACCGCCTGCACGACATGTTCAACGGCGACTGGCTGCTGGCCCTGGCGGCCTACAATGCCGGCGAAGGCACCGTCAGCCGCGCCATCGAGCGCAACGAGCGCCTGGGCCTGCCGACCGACTACTGGAACCTGCCGCTGCCGCAGGAAACCCGCGACTACGTGCCCAAGCTGCTGGCCCTGTCGCAGGTGGTCAACACCCCTGCCGCCTACGGGATCAACCTGAACCCGATCGCCAACGAGCCCTATTTCGAAGCCGTCGCCATCAACGACCGCCTCGATTTGTCCCGCGTCGCGGCCTTCGCCGACATCGACGAAGACGAGCTGATCCAGCTCAATCCCGCCTTCAAGAAGCGCATGACCGTGGACGGCCCGCAGCAACTGCTGGTGCCCACCGCCAAGGCGCAGCTGCTCAGCGACCGCATGTCCAACCTCAAGCCCGAGGAACTGGTCGCCCTGCAGCCGAACAAGGCCGTGTTCCAGGCCGCCCTGGCCGATGCCAGGGCGCCGGCGGCACGCAGCTACCGGGTCAAGCGTGGCGACAACCTGGGCAGCATCGCCAAGGCCAACCGCGTCGCGGTCAAGGACATCCAGCGCTGGAACAGCCTGCGCGGCAACAGCCTCAAGGTCGGCCAGGTGCTGGCCCTGCGTGGCGGCAACGCGCCGAGCGCGGCGGCCAAGCGCGTGGCCGATGCCAAGCAACGCTCCACCCAGTACAAGGTGCGCAAGGGCGACTCGTACTACCTGGTGGCCAAGCGCTTCAACGTCGAGATGAAGCACCTCAAGCGCTGGAATCCGCGCAGCGGGCATGCGCTCAAGCCGGGGCAGACGCTGACCGTCTACCTGTCGCGTTGATGTGAATCCTGGGGGGCGCTTCGCGCCCCTTTCGCGACACAAGGCCGCTCCCACAGGCATTGCACCAGCCTGAGGGTCTGCGCAATCCCTGTAGGAGCGGCCTTGTGTCGCGAAAGGGCTGCAAAGCAGCCCCAATCAGCCACATCCATCCGACCGACCCGTACCCTTTTTCCATTCCAGACAAGCTGTTACTGTACCCCGAACCAAGCCCAACGCCTTCTGGATCGGATGCCGACTTGATACGTCCCCTCCTGCTGTCTCTCAGCCTGGCCTTGAGCTTCCCCGCCGTCGCGATGGTGAGCGAAAGCCACGGATACGCGCAGTTCGGCACGCTCAAGTACCCGGCCAGCTTCACCCACTTCGACTGGGTCAACCCGCAAGCCCCAAAAGGCGGCACCTTGCGGGCCATGGCCTTCGGCACCTTCGACACGCTCAACCCCTATACCTTCAAGGGCTCGAGCCCGGTCACCACGCCCAACTTCCTGCAGTACGGCATCAACGAGCTCAACGAGCCGCTGATGGTCGGCACCGGCATGTACGACCCCTCCGGCGACGAACCCACCTCCAGCTACGGCCTGATCGCCCGCTCCGTCGAGTACAGCGAGGACCGCAGCTGGGTGGTGTTCAACCTGCGCCCCGAGGCACGCTTCCACGACGGCGTGCCGATTACCGCCGCCGACGTCGCCTTCAGCTACCGCACCCTGCTCAAGGACGGCCACCCGATCTACCGCACCAACCTGCAGGAAGTGGCCCGGGTCGACATCCTCGGCCCGCTGCGCATCCGCTTTGTGTTCAAGCGCGCCGGCAACCCGCTACTGATCCTGCGCCTGGGCGAAATGCCGGTGTTGCCCAAGCACTACTGGGAAAAACGCGACTTCAAGGCCACCACCTTCGAGCCGCCCTTGGGCAGCGGTCCCTACCGCATCAGCGAGGTGCAACCGGGCCGGCGCCTGGTGTTCGAGCGGGTGAAGGACTACTGGGGCAAGGACCTGGCCGTGAACCGCGGCAAGTACAACTTCAACCGTGTCGAATACGAGTTCTACCGGGACGCCACCGTGGCCTTCGAAGCCTTCAAGGCGGGCGAATTCGACATCTATATCGAGCACCAGGCGAAGAACTGGGCCAACGGCTACACCTTCCCCGCCGTGCGCCGGGGCGAGGTGATCAAGGCGCAGATCCCGCACCAGATCCCCACGCAGACCCAAGGCCTGTTCATGAACAGCCGCCGCGCCGCCTTCAGCGACCCACGGGTACGCCAGGCCCTGGGCCTGATGCTCGATTTCGAATGGACCAACCGCGCCCTGTTCAACGGCGCCTACCGGCGCGCCACCAGCTACTACCCCAACAGCGAGTTCACCGCCAGCGGCCTGCCCACCGGCAAGGAGTGGCTGCTGCTCAAGCCGTTCCGCGACCAACTGCCCGAAAAGCTGTTCACCCAGTCCTACCAGGTCAGCCACACCGACGGCAGCGGCATCAGCCGCGCGGCCCTGCGCCAGGCCCTCGACCTGTTCGCCCAGGCCGGCTGGAAGCTCAACGGCCAGCGCCTGGTGGACGGCAAGGGCCAGCCGTTCCGGATGGAACTGCTGCTGGTGAACCCGAACCTCGAACGCATCCTGCAACCTTATGTCGAAAATCTGGCCAGCATCGGCATCGATGCGCGCTTGCGCACTGTCGACCGCGCCCAGTACAAACAACGGCTCGACCAGTTCGATTTCGACATGATCCTGATGACCCTGAACCAGACCCTGAGCCCGGGCCTCGAACAGTGGCTGTATTTCCACTCGAGCCAAGCCGCCGTCAAGGGCAGCAAGAACTATGCTGGCGTGAAGGACCCGGTGGTCGACCACCTGCTCGACACCCTGCTCGCCGCCCGCAGCCGCGATGACCAGATCGCCGCCGCGCGCGCCCTGGACCGCGTGCTCTCATGGCAGTACTACATGATCCCCAACTGGTACCTCGACAATCACCGCCTGGCCTACCGCAACCGGTTCGCCTTCGTCACCACGCCGCCCTACACCCTTGGGCTGAACAGCTGGTGGATCAAGAAGACTTCGGAGAAAGCCAAATGACGCCCACCCTGCGCCGCCTGGCCGGCAGCCTGCTGCTGGCCTGCCTCACGCTCCCGGCCGTCGCCGCCCCGCAACACGCCCTGACCCTGTACGGCGAAGCGCCGAAATACCCGGCCAACTTCAAGCACTTCGAATACGTCAATCCTGACGCGCCCAAGGGCGGCACCTTCCGCCAGTCCAGCTTCGGCGGCTTCGACAGCCTCAACCCGTTCATCAACAAGGGCGTGCCCGCCGACAACATCGGCAGCATCTACGACACGCTGATGCGCCAGAGCCAGGACGAGCCCTTCACCGAGTATGGCCTGGTGGCCGGCAAGATCGAAAAGGCTCCTGACAACAGCTGGGTGCGCTTCTACCTGCGCCCCGAGGCGCGCTTCCACGACGGCCAGCCGATGCGCGCCGAAGACGTGGTATTTACCTTCAACGCCCTGATCAAGGACGGCGCCCCGCTGTACCGCCAGTATTACGCCGACGTCGCCGACGTGGTCGCCGAAGACCCGCTCAAGGTGCTGTTCAAGTTCAAGCACAGCAACAACCGCGAGCTGCCACTGATCCTCGGCCAGCTCCCGGTGCTGCCCAAGCACTGGTATGCCAACCGCGACTTCAACCGCGGCAACCTGGAGATCCCGCTGGGCAGCGGCCCGTACAAGGTCGCCGAGGTGAAGGCCGGCCGCTCGATCCGCTACGAGCGGGTCAAGGACTACTGGGCCAAGGACCTGCCGATCAACCGCGGCTTCTACAACTTCGATGTGATGACCTTCGACTCCTACCGCGACAACACCGTCGCCCTCGAGGCGCTGAAGGCCGGCCAGTTCGACTACGGCCTGGAAGTCAGCGCGAAGAACTGGGCCACCGCCTACGACGTGCCCGCCGTGCGCGACGGCCGCCTGATCAAGGAAGAGATCCCCAATGGCAACCCGGTGGGCATGCAGGGCTTCATCTTCAACCTGCGCAAGCCGATGTTCCAGGACATCCGCGTGCGCCAGGCCATCAGCCTGCTGCTGGACTTCGAATGGACCAACAAGCAGCTGTTCAACGGCGCCTACACCCGCACCGGCAGCTACTTCGAGAACTCCGAGATGGCCGCCAGCGGCCTGCCCTCGCCCGCCGAGCTGAAGATTCTCGAACCGCTGCGCGGCAAGGTGCCCGACGAGGTGTTCAACGGCGCCTTCCGCAACCCCGTCACCGACGGCAGCGGCATGATCCGCGACCAGCAGCGCCAGGCCTACAAGCTGCTGCAGGACGCCGGCTGGAAGATCGTCGACGACAAGATGGTCGACAAGGACGGCAAGCCGCTGAGCATCGAGTTCCTGCTGGCCCAGACCCAGTTCGAGCGCGTGCTGCTGCCGTTCAAGCGCAACCTCGCGGACCTGGGCATCAACCTCGAGATCCGCCGGGTGGACGTGTCGCAGTACATCACCCGCTTGCGTTCGCGGGACTACGACATGATCGTCGGCGGCTTCGCGCAATCGAACTCGCCCGGCAACGAGCAGCGCGAGTACTGGAACAGCGCCGCCGCCGACAACCCCGGCAGCCGCAACTTCATCGGCCTGCGCGATCCTGCCATCGACCAGTTGGTGGAACAGCTGATCAACGCCGATTCGCGCCAGAGCCTGGTCGACCACTGCCGCGCCCTGGACCGCGTGCTGCTGTGGGGCTACTACGTGATCCCCAACTGGCACATCAAGACCTGGCGCGTGGCCTACTGGAACCACATCGGTCACCCCGCCGTGTCGCCCAAGTACGACATCGGCATCGACACCTGGTGGATCAAGCCCGACGTCACGCCTGCCGTGAGCGAAGCCCCCGCCGTGGAAGAGGCCCACTGACATGCTGGCCTATATCCTGCGGCGCCTGCTGCTGATCATCCCGACCCTGTTCGGCATCCTCATCATCAACTTCATCATCGTCCAGGCCGCCCCCGGCGGCCCGGTGGAGCAGATGATCGCCAAGCTCGAAGGGTTCGACGGCGCCACCAGCCGCATCGCCGGCGGCGGCGCCGAAGTGTCGGTGGCCGGCTCCAACTACCGCGGCGCGCAAGGCCTGGACCCGGCGCTGATCGCCGAGATCGAGCGCATGTACGGCTTCGACAAGTCCGCGCCCGAGCGGCTGTGGATCATGGTCAAGAACTACGCCCAGCTGGACTTTGGCAACAGCTTCTTCCGCGACGCCAAGGTCATCGACCTGATCGCCGAGAAGATGCCCGTGTCCATCTCGCTTGGGCTATGGAGCACGCTGATCATGTACCTGGTGTCGATCCCCCTGGGGATCGCCAAGGCCGTGCGCCACGGCAGCCATTTCGACGTCTGGACCAGCTCGGCGATCATCGTCGGCTACGCCATCCCCGCGTTCCTGTTCGCCATCCTGCTGATCGTGCTGTTCGCTGGCGGCAGCTACTTCGACTGGTTCCCGCTGCGCGGGCTGACCTCCAACAACTTCGATGAGCTGAGCACCACCGGCAAGGTGCTCGACTACTTCTGGCACCTGGTGCTGCCGATCACCGCGCTGGTGATCGGCAACTTCGCCACCATGACCCTGCTGACCAAGAACAGCTTCCTCGACGAGATCAACAAGCAGTACGTGGTCACCGCCAAGGCCAAAGGCCTGAGCCGTTCGCGGGTGCTGTACGGCCACGTGTTCCGCAACGCCATGCTGCTGGTGATCGCCGGCTTCCCCTCGGCGTTCATCGGCATCTTCTTCACAGGGTCCTTGTTGATCGAGGTGATCTTCAGCCTCGACGGCCTGGGCCTGATGAGTTTCGAAGCAGCGATCAACCGCGACTACCCGGTGGTGTTCGGCACCTTGTTCATCTTCACCCTGCTGGGTCTGGTGGTGAAGCTGATCGGCGACCTCACCTACACCCTGGTCGATCCGCGCATCGACTTCGCCAGCCGGGAGCACTGACATGGCCCTGTCCCCCCTTAATCGCCGGCGCTTCGAGCGCTTCAAGGCCAACCGCCGCGGCTGGTGGTCGCTGTGGATCTTCCTGGTGCTGTTCGTGCTGAGCCTGGGCGCCGAGTTCATCGCCAACGACAAGCCGATTGCCGTGCGCTACGACGGCGAATGGTACTTCCCCGCCTTCAAGCGCTACCCGGAGACCACCTTCGGCGGCGAGTTCCCGCTGGAGGCCAACTACAAAAGCCCGTACATCCGCGAGCTGCTGGAGAAAAAGGACGCCTTCGTGCTGTGGGCGCCGATCCCCTACAGCTACCAGAGCATCAACTATGACCTGAAGGTGCCGGCCCCCGCGCCGCCCTCCACCGACAACCTGCTGGGCACCGACGACCAGGGCCGCGACGTGCTGGCCCGGGTGATCTACGGTTTCCGTATCTCGGTGCTGTTCGCCCTGACGCTGACCATCGCCAGCTCCATCGTCGGCGTGATCGCCGGCGCCTTGCAGGGCTTCTATGGCGGCTGGGTCGACCTCGCCGGCCAGCGCTTCCTGGAGATCTGGTCCGGCCTGCCGGTGCTGTACCTGCTGATCATCCTCGCCAGCTTCGTGCAGCCCAACTTCTGGTGGTTGCTGGGCATCATGCTGCTGTTCTCGTGGATGAGCCTGGTGGACGTGGTGCGCGCCGAGTTCCTGCGCGGGCGCAACCTCGAATACGTGCGCGCCGCCCGCGCGCTGGGCATGCGCAACGGCCCGATCATGTTCCGGCATATCCTGCCCAACGCCATGATCTCGACCATGACCTTCATGCCGTTCATCCTCACCGGCGCCATCGGCACCCTCACCGCCCTGGACTTCTTAGGCTTCGGCCTGCCTGCTGGCTCGCCGTCGCTGGGCGAGCTGGTCGCCCAGGGCAAGTCCAACCTGCAAGCCCCGTGGCTGGGCATCAGCGCCTTCGCCGTGCTGGCGGTGATGCTGAGCCTGCTGGTATTCATCGGCGAATCCGCCCGCGACGCCTTCGACCCGAGGAAATGACATGAGCCAAGACACCCTGATCGAAGTCCGCGACCTGGCGGTGGAGTTCGTCACTGGCGAGCAGGTCAACCGCGTGGTCGACGGCATCAGCTTCGACATCCGCAAGGGCGAGACCCTGGCCCTGGTCGGCGAAAGCGGCTCGGGCAAGTCGGTGACCGCCCATTCGATTTTGCGCCTGCTGCCCTACCCGCTGGCGCGGCATCCGTCCGGCACCATCCAGTACGGCGGCAAGGACCTGCTGCACCTGGGTGAGAAGCCCATGCAGCGCATTCGCGGCAACCGCATCGCGATGATCTTCCAGGAGCCGATGACCTCGCTGAACCCGCTGCACAGCATCGAGAAGCAGATCAACGAGATCCTCTTGCTGCACAAGGGGCTGACCGGCAAGGCCGCCACGGCACGCACGCTGGAGCTGCTGGAGCTGGTCGGCATTCCCGAGCCCAAGAAGCGCCTGAAAGCCCTGCCCCATGAGCTGTCCGGTGGCCAGCGCCAGCGGGTGATGATCGCCATGGCCCTGGCCAACGAGCCCGAACTGCTGATCGCCGACGAGCCCACCACGGCGCTCGACGTGACCGTGCAGTTGAAGATTCTCGACCTGCTCAAGGAGCTGCAGGCGCGCCTCGGCATGGCCCTGCTGCTGATCAGCCACGACCTCAACCTGGTGCGCCGCATCGCCCACCGCGTGTGCGTGATGCAGTGCGGCAAGATCGTCGAGCAGGCTGACTGCGCCACGCTGTTCAGCAAGCCGCAGCATCCGTATACGCAGATGCTGATCAATGCCGAGCCCAGTGGCGCGCCTGCCGCTAACGCCGAAGGGGCGCCATTGCTGGAGGTGAAGGACCTGAAGGTGTGGTTCCCGATCAAGAAGGGGCTGCTGCGCCGGACCGTGGACCATGTGAAGGCGGTAGATGGGGTGAACTTCAGCCTGCCCCAGGGGCAGACGCTGGGGATCGTTGGCGAGAGTGGGTCGGGCAAGTCCACCTTGGGGTTGGCCATCTTACGGTTGATTTCCAGCCAGGGTGGCATTCGCTTCCATGGGCAGGATCTTGAAGGGTTGAACCAGAAGGCCGTGCGGCCGCTGCGGCGAGAGATGCAGGTGGTGTTTCAGGATCCCTTCGGCAGCCTGAGCCCGCGTATGTGCGTGGCGGATATCGTTGGCGAGGGGTTACGGATTCACAAGATCGGCACGCCGGCTGAGCAGGAAGCGGCGATTATTGCGGCGTTGGAGGAAGTGGGGCTGGACCCTCGGACGCGGCATCGGTATCCCCATGAGTTTTCTGGGGGGCAGCGGCAGCGCATCGCCATTGCTCGGGCGTTGGTGTTGAAGCCGGCGCTGATTTTGCTGGATGAGCCGACCTCGGCGCTGGATCGGACGGTGCAGCGGCAG
Source organism: Pseudomonas sp. P110(2024) (assembly GCF_057480795.1). Classification (NCBI taxonomy): domain Bacteria; kingdom Pseudomonadati; phylum Pseudomonadota; class Gammaproteobacteria; order Pseudomonadales; family Pseudomonadaceae; genus Pseudomonas; species Pseudomonas sp. P110(2024). The sequence goes on from NZ_JBLIYT010000007.1 coordinate 54,153, forward strand.
GTGGTGGAGCTTTTGCGGAATTTGCAGGTGAAGTACAACCTGACTTACCTGTTTATTAGTCATGACCTGGCGGTGGTCAAGGCGTTGAGTCATCAGCTGATGGTGATCAAGCATGGGCAGGTGGTTGAGCAGGGGGATGCGGGGGCTATCTTTCATGAGCCGAAGCATGGGTATACGAGGCAGTTGTTGGAGGCGGCGTTTATCGAGCGCTAAAGTTCAAAACCACCTAACGAATATCAACCTTGAAAACCATCATCTTTCAATAAATTAGAAACCCAAACCATTAACACGCAACACATGACACCCCACAAATCGAGAGTAAGAATGGAATCAAATAGCCAGAATCCAATACCACCCTCCACTTTGGATGAAACCACCGAATATTACGAAGGATTCTTCTCGAGCAAGCGAACAATATTCGAAAACGCCGAAAAAGAACTGAGACACGAAATAAATAAAAACACAACATTCTCAGAGGGCACCCCTAGATTTCTAGCCCTATCATTAACATCCATTTTTCGAAAAATATCTGCACAACCAGATCTATTTGAAAAAAGATGCGGACTCAACATAGGCTACATAGGCGACCAATTCACAAATGAAGCCTCATACATCGCCAACCAGGATTTCAGCAGATTGGATGCAGCCTTTGCGCTTGCCTATCGATTCCTAATCGAGTTCCAATTAATGACTCCAGGCGAACTCAGTGATGATTTAGCACGAGTCGCCCACCAGGTAACTGATCATGAATTCTCTGGAAACCTAGCATTAACCATAAAATACGCCGAGCACCAAATGGTGCTTCAGGTCTTGGGCAAGTACATACATCATCCTGGCATGATCGAAATAAAGGAACTCCCAAAAACCATTAGCCGACTAACCAAAGAACGTGAGACTAATGAAAAAGAATTATCTGAGCGGGAGCAGCGTGCAAACAATCTAAAAAGGTCCTTGGACACATATAAAGATGCGTTCAATTTTGTTGGATTGCACGAGGGCTTCAGAAAGCTTAGACAGCAAAAAACCAAGGAAGGCCGACTTAGACTGTCATGGCTTTTTCTCCTTGGAGGAGCAATGACTGCACCTTTCACCTACAAAATGTATGCATTTATAACCAATTCAACGACCGACAAAACTGACACCTACCTAATTGCAACAGTAGTTGGTTTCGAGATTTTGCTCGGCTATTTTTTTCGAGTTGCACTCCATGGATACAGAGCCATTAAAGCTCAACTAATCCAAATTGATCTCAGAATGGCGCTTTGCCAGTTCATCCAGGAATACGCGAAATACGCAAAAGACATTAGAAAGGACAGCCCCGAACTACTTGACCGCTTCGACCAGCTTATTTTTAGCGGCATCGTTAATAGCGAAGCAGCGATACCATCCACGCTCGACGGGCTAGAGCATGTAGCCAACGTACTCGACAAACTCAAAGCAAAACCAAACTAACAACACTCCATGCGCCCTAGCCCACACACTGTCTGGGCGCAAATAAATCTCAGCACCACAACCGGAAATACCTCTCCTTACAGCCTCAACAATAAAATCTAAAACCGGAGCCACAATACATCCAAACTGATAAAACCTAAAAACATACTCCACGCATTGGACATTAAGAACTCACAACCTCAAAGATTACGTAAAATCACCCAATGGTAAACCCATGTTCTCAGAGGATGCCTATTAGCTCATCATGCGCACGCTTCCGCTGTAGCATCCAAATCAGATTAATCCCCTTTCTTGTAGTCCTTTTCCCAAATATCCTCCTCTCGCCTTTTTTCCGTTGCAGCCTTTGGAAAGTAGTCCTAGTCTCGGCAAGTCGCTGAATTCAGCGATCGGCTTTGACAGGCCGCGACGGTACTAGGATTGCAGCACCTTCAATGGTAGCTGTACGTGCGGGCACGCTTGCGTGCGCCGGAACTTCCTATGTCCGCCGGTCTGTCAACCCACGTACAGCTGCCACCCTTCTGTTTGACAGCGGGCAGGTGGTGGTTCCTTTAGGGATATAGGAGCTCAATATGTTAAAGATCGTCCCCGATCCACCCCACAACCACCACTCCCTCGAAGACACCATCATCCAGGCCACGGAGTACGCCCTGTGCGCACAGACCGTGGCGCATCAGGCTGTTCTGCTGCATCCCAAGTCGCCCGTGTCGATTCTGGTCATGACCGCGATGCATGAAATGGAGGCGCTGCGGGTGCTGCTCGAATCGGCGTTGATTCAAGTGCAGATGCCGCAGGTGGAGCCTCGGACGTTGCACTAGGACTTAAGTCATTTGTTGGCTGGGCTGATGCAATCGCGGGGCAAGCCCGCTCCCACGCTGTAATCCAAACACGCTGTGATCCATAGCTGCGATCCACGCGCAGCACCCCACATGCGCTGTGATACATGTACCCGTGGGAGCGGGCTTGTCCCGCGATTGCGCAAGCCCAGGCACCGATCATTTCAGGGAGATTGAGCAATGAGCACAGACGACACCACGTCCCACACCACGGTGGGCAAGACCAAGTTCTACCAGGGTGAAGGGCATACCGACCCGCTGTTCTGCATCGAACCCGGCATCCCTTGCCAGCACGCACGGGAACAGGCTTCGGAGTTGATGGGCTGCGTATGCGACCTGACCATCACCGGGATCATGGAGGAGAAGCCTCAGTTGATCTGGGCATCGTATTACCTGAGTGCGCTGGCCAAGGCGCTGATGGATGATGCGGAGTTGGGGATGAAGCACTGACGCCACAGGCAAACGCGGGCCCTGTGGGAGCGGCCTTATGTCGCGAAAGGGCTGCGTAGCAGCCCCGGCAATCTTCGCAACACATCAGAAACCGGGGGCCGCTTTGCGGCCCTTTCGCGACACAAGGCCGCTCCCACAAGGGTTATGTGGTAGAGCCATCAATTCGGGGGACGTCCATGGAATGTCATGTCCGCCGCGCTCAGCGCGAAGACGTAGAAGCCATCAGCCGGATCGTGATCGCGGCGCTGCGCGCATCCAACTCGCCAATAGTCGCTGCGACCCTGGCACGACACCCGCAGCATGATGCCCCTGTGAACCAGGAGGTCGTATGGAAAGCTCCCTGCTTTGAGCTCTCGATATCGAACGAACACGCTGTTGCCAGGATGCCGAAGGATTGCATCGCAACGGATAGTCGCATGGCATGCTGCCTCCTCGCTCAGGCCCCTTGCACACCCTGCCTGGATGATGCCAAATTGATATCGCCGCATGCTCCAGCGTTTCCCTCCGCTGGGAATGGCATAGCGCGCTCGTGGCTTTATCCCGGGCCCGGCACCACGTCGGGCTTCCCCAATGCGTCATTTGCCGAATATGGAGTTCAGCATGACCAGCTTGTTCTCGACCGAAAACCTGGAGTTCGACCCCGCAAAAAGCGTGAGCATCAATGAGGTCAACAGCACCTTCACCGAACAAAGCCTCCATCCGCTGTTCGGCAAAGGCCCGTTGGGTGGGCAGGCAACGGCTGCAATTGCGCGCCAGCAAGCTCGCGAAGCGGTGTTCATGCAGCGTTTTTCCGACATGGACATCGACAAGTTCCAGCAAGTGCCACAAGACGACGGCGATGTCTGGCTGGTCGGCATGCAAACCATCGACGGCGAGCAGCACCATGTACACATCTCGCAGAACAGCTTGCTGGATTCTGTGCAACTGGTCGAAGCCACTGCCGCTGAAGTCGCATTGCGGGAAAAGAAGTACAAGATCGTGACCGATGAGATGTCCATCGAGATTGATGGCAAGCGTTACTTCGTCGACTCACACATCCCCTTCAATTTCGGCTTCGGTGGCGTCACCCGGACCGTGGTCAACTTCACGATTACCCTTGGCAGCTCGATCATTGTCACCAGTGCCTTGAAGGAACTGCTGAGCTACGCGGGCGGGCGCGGCCTCAGAGCAATCTTGAAAGACGCGGTCTCGAAAACCTGGGGCCTGTTCAAAGCCGTGCTCCGGGGAACGCTTCAAGCCGCCTCGCGCTTCCTCAGGGTATTTTTCTCGGGCATCTTCAACGGCCAGTTCAATGGTTTGATGGGGCGCTGTGTCCAGGGCCTTGCCCGTGGCTGGCGCAGTGCGTTTGCACCGCTGGAGGAAGGGGCTGTCGTTGCGGGAATATGGGGCGCGGTACTCATCATTGCCACAACGGTGATCCTGTCCCTGGTCCTGCACAACACCCGGCACAACCTGACGATCTACAACCTGACGAGCAAGGACCTGGTAGTGTCCGCCCCGCATATGGGGCACGGCGATACCGACACCCCAAATGAGATTGTCATCAAAGGCTACGACAACCGTGGGCCTTTCGGTAAATGGTACAACGCCTCTCCCATCAAGTCCGAGAGCAAGACCTATGTGTCCGGTATCGGCCTGGCGATGAACCTGTCACTGCGCGAGCCCGATAGCAAGGCCGCGGTCGCCGACTTCGCCTGCATGTTCGACATTCCCTACACCGGCACCAACTCGCTCAATGCCACCGCCCAGAAACAGGACAATATCGTCGATTACTACGATGCCAATGAAGGGCTCAACACCACTGGCCAGGCCAGCGCCAGTTCCGACCAATACGAAATCATCGTGACATACGACATTACCAGCGGCCAGCAATACGACCATGAGACCAAGGACAAGGGCTACATCTACAACTCGATGGTCATCGTGCGGGAGAAAGTAGCGGCCTGACATCCCGCGGCCAGCGTGCCATCGGCGAGCGCGGAGGGCGCTCGACCGACTGGCGCGCTGCGCAGTTTTGCCATGCGATGAGACAACGATGTATCGCGCATCCGCAATGCGACTTGTCCAGCGCGTGGAAGGCACTTGTAGTATGACTTCCAAATCATATAGCCATTGACCGCGGCCGACTCAGCGCTTGCCCAGCATCGCCTGGCGCTCCCGCCAGATCTCCTGCACGAACGGATCGGTCACGCCATACAGGCCATGCCCCCGGCGAATGATCAGGTTCGCTGCCAGCAACTCATTGGCCACCGGCTGGATCTCCTCCACCCGCACTTCACGCCCCACGAACGTCGAATACTCGCCCGCCGCCTCGCTGGAAAACACGCCCCGCGTCTCGCCATCCACGGAGGCGATCCGGGCGAAAATGGCCTGTGCCAGCACGCCCAGTTCCTCGACCTTCATCAGTTCCAGGTCGGCCGCCGCCGAGCGTAGCGTGGCCGCGATCACCGGCAGCACTACATTCGCCCCGGAACCGAGGCTGGGCGAGTGAATCAACTGACGCAGGGCACGGATGAACTCTTCAGGCCGGCTGCCCAGTGTCTTGAACGCCTCGGTCGCCACTTCCAGCGAAGGCAGGTTATCGAGGCCATCTGCGGCGAGCCGCTGGAGCCAGAACGCGACATAGCCCTCGTCAAGCACCGGATAGGCCACGTTGGTGGCGCCGACAAACGCCTGGTTACGCCGGGCGGTCAGCTCGTTGACCATGGCCCGGTGCGAGCCGGTGCCGATGAACAGGAAATGCCCAGGCGTCGCGGGCCTTGGGTTGATGGCGTCACGCGCGGCCTTCAGGGCCAGCATCATCTGCTGCCCGTCTTCTGTGGTGATGGCATGCTGCACTTCGTCGACGATCAGCACGACAGTCGCCTTGGCCTGGTCCACCGCTTCGGTCAGCGCTTCGGCAAGTGTCACGCCGCCTGCTTCACCCAGGGTATCGAGGTTGAAGCCGAACTTGAAACCGGCCACCTCCACCTCGGCGCCACGCACGCGCTTGAGACGCTGCATGAACGACGAGGTCGGTGTCTGCAGTTCGAGCAGGGCTTGGCGCACGGCAGCCAGCACCAGTTTCACCGGGCTTGTCTGGGTGTCGCTCCACAGGTCGACGTAGATCACCAGTGCGCCCTGTGCCTCCAGGGCCGGGATCAGATCGTTCTTGAGAAAGGTTGTCTTGCCCGTCCGGCGCAGGCCGGACAGGAACAACCCGGAGCGCAGGCCGATGTCCAGTGCCGAGGGCTTGAGCAGTTGCCTGGCCATGTCGGCCGCCAGTTCCGGGCGCAGGAAAATGTCAGCCATGGGTTTATCCCGAATTATGATCTACCAATAATTATTGGCCTGGAATAATTCCGTGTAAAGCCGCAGTGGCTAGCGCATCACCTCAAGACTCAACCTCCATCAGCCCCGGCGTGGGCTTGCTGAACCCCGCCGTCAGCCACATCAGGTACAACCCGCCACACACCAGCCAAGCCACCCCGGCCAGTATCACCACCGTGCTCAACAGCGACAGCAGATACAGGTTCACCCCAATCGCCAGCAGCGGAAACACCACGAACCCCACTCCACTCAACCGCTGCTTGCGCCGCTCACGCAGGTAGTACGCAATCACGCAGACATTCACCGCCGCAAACGCCAGGAACGCGCCGAAGTTGATCAGCGAAGCGGCCGAGCTCACATCCGCGCCGATCCCGATCAACCCCAGCCCGGCAATCAGCAGCAGGTTGAACACCGGCGTGCGCGCCCTGCCCTGCAGCTTGGCGAAATAGCGCGGCGGCAGCACGCCTTCGCGGCCCATGAAGTACAGCAGGCGGCTGGCGCTGACCTGCACCGCCAGGCACGAAGCGAAGCCGGCGACGATGCCGCCAAGGTTGACGAAGTCGGCGAAGAACTGCCCACCCACCTCGATCGACAGCGCATAGGTCGCAGTCTCTGGGTCGGCGAACTGGCCGCCGGGATGGCTCAGTTGCATCAGGTAGGCCACCGCCGTGAACAGCAGCCCGCCCACGCTGATCACCAGCAGCACCGCCCGGGGGATGTCGCGCTTGGGCTGCTCGGCCTCTTCGGCCAGGGTGGTCACGGCGTCGAACCCGAGGAACGAATAGGCGGCGATGGCGGCGGCGGCGGTGAGGCCGGTCAAGGTGCTGTGCTCGTTCCATACGGGGAGGGTGAAGCCGACCTGGGGCTGGCCGGCCACATAGCGCAGGCAGTAGCCAATGAACAGCAGCACCAGGGCCACGCTCAGGACCGTGAGCACTTTGTTCAGGCGGTCGGTCAGGGTCATGCCGCTGACGGTCACCGCCGTGGTCAGGCCGATGTTGATCAGCAGCCAGCCCCAGGTGGGCACCTGCGGGAACTGGGCGTTGAGGAACACCGACTGCAGCAGCCAGGCGACCATGGGCATGAACAGGTAGGCCAGCAGCACCGCCCAGCCGACCACGAAGCCGCAGCCAGGGCCCAGCAGGCGTTTGGCATAGTAGTAGGCCGAGCCGGACACCGGGAACAGGCGAGACAGCTTGGCGTAGCTCAGGGCCGACAGCAGCATGGCGCCGGTGGCCAGCAGGAAGGCGCTGGGGGCGATGCCGTCGCTGCGCTCGGAGATCACGCCGAAGATCACCATGGCCAGGCTCGGGCACATGTAGGCCAGGCCGAAGACGGTCAGGGAAGTCAGGGAGAGTTTTGCGGGGGTGGCGTCAGGCATGGGTGGCCTCCTGGCGCGCAGGGGCGATGCCACGGGCCGGGCCGTGAGCGAAATGAGCCATGGGTCATCCTCTTGTGATTGTTCTAGGGAATTGCCCAGCCGGTCTGGCTGCATGGGGGCGCAGGGACGGCGTGCACAGCAAGTTACTCGGGGGATGGCACCGGCTTTGCCGGTGATCGCGGGGCAAGCCCGCGCCTACAAGGTGCAGGGCCAGTATGCGGATCCCGGTGCGGATTCCTATAACGTCGAATGATTAACCCGGGGGTAATGGCGCAGGGGAATCACGGCGCCGGTTGCAGGCTGGCGAGGTCTTCGCCTGCCAAAAACAGCAGCGAGAACAGCTCGCTCTGGGAGTTCACGTCCAGCTTGCGGTACACGTTGCGGCGATGGACCTTCACCGTCTCGGCCGACAGTTTGAGCTTGATGGCCGTCTCCTTGTTCGAATGCCCCGACAGGATCAGCCGCACCACGTCCAGCTCCCGCGCCGTGAGCACCGACTCCAGCTGCCGGCGTGCCTCGTCGCGCCCCTGGGCCAGGCCCAGCGCGGGCTTGGCCGGTGCGCGCTCGGGCAGTTGCTCGAAGTGCAGCCGCTGGCGCAGCAGGCCGATCAGCCAGGGGCGCACCAGCTCCAGCTGGGCGATGGCCTGGGCGTCGAAACGTGAGCGCCCGCCCAGCGACAGGCACAGCGTGCGCCCATCGCCCAGGGCCAGGTTGAACTGCACCTCGTCGGCGACCACGTTGTGGGTGAAGTACAGGCGGTAGTAGTCGGTCTGCTGGAACTGCTCCGGGGCCACGTCGGCCAGGCGCACCAGGCCGGTCAGCGGCCGCTCGCGGCTGCTGATGTAGAACGGGTCGAGCAGGTACAGGCCGTTGGCGTACTCGCTCACCAGCGGGTCGATGCCCTCGCGCTCGTAAGGGCTCTGGTCGAAGATCAGCGGTTTGTCGTGGCTGAACAGCAGCGCCACCCAGGTGTCCACCTCGACGAAGTCGCCGAGCAGCGTGGCCAGTGTGCGCCAGAAGCTCGGGCGGTCGAGGTGCTCGATGCATTGGCCAACACCCTGGTGCCACGAAAGATCCTGCAGGCTCAAGCTCATGCCCTACCCCCGGGTTAACCCGTCGAAGTGATTGTTTTGCCAGTGATTGTTTTCATACTTGCACCACCCTTCGCAAATGTCACTCGCCCGCGGAAGGGTCGGGCCCAGCGAGACGGATTGCCCATGAAGATCGAAGTGGTACAGACGACAACCCGCGACGGCGACACCGCCCACAACCTGCGCGGTATCCTCGAGGCCCTGGCCCAGTGCGCGCCGGACACCGATATCCTGCTGTTCCCCGAGTCGCACCTGACCGGTTTTCTCACAGCAGATGACGTCGGCATGCTGTCCGAAGCCATCGACGGCGATGCCGTGCAGGCAGTGGTCGCGGCGGCGCGCCAGCACAATGTCGCGGTGGTGCTGGGGCTGTACGAGAACGACGGCGGCACCTTCTACAACACCACCCTGTTCATCGCCCCCGAAGGCATCCTGCTCACCTACCGCAAGACCCACCTGTGGTTGCCGGAGCACGGCATCGTCGTGCCGGGCGACCGCTTCGCCACCGTCGAATGGCGCGGCGTGCGCCTGGGCCTGTTGATCTGCTACGACAGCGAATTCCCCGAGACAGCGCGGGCACTGAAGGCCCTGGGCGCGCAGTTGATGCTGATCACCGATGGCCTGGCCGAACCGGAGGATCACGTGCACCGGGTGTCGGTGATGGCCCGGGCGATGGAGAACCAGGTGTTCGCCGTGGTTGCCAACCGCGTGGGCGAAGGGCCGGATGGCTGCGTGTTCGTGGGGGCGAGCCTGGCGGTGGACCCGTATGGCCACACGCTGTTCGAGGCCGGGCGTGGCGAGTCGCGGCATAGCGTGACCCTGGACCTGTCGCTGATCGGCAAGGCCCGCGCCTTCCATGACTACAGCGCCAACCAACGCATCCGGTTGCCGGGTGAGCGGATCGAGCATGCCAGTGGCGTATGGGAGCTGGTTATCGATTAAAGGAGGACACTCCCGTAACCGACAGGAGTGGTCCATTCAACGAGGCCCGAACCCGGCGCTCGTTCCCTGGCGCAACAACCGAAGCGCGATGCACAATGCCCGCGCCCATAACCAAGGAAGCCGAATGGACACCTCCCTGCTGGATGATTGGCGCGCCTTGGTCGAAGGCCACAGCGATATCGATAAATCCCAGTTCATCGCGCTGTTCAAGGAGCATGGCCAGCCCCACGAGGTGGCCACCATCCTCGAAGGCTTCAAGCACGCCCCCGAACTGGCCAGGCGCACGTTGGAAGTGCTGGCTGCCGGCACGCTTCCCTACCTGTACCTGCTCCCCACGCAACGAGGCACGCCAGAACAACTGGCAGCCGCTACCCGGCGATGGTTGGATGTGCAGGCCGACTTTTTCGAGCGGACGGGCGATTCAGAGTTGATGACCCTGACCCGCAATGCGCGGGTGATCTGCAAGCCCATGGCCGACCTCAAGGCTATCGACAACTTCGATATACCGGGCACCTGGGCCAACGAAGCATTAGGGGATGCGGTTCGCGAAGCCGCCGACTGCCATACCGCCGCCGACTACGCATTGTTCGAGGCCTGGTACGGCATCGCGGCGGACTATGGGCTGGCTTGGTACATCGCCGCCCCGCTCATTGCACTGGACATCGACTTTACCGCCTACTTCGAGCTATGGCGGCTGGGTGGAGCCTTTCTGCACCTGGGGGAAGAATGCTGGGTCGCCCAGCGCGTCGAAGCGTCGACCGAGGGTAACGTCATTGAGCCTTGATCTGTTCCTGGAAGCTGACGCATCGCTTGACGCAGCAGCACTGGCAAACGCCCTGCAAGCAGCTGGCGCGATTGAAGTCACGCGTACAAGCGACAGCCTGGAAGCCTACTTCGCGTCATGGCTGACGCTGACCGCCGACCTCGTCATCACCGACCACACCCTCTATGCAGAGGACACCAAACAGCTCGACTTCAGTGTCGCCACGCGCGCCAGCATCAGGATCAAAGGGCCTGGGCCGCAGGAACATTCACCCATGGCGGATCTGGACAAGATTGCCAATGCCATTGCGCGGACAGGCTCACGCTTCGTGATCAGCTTTCAATTCGAGCGAACCCTGTACTGGCAGGACGCAGAAGGATTGCATCGCGACATTTAACCGGCCCCATGCATCAACTGCCTTTCAATGCCTCCCCCGTCACCACATCAAAACGGTAGACGGTGTCGTAGAAATCCACGACTTCCACATGGTCAGGCGCCAGCTGAAAGCGTCCGGTGAAGATGTCGGCGCCCATGGCCTTCCAGATGACGTCGCCCTCAAGGGACAAACCTGTGATTTCCAGCTCGCCGTGCGAAATCAGTGCACGCTGCCGCGCAGCCCAATAGAGACCGAAACACGTCGCCAGATCCACCTTGCGCGACCAAAGCAGGTCATGGGGAGCGGTCAGCGACACGCAGGCAACCTGGTTGCCCACGGCCAATAGCAGCTTGTCGTCGATCACCAGCGCCGACTGTGCATGTACTCCTGTCCCGCCTCCGCCGGCACCGACCACCAGCAGGCCGAAGTCGTCCAGCATTACGCCATGAACCGATGACACGCCATCGTCGCCCAGGATGATTTCCCGCGCATAACACCGGATATTGTCTGTGGAGTCGAACGTGTAGGTCGGCTCGTCAACGACGGTAATCACGCCATATCGAGAGTCGATGTTCATCGGTGTGTCCCACCGGGGGGCAGGGAATCGTCAGCCATGGGTTTATTCGCAATTATTGAATGCCAATAATTATCGGCCTGGAATAATTTCGAATAAAGCTGCCGTGGTCGAAATGAGCTATCGGCAACACAGGCACCCACTGACCCGTGGCTGATCAGGATCGTTTCCGAGAAACGAGACCATTACCTCCATCCCCGTTCGCGGAGGCGTGACCGCGCAAGGCCAATCGGACGCCACCGACAGCCAACAACAGCTCTTGTCGTCGAACCTGTCCTCAGGATCCCAGGGAAACTTCACCTGAATCCGGGCAAGCCTCTGATCACACGGGCTCTCGTCATCCTCCACGGCAATGACCACGGCGGTCTGGTTCCCCGCCACCCGTGGTTTGGCATGAACCAGGGGCGGACGATACAGCACGCCCCACGGCAGCACCGCCTGGCCATCGGCAAACACCAGCACGTGGCCCTGGGCACTGTGCTGGAAGTGAAAACGGATGCCCTCCTCTTCACACAAGCGCTGGACGAAGTGCAGGTCCGTTTCGCCATACTGGGTGCAGTAGTCGCGCTCGGGGTAGCTCGCACTCAGCTCGAAGCGGTAAGCGTCGCCCACGATCCCATGCTCTTCCAGGATCAGGGCAACGATCCTGGGCACCGAGAACTGTTGAAAGATCCGCTGGTTGATGCGGTGACGCAGGTAGGACAAGTGCGGCACCAGGGTCAAGCTGTAACGCGCCGAACACGGGGCCTGCCTCATCGGCGCGATGTGGTAGATCCGCCCATGGATGCCATTGCCGTTCATGTCGAAGCTGAAGAACGCCTCGAGGTCGAGGAAGCGTTCAAGGTCCAGGTCGGGCCATTCGCTGGCCAGTTCCACGTTGAAAAAGAAAGGCCTGTTGGCCACCGCTTCCCCGGTGTAGCCGAGCACCTGGAAATCGTGCTCCACGCCTTCGATCGTCAAGTTCAAGTGTGTCTTCTGGGCTGGGCTGAACATCCGCTGTTCTCCTCCGGCTCAAGATGAAATCAGGTACGCAAGACCCGCCCGCCTCGGCTGGGCAGCCGGATACCGCGAGACGATGGTGTTCGCTGGTGCTTGAAGCAATAGGCCGCAGGCAACCTTGGTCAACGCGCTGTCCGGTACTCCCTTGCACCGGGCAGCGGCCGACACGTCAACTCAAGTCAGACGCCACTCTTCACCTTGGTCCAGACCCGCGTGCGGATCCGCTCCAGTTTCAACGGCAGCGGCTCGAGCGGGATCAACGTGGCAATCGTCTTCTTGTCGGGGTAGATCCACGGGTTGTCCCGCAGCGCCTGCTCGACGAACTGGGTGGCGTCCTTGTTGGCGTTGGGGTACAGGGTGTGGTTCGAGGTCTTGGCGATCACTTCCGGGCGCATCATGTAGTTGATGAACGCCATGCCTGCCTTGGGATGGGGCGCATCCTTGAGCAGCACCAGGTTTTCCGACCACACCAGCGCGCCTTCGCGCGGCAGGCTGTAGTTGATCCTGCGCCCGGTGTTGTTCTTCTCGTTGAGGGCCTGGGCGGCCAGGGCGCCGTTGGCCCAGCCGACCACCGCGCAGATATTGCCGTCGGCCATGTCGGTGTCGATGCGCGACGAGTCGAAATACAGCACGTAGGGGCGGATCTTCATCAGCAGGTCTTGCGCCTTCTGGTAATCCGCAGGATTGCTGCTGTTGCTGGGCAGGCCCAGGTAGTTCAGGGCAATCGAGATGATCTCGCTGGGCGAGTCGAGCATCGCCACGCCACAGGATTTGAGCTTGCTGATGTTCTCTTCCTTGAAGATCAGGTCCCAGCTGTCCACCGGCGCCTGGTCGCCCAACGCGGCCTTGACCTTGTCGACGTCGTAGCCGATGCCGGTGGTGCCCCACAGGTAAGGCACCGCGTAGCGGTTGCCGGGGTCGTTGACCGACAACTGGGCGAGGATATCGGGGTCGATGTGCGACAGGTTGCCCAGTTGCGCGCGGTCCAGCGGCTGGAGCACGCCCGCCGCGATCAGGCTGGGCAGTACGTTGGAAGTGGCCACCACCACGTCATACCCGGTGCGCCCGGCCATGACCTTGCTCTGCATGATGTCGGCGCTGTCGAACGCGTCCATGTGAACGCGGGTGCCGGTTTCCTGCTCGAACGCCTTGGGCGTCTCCGGCGCGAGCAGCCCGAACCAGTTGTACAGGTGCATCCCGGGCTCGGCGGCCAGCACCGAGGTGCTGATCCCTGCGCAGAGCAGCGAGGCCGAAAAAAGGGTTCGCAAACGTGACCTTCTCATGCAACATCCTTATCGAATCGATGTATCTTCACGGCCATCCTAGGCCCAGTGAGCGACTATACCGGGCAGGACCGGATAGTAAATACCTCGGAATACTTACCTCTGACCTGCGAGTTCCTAACCCAAAAGGGGTAGATAATGCCGTTCGACCTGCAAAGCCTGGCCTGGCACCGATCGATCGGCAAGCTGATCATGCAGCTGGACCGTCCGGCGTTCTGGAGTTCGCTGGTTCGGGTATTGAACGAGTACGTGCAGATCGACAACTGGGTGGTATTGATCTTCGCCAGCCAGCAAGTGGAAGTGGTGAGCCTGCCCGAGGTGGCGGATGCCGAAGAAGTCAACGCGTTCATCCATCGCTATGTGAAGGGGCTCTACCTGCTGGACCCGTTCTACATCGCCAACCGGGAAAACCCGCAGAGCGGGTTCTTCCACCTGCTGGATATCGCGCCGGAGTACTTTCTCGAAACCGAGTACTACCACCAGTACTTCGCGCACTACATCTCGGCCGATGAGGCGCAGTACAACGTTCAGCTCGACGCTGACCGCACGCTATGCATCTCCATTGGCAGCAAGGCGCGCTTCAGCCAGGAGCAGATCACCATCCTCGACCTCATCAAGCCCTGGGTGACGGCCTTGATGCACCAGCGCATGGCCTTCGAGGTGGATGTCGAGAAGGACCTTGCCGAGGTACCGCCCTGGCAGGAAACACTGACCCAGCTGGGCGCGCAGATCACCACCCGTGAAAGCGATGTACTGAGACTGCTGCTGAGCGGTTTCTCCAACAAAGAGATTGCCGGAAAGCTTTCACTCTCGGCGGAAACGGTGAAAGTGCACCGCCGGAACATTTACGCCAAGTTGAACATCAAGTCTCAATCGGAATTGTTTGCTCGCTTCTTTGTGCCGAAGTCGGATGCTTTCTGTACCAGTTGAATTCAGGCATCTTGCCTGCCGCCGGCTGCTGCACGCCTGGCAGACCTTCAAGGCGTCGATGCCAGCGCCTCGATGACCAAGGTCGCCAACCCGATCAAACAGATTACCCCCACGCCATAACTCACCGTCCGCCACGGCTGGATACCCGCCAGGTAAGTCACCGTATGCGACACCCTGGCCACGGTGAATACCCCGCTCAGCCAAGCCGTCATGGCAACCGGCGCCTCCAGTACGACCGCCAGGCCGCCCAGCGCGAGGAACATCGGGATGTTCTCCAGATCGTTGCGCCAGGCCTGCATGGCCCGCGTGACCTGCGGCAGTTCCGCAGGGCAAGCCGAACGCTTGAACACCGCCGCATCCTCGCTGTTGGTGAAGGCCAGGAAGCGCAGGCGGAAGTAACCTTGGTAGCAGGAAATCGCCAGCATCTTGAAGAACAGCACCACTACGCAGCAGGCGTAGACCGCCAGGGCGCCGCTCATGCCCCTGGCCTCTGCGCCAAGCCCTTGACCACGATGTACAGCAGCGGCCCCAGGGAGACAAACAGCGCCGTCAGCACCAGATAGGGCAAGACACCAAGCAACGACCCGCCCCGCTGGCGCTGGTCGTTTGCCATCCAGATACAGCCCAGACCGGCCATCACATACAGGTCGATAACGACCTGGGCCGTATCGGGTCGGGACAGCAGATCGAGGCCAAAGGCAAGAAGTGATTGCTCGGCACTCATCAACGTCCAACCGGTGTACAGGGTGAACAGCAACAACACTGGCAGCGCGATCCATCGTGCGTTCATTCGTCGATTCCTTCAGAGGCGATGTTGCCGTCACGGTAGTGATAGAGTCGTCCCCGCCTCAATGACCTCACAGGTCATGGAGGCTTCAGCCAAGGACAGCCAGAGTCGACGCATGAGCCTTTCTCCCTTTCACCCGATGCACACACCTGCCATCACCGATGCCGGAGAGCACCTGCGCCGCCTACGCCGCCAGGCCGGGCTCAGCCAGCTCGACTTGGCGCTGGTGGCCGGCCTGTCGCAACGCCACCTGAGCTGCGTCGAAACCGGCCGCGCCAAGGCCAGCCCGAGCACCCTGCATGCCCTGCTCAGCGCGCTGGAAGTGCCGCTCGAACACCGCAACGAGGTGTTCCTCGCGGCAGGTTACGCACCACGCTATACGGCCTCGGCACCGGACGCCCCAGCCATGAAGATGGTGCATGACGCAGTGGAGCACATCCTGCAGGCCAACAACCCCGCACCGGCCATCGTCATCGCCAGCAACTGGGACATCACGGCGGCCAATGCCAGTGCCGGGCTGTTGTTCACCATGGTTGGCGTACCGACGAGCAGCACCTCGGGCCTGAACCTGCTGGACACACTGCTGCGCCCGGGCGGACTGGGTGATCATCTGGTCAATGCCGATGAGATACGGGCGATCGCCTGGCAGCGGGCGGCCAGGGAGGCGGTGGGCAATCCAGAATTGGCTCGGCGGCTGCAAAGCTTGCCCGTGCCACCCGCACTGGCGCCGGACACGCCGCCGTCACCGCTGGTGCTGACCCGGGTGCGTGCTGCCGAGGGCGAACTTAGGTTCCTGTCCACCTTCACCACCTTCGGCATGCCGCAGGACATCACGGTGGCATCGCTGCGCATCGAACACCTGGTACCGGCCGACGGCACCACGTGGCGAACAATGACGGCGGCCTTTGATCAATGGCTGGCTCGGCAGCAGCAACAATGAAACCAATGATGATCAGGCCGCAACATCTGACCAAACTACTGGGATTCAGGCCTGTGCCGCCTGCCCCGCCACCGCTGCGCCATCCAGCACCATGCCCTCGCGCATCCGCTGCGCATCCCGGCTGAAACACCGCGAGGCCGCCAGCAGGAACACCATGGTCAGCAACAGGGCCACGGGGATCAGGTACATCGCGTCATGCAGCCCCTGGGCCTTGAACGCTTCGCTCATCGCCACCTCGCCCGCCGCCGCCATGGCCGACACGGCAAAATGATCCGACAGTCCACCGACCACCACCGGCCCCAGGCCGCCACCCAGCAGGTACAGCCCAGCGAAGAACAGCGCCATGGCCGTGGCCCGCAGGCGCGGTTGCACCACGTCCTGGATGGCGGTGTACACGCAGGTGTAGAAGTTGTAGGAGAACAGCCAGCCGACCCCGAACACCGCCACGAACACCCCCAGTTCGATGCGCCCGGCATGTAGAGCCCAGGCGGTACACAAGGTCGCCACCAGCATGCTCAACGCGGCGAACACCAGACGGCCGTTGGCGAAGCGCTGGTGCACCTTGTCGGCCATCCAGCCGCCAAGGGTCAGGCCCACCAGGCCGCTCAGGCCGACGATCATCCCGGTGGCCACCGCAGCGTCGTGCAGCGGCAACGCGAAGTAGCGCTGCAGCATCGGCACCATGAACGAGTTGCAGGCATACGAGGCGAAGTTGAAGGTCAGCCCCGCCAGCACCAGCCAGGCGAAGGTGGGCACGCTCAACACCCGGCGCAGGGGGCGGTCCAGCGGGGCCTGGGCGGTGGCCACCGTCTCCGCCGCGCCGCGCGCGGGCTCGCGGATCATGAAGATGAACAGCGCCAGCAGCACGCCAGGCACGGCGGCGATGAAGAACGGCGCGCGCCAGCTGTCGAAGGCCTGGACCATCGCACCGATGGTGAAGAATGCCAGCAGCAGGCCCAGCGGCAGGCCAAGCATGAAGATGCCCATCGCCCGCGCCCGCCGTCCGGCCGGGAACAGGTCGCCGATCAGCGAGTTGGCGGCCGGCGCGTAGCTGGCCTCGCCGATGCCCACGCCCATGCGTACCAGCAAAAAACTCCAGAAACTGCCGACCATGCCGTTGACCGCCGTCAGCCCGCTCCAGACCAGCAGGCCCCAGCCCATCAGCCGGCTGCGCGAGCCGGTGTCGGCGATACGCGCCAGCGGCAGGCCGGCGATGGCGTAGACCAGGGTGAAGGCGGTGCCGATGATGCCGATCTGGAAGTCGCTCAGGTGCCACTCCAGACGGATCGGCTCGATGACGATGGCGGGGATGGTGCGGTCGAAGAAGTTGAACAGGTTGGCCAGGAACAGCAGGAACAGGATGCGCCAGGCGTTGGAGGCTTGGGTGGCGGTGGGCATAGTCGAGTCCCTCGTTATTGTTGTTCGGGGCTTCCAGCACGCCTTTGCAATCTAGAGGGACATCAGGCCATCGTCTGCCAACATTGATCGCGTTGATAGCAGCCGATGGACCTCGGCAAGCCCGCCATCAATGCCCACAACCACCGCCTGGACGCGCACCGTCCACCCAGGATGGACACTCACCAAAGCGCGATGTCGTAGGTCAGGTACACACGGTTGCTGTCGCGACCGCGGGCGAAGTCGGAACGATAGACATAGTTGCGCAACCTCACCCCCAGGCCTTTGAGCGGGCCACCCTGGACCACGTAGGCCAGCTCGGCGTCACGCTCCCATTCCTTGATACCCGCTTCCCCGGCGCGACCGTTGTCGCCGCTGAGGTAGCGCGTCATGAAGGTCAGCCCGGGCACCCCTGCGGCGGCGAAGTTGTAGGCATAGCTGGCCATCCAGGTTTTTTCCTGCTCCTCGATGAACTTGCCGATACCGACGTTGCTGAATGAATACACCGTTGCGCCGCTGATATAGGGCAGCCCCGCCTCGCCATCAAGCACCTGGTAGCCGGCACCGACCGTATGCCCGGAATGCGCATACGCCAGTTGCCCGCTGTACAGGTCGTTGTCGATGGCGCCGCCATGGGCGGCACCGCTGTCGCGGCTCCTGAAGTAGCGCAGGTCGGTGGTCAGCACCCCGCCGGCCAGCGGCAGGTCATGCACCAGGCCGGCGAAGTCCTGGCGATAGAAGCCGTCGAGCCGGGCGTGGAAGTAGCTCAGGCGCAGCGGCTTGCCCACCGCATAATCGGCACCGACGTAGGAGAAATCACCGGACGCGTTGCCGCTGTAGCCATCCAGGTACAAGCCGGTGCTGTCCGAGGAGTCGCGCAACTTGAACTTGTCCAGGTGACCGGCGGTGAGGCTCAACCCATCGATGTCGGTGCTGGTCAGCTGCGTGCCCTGGTAAGTCTGCGGCAACAACCGCGCGTCGTTGTAGACCAGCACCGGGGTCTTGGGCAGCAAGGTGCCGTGCTTGATCACGGTCTGGCCCAGGCGCGCCTTGGCGGTCAGGCCGGCGCTGCTGAATTCGTCCGCGGCCCGACCGTCGTCGTGCACCGGCAGCAGGCCGCTGCCGCTGCGCCCGCGTCCGGAGTCCAACCGCACGCCCACCAGGGCCAGGGCATCGAGCCCAACGCCCAAGGTGCCTTGGGTGAACCCGGACTGGTAGTCGAGCAAAAAGCCCTGCGCCCACTCGGTCCGCTCATGCTTGGCGGAGGCCGCCGCGCGTGGGGACAGGCCCTGCTCGTCACGGAAGTTCTCGTTGAAATAGACGTTGCGCAGCTGCAGCTTGAGCTTGCCGTCGTCGACGAATCCGCCAGCGCCGGCAACGGGCAACCAGCCGCAGAGCAGGCCACAGGTGGCCCCACGGAAAACACTTCGGAACATGATCGGTACTCTGTTGTTGTTCTTGGATGAGCGGTGGGTGGGCGCCGCGTGGCGCCCGGTGATTCACACGAAGAAGGACAAGGCACCTGTGAGCAGCGCCAGCGCGGTGATCACCAGCGAGGTAAGCACCGCCCACTTGACGGTGGCTTTCTGGAAGTCGCCGATATCGCGGTCGACCATCCCCACCAGCAACAGGGTCGAGGCTACCAACGGGCTCATCAGGTGCACCGGCTGCCCCAGTACCGAGGCGCGGGCGATTTCCACCGGGTCGATGCCATAGGCCGCGGCCGCGTTGGCCAGGATCGGCACCACCCCGAAGTAGTAGGCGTCATTGGACAGTACGAAGGTCAGCGGCATGCTGGTCAGCGCCACCACCAGCGGGAACCAGTGGCTCCAGGCGTCGGGGATCCAGTCCACCAAGGTCTGGGCGAGGGCGTCGACCATTTTGGTGCCGGAGAAGATGCCGGCGAATATGCCGGCGGCGAACACCAGCAGCACGACGGTCATGGCATTGCCCGAATGGGCGAGAATGCGCTCCTTCTGCAGTTCCAGTTGCGGATAGTTGATCATCAACGCGGCGACGAAACCGATCATGAACAGCAGCGCGGAATGCATCACGCCCATCACCAGCGCGGTCATCACGGCGATCACCAGCATCAGGTTCACATAGGCCAGGCGCGGACGCTTGTGTGGGTTGTCGCCGAGGATCTCCTTGATGTAGCAATTGCCGCCCCCTGACGCCAGGGTGACATTGCCGATGCGCCGACGCTCGGCGCGCCCCAACAGATAGGCGGTGAACACCACCCAGACCGCGCCGCCGATCACGGTGGGCAGCATCGGGATGAAGTATTCGGTCGCATCCAGGCCAAGGGCGGCGATCGCGCGGGTGGCAGGCCCGCCCCAGGGGCTCATGCCGCTCATGATGCTCAGCGATAGCATCGACACCGTGGCCAAAATCATCGGGTTCATGCCGATGCGTTTATACAGCGGCAGCATCGCCGCGCAGGTGATCATGTAGGTGGTGGTGCCGTCGCCGTCGAGGGCAACCAGCAACGACAGCAGCGCGGTGCCTATGGCGATCTTGATCGGATCGCCGTTCACCCGCTTGAGAATCTTGCGGATCAAAGGATCGAACAGGCCGGCATCGATCATCAGGCCGAAGAACAGGATGGCGAACAGCAGCAACGCCGCCGAGGGTGCCACCATCTTCAGGCCATCGAGCATCATCTTGCCGAGCTCGGGAGCGAAACCGCCGATCACGGCGAAAACGATGGGTACCACTGTGAGCGCGACGATCGGCGACAGGCGTTTGCTCATGATCAGGTAGGTGAACGTCACCACCATGATCAGGCCCAGGAGTGCGAGCATGGTTTTTTCTCTTGTTTTTATTCTGTGTTTGGCCGCCCGACGCGCAGGCGGCCCCCTGCCCCACCCGGCATCGCAGGGATGCTGGGGGGAAGTCTACTGCAACATGGGAGCGATAACTGGTTGGTCAGCCGTGCCGGGGAGGCTGCGCGGACCACTCGGGGTGAGCGTCGACGGCTTCGTCGGCCGCCGATGGCGCGCCGTCGAGGCGGCGCAGCAAGGTTTCGCGATCGCAGGCATGCTCCGACAGCGAGATGACCACGGTGGCCACGGCGTTGCTGGCCAGGCTGGTCAGGGCCCGCGCCTCGGACATGAAGCGATCGATACCGATCAACAAGGCAAGCCCGGCCAGCGGTATGTCGTGGATGACCGTGAGGGTCGAGGCCAACGCCACGAAGCCGCTGCCGGTCACGCCGGCGGCCCCCTTGGACGACAGCAGCATGATTGCCAGCATGGTCACCGTCTGCCCGAGGGTCAGGTCGATGTTGCAGGCCTGCGCGATGAACACGGCCGCCAGCGACAGGTAGATGGCGGTGCCATCGAGGTTGAAGGAATACCCGGTTGGCAGCACCAGCCCTACCACGCCTTTGCGACAACCGAGCCGCTCGAGCTTTTCGAGCATGCGCGGCAGCACCGGCTCGGTGGACGAGGTACCCAGCACCACCAGAAATTCTTCGCGGAAATAGCGCAGCAGCTTCCACAGGCTGAAGCCATGGGCGCGACAGATGCCGCCCAGCACAACCAGGACGAAGAAGGCGCAAGCGATGTACAGCGTGCCCACCAGCTTGGCCAGGGCGCCGAGGGAGGTAACGCCGTATTGCCCGACGGTGAAGGCCAGCGCACCGAACGCACCGACCGGGGCGAAACGCATCAGGTAACCGAAGATGCGGAACACCATGATCGAGACCGACTCCAGCACCGCAAGGACGGGCCGGCCCTTCTCGCCCATGGACGACAGGGCGAAGCCGCTGAGTACGGCGATGAACAGCACCGGCAGCACCTCACCCTTGTTGAAGGCACCGACGAATGTCTCCGGAATGATGTGCATGAAGAAGTCGACCACGCCCAGTTTCGCCGCCGAGGCGGCGTACTGGCCCAGGCCTTCTGTACTCAGGGTGGCAGGATCGATGTTCATGCCGGCGCCGGGCCGGAACAGGTACACCGCCGCCAGGCCGATCACCAGGCTGATAACGGTCAGCAGCAGGAACAACAGCAAGGTCTTGCTCATCAGGCGCCCCAGGGAGCGCTTGTCGGTCATGCCGGCAATGCCGGTGACGATGGTGCAGAACACCACTGGCGCGATCATCATCTTGATCAACTTGATGAAGGCGTCGCCCAGAGGTTTGAGGGCAACGGCCTGTTGCGCCCAGAAGTGGCCGACCACCACGCCCAGCAGGACGGCGCAGAGGATCTGGAAATACAGGGATCTGGCAAGTTTCATGAGGCATCACCCATTGTTGAAATTGTGCGGATGCGCTTGTTGCTGAAGCCGCGCTGATGGTGGCGGCGGCCTGGGTCTATCCCGCCAGCCTGCGCGAGGACGGGGCATAAACGAACCCTGAGAAGAGCCGACGGGCGGTACGCACCACCGATGCCTGCAGGGTCTTGCCATCGACGCCGCTACGCGACAGCGCCACGTCGATGCCACCACTGGGATGTTCGATGCGCACCTGCTCCAAGTGTTGTGCCCCCTCGCCGAGCAGGTCGCCGACCACCGTACCGGCGCTGACGCAAGCCGTGGCCAATCCGACGGCGCCGGTGATCGCCAGGGCCCGGTGGCAATTGTGCGGCATGAAATAGCGCACCTGCACCGTACCGTCATGCCGAGGTGGCGCGACCAGCACCGGCTTGGGGATCACCATGCCGCTGACATCACCCAGGCCCATGGCCTTGCCAGCCTTCAGGCGCAAGGCTTCCAGGCGCTGCAGCAAGGCATTGTCGGCATCCAGCTCGGCCGGGGTTTCCGAGCCGGTCACGCCCAGTTGCCGGGCGTCGACGATCATCATGGGCATCGCCATGTCGATGCAGGTGACCGGCACGCCGTCGATCACATCCTGAGGTTTGCCCGTAGGGAACAGCTTGCCGGTCTTGCTGCCCACTGCATCGAGGAACGTCAGGTGCACCGGGGCCGCCGTGCCAGGGACGCCGTCGATCGCCGTGCGCCCTTCGTAGCGCACGATGCCGCCAGGCGTTTGCACCAGTGAATCGACGAAGGTTCCGGTATTGAGGTTGCGGATGCGTACCAGGGTCTTGCCGTCGTTGGCCTTGACCAGCCCTTGCTCGATGGCGAACGGCCCCACGGCGCACAGCATGTTGCCGCAGTTGGGCGCGGTGTCGACGCGCCGCTGGGCGACCATCACCTGGACGAACAGGTAGTCGACATCGGCATCGGCGTGCAACGACGGGCTGATGATCGCCACTTTGCTGGTCTGCGGGCTGCCGCCACCGATGCCGTCGATTTCCAGCTCGT
Source organism: Pseudomonas sp. P110(2024) (assembly GCF_057480795.1). NCBI lineage: Bacteria > Pseudomonadati > Pseudomonadota > Gammaproteobacteria > Pseudomonadales > Pseudomonadaceae > Pseudomonas > Pseudomonas sp. P110(2024). The sequence continues at coordinate 76,929 of NZ_JBLIYT010000007.1, forward strand.
GTCCGGAGCCCATCAGGTTGATCAGCAACTCGTCGCGCTCGACCACGTTTGCAGGCAGGTCCCAGGCGTGGAAGAACGGCCCTTTGGAGGTACCGCCGCGCATGAGTACGCAAGGAATTCGTTGCATGATTTCGCACTCTTGTTGATCAATGGACATCATTGATGTTGTGAGCAAAAGAGTGACAGGGATGGATAAATCAATCCAATGCAAATATCGTAGTCATTATTGCGATAAAAGCATCAATAATCGAACGGCCCACTGAGCGATGCCTGATGGAATATGAACTGCAAGATATAAGATCTTTCGTGAAAATCGCCGAACTTGGCAGCTTTCACGAAGCTGCAGAAGCGCTGCACTTGTCCCAACCCGCCCTGAGCCGACGAATCAAGAAGCTCGAGGAAGGGCTCGGTACTTCGTTACTCGAACGCACTACGCGCCGGGTCAGCCTGACGAGCGTGGGTCGGGATTTCCTGCCCAAGGCCAGGCGCCTGCTGGATGATTTCGAGGATTCGATCCTGAGCATCCGTGAACTGGCCGAGCGCCAGACGGGGCAGGTCACCCTCGCTTGCATTCCCACGGCAGCGTTCTACTTTCTGCCCTCGGTGATCCGCGACTACAACGCGCAGTACCCGAAGATCCGCATCCGCCTGCTGGACCTCAGTGCCAACGATGGGCTGGAAGCCGTACTGCGCGCAGAGGCCGATTTTGGCATCAACATGATGAGTGGCCAGCATCCGGACATCGAGTTCGTCTCGCTGGTACAGGAGCATTTTGTGCTCGCTTGCCGCCGGGACCACCCGTTGGCCAAGCGCGAGTCGGTGACCTGGGCCGAACTGGCCGACTACCGCTTGATCGGAGTCGGTCGCCTGAGCGGCAACCGCATGTTGCTCGATCATGCGCTGGCCGGTCTGAACCTTCGTCCTCAATGGTTCTACGAGGTCCAGCACCTGTCGACCTCGCTGGGCATGGTCGAGGCCGGGCTGGGGGTCTCGGCCATGCCTAGCCTGGCCATGCCCAGCGCCGACCATCCGACGTTGGTCAGCGTGCCGCTGGGCGAGCCGCAGGTCAGCCGCACGCTGGGCTTGGTGTTTCGTCGCGGTGCGTCGCTGTCGCCGGCGGCCGAAAAGTTCGTATCGATCCTGTTGCAGCAATGGCCCAATCGCTGAGCCCTGGCGCCCCCAGGGCCGATGGCATGCCGGATCCGCGCAAAGTTCATCAGCACCTGCGCCGCGGAGTGCTAACGTATGCGGCTATTGACCGCCTTTGAAATCCAGGGCGCTCTGTTCACTTGTCCCTGCGGAGTATTCCTTGGCCTCGCCTGCTCATGAACGTTCGCTCGATGGGTTGAATTTCTTCCTGGCCGATGTCCGTGATGGGCTTGGGCCCTACCTGGCGATCTACCTGCTGGCGGTGCACCATTGGGAGCCCGGCAGTATCGGCCTGGTCATGACCTTGGCCAGCGTCACGGCATTGCTGACCCAGACGCCAGCTGGCGCGCTGATCGACAGGACCACGGCCAAGCGCGCCGTGATGGCCATCGCCGCGCTGCTGGTGACCGGCAGTTGCCTGGTGCTGCCCTGGGTCACCAGCGTCGCGCTGGTGACGTTGACCCAAGCCATCAGCGCGCTCGCCGGTTCCGTGTTCGCGCCGGCCATCGCTGCCATTTCACTGGGCCTGACCGGGCCGCGGGCATTCACCCGGCGCATGGGCCGCAACGAAACCTTCAACCATGCCGGCAATGCCTGCTCGGCGGTGCTCGCCGGCGGGCTGGCCTACCTGTTCGGACCGGTGGCGGTGTTCTACCTGATGGCGGCGATGACTGTGGCCAGCCTGATCGCCATCAGCCGAGTGCCGGCGACAGCCATCGACCATGACCTCGCGCGCGGCCTTGACCCGCGGCCGCCGGGCCAGCACGCCCACCCCGCCGGCCTTGCCGTACTGTTGCACAATCGCCCCTTGCTGCTGTTCGCCGTGTGCTGCGCGTTGTTCCATCTGGCCAACGCGGCAATGCTTCCGCTGGTGGGCCAGAAACTGGCTCAGGCCAACCTGCAGTTGGCCACGCCGCTGACCTCGGCGTGCATCGTCGCGGCGCAGCTGGTGATGGTGCCCATGGCGCTGCTGGCCGGCGCCAGGGCCGACCGCTGGGGACGCAAGCCGCTGTTGCTCGCCGGCTTTCTGATCCTGCCGCTGCGTGGCGTGCTGTACGTGATGTCGGACGATCCGTTCTGGCTGGTGGCCGTGCAATTGCTCGATGGCATAGGCGCCGGACTGTTCGGCGCATTGTTCCCGGTAGTGGTCAAGGACCTCACCCAAGGCAGCGGGCGCTTCAATGTCAGCCTTGGCGCATTGTCCACGGCCTTCGGCCTGGGCGCGGCGCTAAGTCCCGGTGTCGCGGGGCTGGTGGTACAGTCCGCAGGCTACGACGCGGCATTCCTGACATTGGCGGGCATCGCGACTGCAGCGTTGCTTCTGCTTTGGCTGGCGATGCCGGAGACCCGCCGACCGGCCAGCGATGCCAACGCCGAGCAAGCCCCTCCCCTTCACTCCCCTTCCGGAAACTGAGTCCTCGCATGCCTGTCGCTGAGTCATCCCTGATCATCTGGTCGGTTGCGGCCGCGGCCACCGCCCTGGTCATCCTTCGGCCGGGACGCGTGCCCGAATATGTCTGGGCGATGGGCGCCGCCTTAGGGCTGACGGCCTGCGGCCTGATCCCATGGCGCCTGGCCTTGGCGGCAATCGCCGAAGGAGGCGATGTCTACCTGTTCCTGACCGGCATGATGGTGCTGGCCGAGCTGGCTCGCCAGGAAGGCTTGTTCGACTGGCTGGCCAGGTACGCGGTGCAGCATGCCAGGGGCTCGGGCCAACGCCTGTTCGACCTGGTATTCCTGGTCGGTACACTGGTCACCGTGTTCCTGTCCAATGACGCCACCGCTGTGGTGTTGACGCCGGCCGTGTATGCGGCGTGCAAGGCGGCCAAGGCCGAGCCGCTGCCCTACCTGTTCATCTGCGCCTTCATCGCCAATGCCGCCAGCTTCGTGCTGCCCATCTCCAACCCGGCCAACCTGGTAGTCTTCGGCAGCCAGATGCCGCCGCTGCTGGAATGGCTGCGCCAGTTCACCCTGCCCTCGCTGGGCGCCATCGCCATGACCTACCTGGTGCTGCGCCTGACCCAGCGCAAGCGCATCCGTCAGCCGCTGGCCGTGGCCATCGAGATGCGCCCCTTGTCGGCCGGCGCGCGGCTTTGCGCGCTGGGCCTGATGTTCACCGGCACCCTGCTGTTGACGGTATCGGCACTGGACATGCCGCTAGGGCTGCCGACATTTTGCGCAGGCATGGCCACCACCGGGTTGATCCACCTGCGTCAGCGGCGCAACCCGGCGCCGTTGCTGCGCCACGTGGCCTGGGGGGTCCTGCCCTTGGTCGCAGGACTGTTCGTGCTGGTGGAAGCCGTGGCCCACACCGGCGTGATCGACCGTCTTGCCCAATCGTTGGCCGCCCTGGCGCAACAGTCGGCAGGCACGGCAAGCTGGACGGCGGGGGTGACTGCGGCCGTGGCCAGCAACCTGATGAACAATCTGCCCACCGGCCTGATCGCCGGTTCCATCGGCCACCTCGTCGAACTGCCCCGGCAGACCACCGCCGCCTTGCTTATCGGCGTCGACCTGGGACCGAACCTGTCGATCACCGGCTCCCTGGCCACGCTGCTGTGGCTGATGGCGATCCGCCGCGAGGGCGAGCATGTCGGCGCATTGAGTTTCTTGCGTCTGGGCGTGCTGGTAATGCCCCCGGCACTGCTGGCGGCACTGTTGCTGCTGGCCGTATGAGCCCGGCCTTCAGAACACCACCGAGCGCCGCTGCTCCGCTGTCGCCACCACCCTGCCGCGCTTGAGCACCATCAGCCGCGCGGGCATGTCGAGGATCACGTCGCTGATACGGTGGGTGTCCATCAGCACCAGGTCCGCGTCGTTGCCCACCGCCAAGCCATGGCTCTGCAACCCCAGGGCCTTGGCCGGGTTGCTGGTGAGCATCGGCAGCACCGTGGCCTGGTCGTCCGCCCCGCCCAGGTGACAGGCGGGGATGGCCAGCTGCGCGATATGCAGCAGGTCGCCGGTGCCGTAGGGAGTGAAGGCATTGCGGATGTTGTTGGTGGCCAGGCACACGTTCACTCCGCCATCGCGCAACGCCCGCACCGGGGTCAGGGTGCGCCGCACATTGTGGCTGTCGCCACGGGCGCCCAGGTGCAGGTCGGTGGCGGGCAGGCACATCACGCTGATGTCGGCTTCACGCAGCAGCGCGATGATACGCGACTGGCGCGCTGGTTCGACGGCCGCCAGGCTGGTCAGGTGGCCGACGCTGACGCGCCCTTGGTAGCCTGCCGCGAGGGTCCGGCGGGCCACGTATTCGATGGTCATGTGCTCGGCGTCGTCGGCGAAGTCCTGGTGCAGGTCGATGTCCTTGCCATAGCGCTGGGCCAGGTCGAAGACGAAATCGATGTGCTCCAGGGGCGAGGCGTCGTTGTAGGGAATGCCGCCGACCACATCGGCGCCCCTCTCCATGGCCTCGACCATCATCGCTTTCATGCCGGGCAACTTGAGGATGCCTTCCTGGGGAAAGGCGACCACCTGGATATCGATGACATCGCGGAATGTTTCCCGTAGTTCCAGCACCACTTCAAGGCCGGTGAAACCCTGGGCGGGGTCGAACTCGGCGTGGGCACGGACATGGGTGGTGCCGGCCTGCACCAGCGCGCGCAACACCTGGGTCGAGCGCTCGCGGATGTCTTCGCGGGTGAGCGTGGGCTTGAGCTCGGCGGTGACGGCGATCGCTTCCGTCAAGGTGCCGGAGCGGTTGGCCTTGCGCTGCATGACGTTGGCTTTTTCCAGGTGCAGGTGACCTTCGACGAAGCCCGGGATCAGGACATTGCCGTTGCCTTGGATTTCCTGGGTTGCCGTTGCGGTGATCGTAGGGGCGATTTCAGTGATCTTGCCGTTGCGCACGGCCACATCCATCAAGGGTTTTGCATCATCGATGCGGACATTTCTGAAGATCAGGTCCATGCCGTCGCTCCTGTAGGGGATCATTGGCGCGCGTAGAAAAGGCCCGGGCGTCGTGCGGCGCCCGAGCCATTGCCTAAGCGCGAATCAGAACGGCTTGGTCGGCAGGTACTTGCCATCCAGGGTGATCACGGCGCGCGAACCTCCTTCCGGATCGTCGACCTTCTTCACGTCCAGCTTGAAGTTGATGGCGCTGATGATGCCGTCGCCGAACTTCTCGTGGACCAGTGCCTTTAGGGTGGTGCCGTACACCTGCAGCATCTCGTAGAAGCGGTAGATGGTCGGGTCGGTCGGCACGCCGCCGGGGATGCTGCCGCGCAGTGGCACGGTCTGCAGCAGGGCGATGCCATCGGCGTCCAGGCCCAGCTTGTCGCCCACCACCTGGGCGGCGCTGGCCGGCAGCGGGTGCTGGCCCAGCAGCGCGGCGGTGACGAAGGCTTCGGACAGGCCGGTGCCGTCGGTGATCTGGGCGAACGACAGGTCCTTGCGGGCCTTGGCCAGGAGGATGGCTTCGCTCAGGGCAAGGCGGGCGTTTTGGCTGATTTGCGACTGGATCATGAGGTGTCTCCTTGGGTTGAAAATCGGGTTCAGGCAACGTGCCGGGAGGCGTGGGAAACAGCGCGGACTGCTGGGTTGTCCGCCAGGGATACGAACTGGCCGGTGCGTCCGTCGAAGGCGTCGATGCGACCGCTCTCGATGTCGTAGATCCAGCCGTGCAGGGCCACGCGGCCCTCTTCCAGGGCCAGGCGCACCGAGGGGTGGGTCTGGATGTTGGCCAGCTGGGCGATCACGTTCTCGCGCACCATGGCCTCGACCTTGGCGTGGGGGTTTTGATGCTGGCGGGCTTCATTCACCACCCGGGCCGAGTCGGCGTAGCGCAGCCAGCCGGCCACGGCGGGCATATGGTCCAGGCACTTGCAGGTGGCGATGGCGGTCATGGCGCCGCAGTCGGAGTGGCCGCAGATGACGATGTCGGCCACTTGCAGGGCGGCGACGGCATACTCGACCGAGGCCGACACCCCACCGGGTTCAGGGCCGTAGGACGGCACGATATTGCCGGCGTTGCGGATGACGAACAGGTCGCCGGGTTCACGCTGGGTGACCAGTTCGGGCACCAGGCGGCTGTCGGAACAGGAGATGAACAGCGCCCGAGGGCTTTGTTGGGTGGCCAGGTCCTTGAACAGCTTGACCCGCTCGGGGAAGCGTCGCGCTGGAACTTCAGGAAGCCGTCGATGATGTCTTGCATGGCTGATGCCTCAGTGTCGCGGTGTGTGCGGCAAAGGTTAGGCGGTGCGTTACATAAGGTAAAAGTCTCATTTATGATGAACGGCATCAGATTATCTTATGGAGAGAAGCATGCTCGCCCGGCATATCCAGTACTTCCTCGCGGTCGCGCAACACCACAGTTTCACTCGGGCGGCGGCAGCCCTGCACGTCTCCCAGCCCGCGCTTTCGCAGCAGGTCAGGCAACTGGAGGAAAGCCTGGGCGCGCAGTTGTTCGATCGCTCGGGGCGCACCACGCGGCTGACCGATGCCGGCGAGGTCTATCTGCGCTATGCGAAACGGGCGTCGCAGGAACTGCAGGAGGCCAGGCGCGCGATCCATGACGTGGGCGACCTCAGCCGAGGCTCATTGCGGGTGGCGGTGACACCCACCTTTACCAGCTACCTGGTCGGCCCCCTGGTCGAGGCCTTTCATGGCCGGTACCCCAACATCACCCTGAACCTGAGCGAAATCGCCCAGGAGCGTATGGAGCAGATGCTGCAGTTGGACGAACTGGATGTCGGTATCGCCTTCGATGAACGCCATGCCCAGGACATCGACACCTACCCCTTACTGGTCGAGACCCTGGCGCTGGTGGTCGGCAGCCAACACCCGTTGGCCCAGGCAAGTGCCATCGGGCCACAGGCGCTGAATGATGAATCGATGATCCTGCTCAGCGCCGAATTTGCCACCCGTGAGCAGATCGAGCGCTACTGCAGGCAGCACGGTATCCGCCCGCAGGTAATGATGGAGGCCAACGCCATCGGCGCGGTCATCGAAGTGGTGCGCAGGACAACGCTGTCGACACTGCTCCCGGCCAACATCGTCCTGGCGCATGACGACCTGGCCGCCATCGCCCTGGACCCCTTGCGCCTGCAACGCACGGCCGTGCTCATGCAGCGCAGGGGTGTCTACCAGACGGCGGCGGCGCGGGCCTTCCTGGCGCTGGCCAAGGAGGTGGCCGCGCAACTGGAGCACGGCTGAGGCTCAGCTCAATTGCGCAATCAGCACCGCGTTGGTGTAGATCAGGCTGCCATCGCTGGCCCGATGCCCGACCAAGTGAAACTGGCCACGTTCGTCGTTGCTCAGGTAGACGCGCAGGCGGCAGTCGGCCAGCGGACCGTAGCCTTCGGGCAAGACCAGGTTCAACGTGTCCATGTCGACATCAACCATCGCTTCGGGCTCGTGGCTCTGTTGTAGACGTTCCTCGGCCTGCTCCAGCGCCGTGTGGGTCGGGCCCTGGATGTCGAAGTGGATATCACCCACCGGGGAAGATCGGCGGTCGCCGTCACTTTTGCACCAGCCTTCGATTGTCAGGGTACTCATGGCGAGTCCTCGTTTGAACACTGTCGAAAGGGTTGACTGCGCCACGTTCCGAATCGTTCCAACAGGTGACACGGCGTGCTCAAGCGCCCTTTGCCAATGCCCGCTCCATCTCCCCGGCCTGCAGCCGAAGCGCCTGGCAGAACGGCTCCAGCACAGCAGACGCCGGGCGCAGCTCTGGTCGGATCAGCATTACCTGATACGGTACCGAGAGACTCAAACGGCGCATGGGCAGCCCACCCTGCCCTGCCTCCAACCCGCTCAGCGGGTTGATGATCGCCACGCCCAGCCCTTGCCGGACCATGGCGCATACCGAGGCGGCGCTGGTGGTTTCGATCACCGTACGCCTGTTTACTCCAGCCTCGCGGAAGTGGCGGTCCAGCTGTTGCCGATAGCTGTCCAGGCTGGCCAGGTTGATGAAGTCGACCTCATGGAAGTCGTGCAACTCAAGCACTGGCTTGGCGAGCAACGGATGATGCTCGGGCAACACGCAGACCATGTCGGCGCTGAATAGCAGTTCCCCGACCGCGCCCCTGGGCACCTGCGCGGTTTCGGTCAAGCCGAGGTCGTGCTGTTGGGCGACCAATGATTCTTCCAGCAACGGCGACTCCTGCGCGGTAATGCTCACGCTGACCCCCGGGTGTTGCTGGTGGAACGCCTTGCAGGCCTTGGGCAGCAGAGTCTGCGAGAACAGTGGCAGGCAGGTGATGGCCAGCCGGCCCTGCTCGAAGTTGCGGATGGCCTGGGCGAAGCGGTCGATGCGCTCCAGGCCGACGAAGGCGCGCTCGACCTCCTCGATCAGTAGCAAGGCCTGGGCCGTGGGCGTCAGGCGCCCGCCTTCGCGCTCGAACAGGTTCAAACCGGTGACCTGCTCCATGCGCGCCAGCTCACGGCTGACAGTGGGTTGCGAGGTGAACAGCAGGCGGGCGGCGCCGGTGACGCTGCCGGCGGCCATGATGGCGCGGAACACTTCGATGTGGCGGATGGTGAGTTTCATGGTGATGCCAAGACCCGTGAGATTGACGCATACATATCAAATATGAATCGAGCCAGCATAAATAGCTATTTTTCTGGATCAATCAACTGATTCAAGATCGGTGCATCCATTACAAGGAACACCCCATGACCACCACCCTCCTGGCCCAGGCCGTCCGCCAGCACGGCTCCCCACTGTGGGCCTACGACGCCCAGACCATCCACCAGCGCATCGATCAGTTGCAGCAGCACTTCGACACGGTCCGCTTCGCGCAGAAGGCCAACCCCAACCTGCACGTCCTGCGCCTGATGCGCGAACGTGGCCTGGTGCTCGATGCCGTGTCGCTGGGCGAAATGGAGCGGGCGTTCGCGGCCGGGGCGACAGTGGACGGCGAGCCGGCCGGCGTGGTGCTGACCTGCGACGTGCTCGACCAGCCCACCCTGGCTCGAGTGGTCGAGACAAAGATCGAGGTGAACGCCGGTTCCATCGACATGCTCCGCCAGCTGGGCGAGCACGCCGCCGGGCACCGGGTATGGCTGCGCATCAACCCGGGGTTCGGCCACGGCCACAGCCGCAAGACCAACACCGGCGGCGAGAACAGCAAGCACGGCATCTGGCACGAGCAGTTGCCCGAGGCGCTGGCCTGCGTGAAACAGTACGGATTGCACCTGGTGGGCGTGCACATGCACATCGGCTCGGGGGTGGACTACGAACACCTGGAACAGGTAGCCGGTGCCATGGTCGGGCTGGTCGACAAGCTGGGCATGGACATCGAGGCCTTCTCCATCGGCGGCGGGTTGTCCACGCCGTACCGCACCGACGACCAACCGGTGGACCTGCAGCGCTACGCCCGGACCTGGGCGGTGGCGCGGGCGGAGATCGAAACCATGCTCGGCCACCCCGTGCGCATGGAGATCGAACCGGGCCGCTTCCTGGTGGCGGAGTCGGGTTGCCTGGTGGCCGAGGTACGCGCCGTCAAGCAGATGGGTGACCGGCACTACATCCTGGTCGATGCCGGTTTCAACGACCTGATGCGCCCGGCGATGTACGGCGCCTACCACCGCATGAGCCTGTTCGATGCGGTGGGCCGACCGGTGAGCCGTCCGCTGCAACCGACCGTGGTGGCCGGGCCGCTGTGCGAGTCGGGGGATGTATTCACCCAGAACGATGAGGAACTGACGCCACAGCAACTGCCCCAGGCCAAAGTGGGTGACCTGCTGGTGATCCACGATGCCGGGGCTTACGGGGCTTCGATGTCGTCGAACTACAACAGTCGCCCCCTGCTGCCTGAATTTCTGATCGACCAGGGCAACTTGCGCATGATCCGCCGGCGCCAGACCGTGCAGGAGCTTCTGGCACTGGAGCTGGGTATATAAAGCCCGCCCCTACTGGGCCGGCGTGACCAACCGATACCCCACCCCCGCCTCGGTGACGATGAACCGCGGCGCCGTGGGGTCATCCCCCAGTTTCTGCCGCAGGTGCCCTACCACGATGCGCAGGTAGTGGGTATCGTCCACATGGGTCGGCCCCCAGATGTCTTTCAACAACTGCTGCTGGGTGATCACCCGTCCCGGGTGCCCGGCCAACTGCGCCAACAACGCGTACTCCTTGCGCGTCAACGCCACCTCGACACCGTCCAGGGTCACCTTGCGAAAGGCGAAGTCCACCACCAGCGCCCCGAAGCTCGCCGCCGACGGCCCGTTGCCTACCTGCGGCGCCTGGCGCAGCAGTGCCCGCACCCGGGCGAGGAACTCCTGGATGCCGAACGGTTTGGTCACGTAGTCGTTGGCCCCGCCATCCAGCGCATCGACCTTCTGCACCTCGCTGGCGCGCACCGACAGCACCATCACCGGTACCGCGCTCCACTCGCGCAGCTCGCGCAGCACCTGCTGGCCGTCCATGTCCGGCAGGCCCAGGTCGAGCACCACCAGGTCGGGCTTGTTCAGCGCGGCCTGGGCCAGGCCCTCGCCGCCGGTGGCGGCTTCGAGCACCTTGTAGCCCTGGGACGCCAGGCTGATGCGCAGGAACTTGCGGATCTGTGGCTCGTCGTCGATGACCAGCAGGGTGGCGGCTTGGCTCATGGGGCTTCACTTTCAGTATCGGGTTGGGTCGGCAGCGGCAAGCATAGAGTGATGCAGGTGCCGTGGCCATCGATGCCATCATCGACCAGGATGCGGCCACCATGGGCGCCGATCATGCCCTGGCAGATCGCCAGGCCCAGGCCGGTGCCCTGCCCGCCGCGGTCGCCACGGGCGGCGGTGTAGAACATGTCGAAGATCTTTTCACGCTCGTCCTGGGGGATGCCGGGACCTTCGTCGGCCACCGCGAAGCACAGCTGCTCGTCACGCACCGAAACCTGCAGCGCCAGGCGGCCCTGCGGCGGGGAAAAACGGGCGGCGTTCTCCAGCACGTTGATCAGCGCCTGCTCGATCAGCGCCGCATGCACGAACAACAGCGGCAGCTCGGGCGGCACTTCGGTGTGCACGCGCAAGGGCGCCAGCACCACGCGCAGGCGATTGAGGGCACTGCCGACGATGTCGGCCGGAGCCACCCAGTCGCGGGCCAGCTTGAGGGTACCGTGGCCCAGGCGGGTCATGTCCAGCAGGTTCTGGATGTAGCGGTCCAGGCGCTCGGCTTCGTTGCGGGTGCCTTCGAGCAGTTCGCGGCGGTCATCCGGGGGAATCGCGTCGCCCAGGGCCAGCAGGCTGTCGATACTGCCGCGCATGGACGTCAGCGGGGTACGCAGGTCGTGGGAGACCGAGGCGAGCAAGGCACTGCGCAGTTGCTCGGTTTCACCGTGCAGGCGCGCGGCTTCCAGTTGCTCGCCAAGGCGTGCGCGGGCCAGGGCCTGGGCCAGGGGTTGCGCCAGGGCCTTCAGCAGGCGGCGGCGCTGGGCGCTCAGCGGCTCGCCATCGCGGGGGCGAATGCCGAGCAGCGCCAAGGGTTGCTCTTCCACGGCCAACGGCCACCACCACCAACGCCCGTGAGGCAAGGTGTCGCTGCCAAAGCCTGCAGCCTGGCCATGCTGCCAGGCCCACTCGGCGGCGGCGCGTTCGTTGTCGGTGAAGGCATGGTTGCCGCCACTGGCGACCTGCAACAAGCCATCGGCGCTGCGTTCAAGCAGGCACACCTGCACGTCCTGCCAGCCATCCATATGCTGGCCGGCGGCGCTGAACACGGCCTGGCGGTCGGTGGCCACGGTCAGGCGGCGCGACAGGTCGAGCAACTGGTTGGTCTGCGCCTGGGTCTCGCGCAAGGCCTGCAGTTGGCGACGCTGGCGAGCGGCCAGGTTGCCGGTGAGCGCGGCCATCAGCAGGAAGAACACCAGGGTCAGCACGTCCTCCTCACGCTGGATGGCGAAGGAGAAGTTCGGCGGGATGAACAGGAAGTCGTAGGTCAGGAACGACAACGCCGCGCAGGCCAACGCCGGACCCAGGCTGCTGCGCACCGCCACCAACAGCACGGCGGCGAGGAACACCAGGGAGATATTGGGCAGCGCCAGCAGGCTCGACACGGCCCAGGCCAGGCCGGTGGCCAGCATCGTGGCGAACAGCGCCAGCAGGTAGTGGCGCCATACCCACACGCGTTTGACCGCCGCACGCGCCGGTTGCGGCTGGGTGTCGCGGTCGAGCACGTTGATCTCCAGGCCGTGGCTCTCGCGCAACAGGCGCGCGGCGACACCGGCGCCGAAGAAGCGCCGACGCAGCAGATCGCGGGACTGGCCCACCAGCACCAGGCTGGCGCGGCGCTCGTCGGCGTGCTGGATCAGCGTGCGGGCCACCTCGCCGGCCCGCAGCAGCACCACTTCACCGCCCAGGCGCTCGGCCAGTTGCTGGGCGGCCTGCAAGCGATGGCGGGCCGTCTCGTCACGCAGTCGGCCATTGTCGACATGGACCACGCTCCACGGCAGATGGCGACGCTGGGCCACGCGACAGGCATGACGCACCAGGCGCTCGGCCTGGTCGTCGCCGTCAATGCCCACCAGCAGGCGACCGCGCAGGGCCGGTGCTTCCTGGCCACGCTGGCGGTAGCCGCTGGCCAGGTCCGCATCGACCTGGGCGGCGGCGGTCTGCATGGCCAGCTCGCGCAGGGCGGTGAGGTTGGTCTGGGAGAAATAGGCCTCGATGGCTGCCCGCGCCTGCTCGGGGACGTAGACCTTGCCCTCGCGCAGACGCTCGAGCAGCTCGCGCGGCGGCAAGTCGATCAACACCAGTTCGAAGGCCTCCTGCAGCACCCAGTCGGGCAGGGTCTCGCGCACCTGCACGCCGGTGATGTCGCGGACCTTGTCGTTGAGGCTTTCCAGGTGCTGGACGTTGACCGTGGTGTACACGTCGATGCCGGCGGCGAGCAGTTCCTGCACGTCCTGCCAGCGCTTGGCGTGGCGGCTGCCGGGGGCGTTGGTGTGGGCCAGTTCGTCGACCAGCACCAAGGGGGGCGCGGCCTTGAGCAGGCCGTCGAGGTCCATTTCCTCGAGCATCACGCCACGGTACTCGCTGCGCAGCAGCGGTTGCTGGGTCAGGCCCCCGAGCAGGGCCTCGGTCTCGGCGCGGCCGTGGGTCTCGACCACCCCGGCCACCACGCGCACGCCCTGGCGTTGCTGGGCGTGGGCGGCCTGCAGCATGGAAAAGGTCTTGCCGACCCCGGGCGCGGCGCCGAGAAATACCTTGAGCCTGCCCCGGCCTTCCCGGGGCAGGCCCGCCAACAGCGCGTCGGCGCGGGCGGAGTCACTCATGTTTTATCCTTTGCTTGTTCACGGTCACTGTGGGAGCGGCCTTGTGTCGCGAAAGGGCCGCAAAGCGGCCCCGGCGATCTTTGTATAAACACTTGAACCCTGGGGGCCGCTGCGCAGCCCTTTCGCGACACAAGGCCGCTCCTACAAGGGTCAGTGCACGGCCACAGGCGCCAGGCGCTCAAGCGCCTGGTTCAGCGCCAGCACATTGACAACAGGTGGCCCGACCAGTGGTCGCAGGGTGGCCTCATTCACCAGCGCTTGCAAGCGCTCAACCGGCACCTGTCGCGCCGCCGCCACACGCGGCAGCTGGTAGGCGATCGCCTCGGGCGGCAGGTGCGGGTCCAGCCCGCTGCCCGAGGTGGTCAGCAGCGCCTGCGGCACCGGCCCCTGTTGCACCTGGTACTGCGCGGCGGCATCAGTTTTCACGCGCTCGGCCAGCGCCGGGTTGCTCGGCGCCAGGTTGCTGGCGCCGCTGGCCACGGTGGCATAGGCCCCCGCCGAAGGCCGCGACTGGAACCAGGCGTCACCCTTGAATTCCTGGGCGATCAACGCCGAACCGCGCACCTCGCCCCGATCATCGCGCACCAGGCTGCCATTGGCCTGGTCAGGGAAGGCGACCTGGGCGATGCCGGTCACCGCCAGGGGATACAGCGCGCCGGTGACCACGGTCATCAGCAGGATCAGGCTCAGGGCCGGGCGTACATAGGCGGTCATGTCAGTCTCTCCTCAAACCAAGTGCAGTGCAGTGAGCAGCATGTCGATCAGCTTGATCCCGGCGAACGGCACGATGATGCCGCCCACGCCGTAGATCAGCAGGTTGCGCCGCAGCAGGTGGGCGGCGCTGGCGGCCTGCACCCGCACCCCGCGCAGCGCCAGGGGGATCAGCACGATGATGATCAGCGCGTTGAACACGATGGCCGAGAGGATCGCGCTCTGCGGGCTGGCCAGGTGCATCAGGTTGAGCACGCCCAGCTGCGGGTAGATGGCGGCGAACAGCGCCGGCAGGATGGCGAAGTACTTGGCCACATCGTTGGCGATGGAGAAGGTGGTCAGCGCGCCACGGGTGACCAGCAGTTCCTTGCCCACCTGCACCACGTCCAGCAGCTTGGTCGGGTCGCTGTCCAGGTCGACCATGTTGGCCGCCTCGCGGGCAGCCTGGGTGCCGTCGTTCATGGCCATGCCCACGTCGGCCTGGGCCAGGGCCGGGGCGTCGTTGGCGCCGTCGCCGCACATGGCCACCAGGCGTCCGTCGTTCTGCTCCTGGCGGATGCGCGCCAGCTTCTTCTCGGGGGTAGCTTCGGCGAGCACGTCGTCCACCCCGGCCTCGGCGGCGATGGCGGCGGCGGTCAGCGGGTTATCGCCGGTGACCATCACGGTGCGGATGCCGAGCTTGCGCAGTTCGGCGAAGCGCTCGCGGATGCCGGGCTTGACCACGTCCTTGAGGTGGATCACGCCGAGCAGGTGCGTGTCGACACACACCAGCAGCGGCGTGCCGCCGCTCTGGGCGATGCGCTCCACTTCACGGGCCAGGGCGGCGGGCAGCTCCAGGCGTTGCAGACCACAGAAGGCCAGCACCGCGTCGACGGCGCCCTTGCGGTAGCGGCGCTGCTGGAAATCGATGCCCGACAGCCGGGTCTCGGCGCTGAAAGCGATGGCTTCATATTGCGTGCTCGAGGGCTCGTCGAAATCGTGCAGTTGACGCAGGTACTCGACGATCGACTTGCCTTCGGCCGTGTCGTCGGCCAGCGAGGCGAGCAAGGCGCCCTCCCCCAGCTCCTTGGCGGTCACCCCGGAGGCGGCGTGCAGCGCGCTGCAACGACGGTTGCCGAAGGTGATGGTGCCAGTCTTGTCGAGCATCAAGGTGTGCACGTCGCCAGCTGCCTCCACCGCCCGACCGGAGCGGGCGATCACGTTCAGGCGCACCAGGCGGTCCATGCCGGCGATGCCGATGGCCGACAGCAGGCCGCCGATGGTGGTGGGGATCAAGGTCACCAGCAGCGCGGCGAGGAAGATCAGCGGCAGCTCGCCGCCGGCGAAACGGGCGAACGGCTGCAAGGTAACCACCACGATCAGGAAGATCAGGGTCAGGCCGATCAGCAAGATGTCCAGGGCGATCTCGTTGGGGGTTTTCTGGCGTTTCGCGCCTTCGACCAGGGCGATCATACGGTCCAGGGTCGACTCACCCGGGTTGCTGGTGATGCGGATCAGCAGCCAGTCGGAGACCAGGCGGGTGTTGCCGGTGACCGCCGAGCGGTCGCCGCCGGACTCGCGGATCACCGGGGCGGACTCGCCAGTGATCGCCGACTCGTTGACCGCGGCGATGCCTTCGAGCACCTCGCCGTCGCCGGGGATCATCTCGCCGGCCACGACGCGCACCACATCGTCCTTGCGAAGCTGGGTGGCGGCGACACTCTCGAAACTGCCGTCGCTCTTGCGGCGCTTGGCGGTCAGGCCCTGGCTGCCGGCCTTGAGGCTGTCGGCGCGGGCCTTGCCACGGCCTTCGGCGAGGGCTTCGGCAAAGTTGGCGAACAGCACGGTGAACCACAGCCAGACGGCGATCTGCACCGCCACGCCGGTGCTCACGCCGCTGCCGGGCACCAAGCACAACACGGTGGTGAGCACGGCGGTGAGGGCCACCACCAGCATCACCGGGGCGCGCTTGAGCTGGCGCGGATCAAGCTTGACGAAAGCCTGGACCAGGGCCGGGCGCCACAACGCGCTGAAGCGGGTCTGGTCCTTGGCGCCTTGATGCGCCTTCACTTCGGGAATGGGCATGTTCATTGTGTATTCCTCAGAAACCCAGGCTCAGGTGTTCGGCAATCGGCCCCAGGGCCAGGGCCGGCAGGAAGGTCAGGCCGCCGACCAAAAGGATGGTCACCAGCAGCAGCGTGGTGAACAGCGGGCCGTGGGTGGGGAAGCTGTTGAGGCCTTGCGGCGCGCTCTTCTTCGCCGCCAGGCCGCCGGCCAGGGCCAACACCGGCAGGATGTAGCCGAAGCGACCGATCAGCATGGCCAAGCCGATCATCACGTTGTGGTACACCGTGTTGGCGCCGAAACCGGCGAAGGCCGAACCGTTGTTGGCAGCGCCGGAGGTGTAGGCGTACAACAGCTGGCTGAAACCGTGGGCGCCGGGGTTGGTCACCGCGCCGGCCGGCCCGGGCAGGCTGGCGGCAATGGCACCGAGGATCAGCACGCCCACCGGCATCACCAGCAGGCTCGCCACCAGCAGTTGCACTTCACGGGCCTGCAGCTTCTTGCCCAGGTACTCCGGGGTGCGGCCGATCATCAGGCCGGCCAGGAACACCGCGATCAACACGAACAGCAGCATGCCGTAGAGGCCGGCGCCGACGCCGCCGAAGATCACTTCGCCAAGCATCATGTTGACCATCGCCACCATGCCGGTAATCGGGTTGAGGCTGTCGTGCATGGCGTTGACCGAGCCGTTGGAGGCGGAGGTGGTGGTCACCGTCCACAGCACGGAACCGGTGGTACCGAAGCGGCTCTCCTTGCCTTCCAGTGGCGCGCTCTGCTGAACCTGGGCGCTTTCCAGGGCCGGGTTGGGCTGATGCTCCGACCACAGCGCGGTGCTGCCGCCGATCAGGAACAGCGCCAGCATGCAGGCGATGATCGCGCGGCTCTGGCGCAGGTCCTTGACGTAATGGCCGAAGGTGAACACCAGGGCCACCGGGATCAGGATGATCGAAGCCACCTCGAACAGGTTGCTCCAGGCCGTGGGGTTCTCGAACGGGTGCGCCGAGTTGACGCCGAAGAAGCCGCCGCCGTTGGTGCCCAGTTGCTTGATGGCGATCTGGCTGGCGGCCGGGCCCAGCGGGATGGTCTGGTCGGTGCCTTGCAGGGTCACGGCGTGGACGTAGTCGGCAAAGGTCTGCGGCACGCCCTGCCAGACCAGCAGCAGCGCCAGCACCAGGCACAGCGGCAGCAGGCCGTAGAGGGTGGCGCGGGTCAGGTCGACCCAGAAGTTGCCCAGGGTGCTGGCCGAGCGCCGGGCGATACCCCTGCACAAGGCGACCAGCACGGCAAGGCCGGTGGCGGCGCTGACGAAGTTCTGCACGGTCAGGCCGATCATCTGGCTCAGGTAGCTGACCGAGGCTTCACCGCTGTAGGCCTGCCAGTTGGTGTTGGTCATGAAGCTGACCGCGGTGTTGAACGCCAGCGACCATTCCTGGCCCGGCAGGTGCTGCGGGTTGAGCGGCAGGCTGCCCTGCAGTTGCAGGACGCCGAACACCATCAAGAAACCGACCAGGTTGAAGGCCAGCAGGGCCAGGGTGTACTGCTTCCAGCTCTGCTCCTGGTCTGCACGCACGCCGGCCACGCTGTAGCAGCCCCGCTCCACTGGACCGAGGAGCGGCGACAGCCAGGTGCGCTGGCCTTCCATCACCTTGTAGTAGAAACGCCCGAGCCAGGGCGCCGGCAGCAGCACGATGGCGAAGAACGCCAGCAGCAGCAGGTAATCGTAACTGTGCATGGTCGCCCCTTAGCCGCGGTCGGCGCGCAGCAGCGCCACCAGCAGGTAAACCGCCAACGCCACCGCCAGAAGCAGTGACAGTCCGTCAAGCATGTACATGAGTGAATCTCCCCTGGTTGCGGCGTGAAGGCCGCTTTGGGGAAATTGTCCGAGGGAGGGGCGTAAAGGGGCGAGATCGGGGGTGGGGTCAGGGCATAAAGAAAGCGTAAAGATCAGGTCCACCGGATCGCTGCACGGGCCTCTTCGCGGCTCTACCCGCGAAGAGGCCCGAAAGATCAACGTTGCGGCGTGTGCTGCGCGGAATTGCGGCTCCAGTCCAGCAGCAGGCTGTACCCCACCGCCAGCAGGGTCGGCCCGATGAACAGGCCGATGAAGCCGAACGCGATCAGGCCACCGAACACCCCCAGCAGCACGATCACCAGCGGCAGGTTGCCGCCCCGGCTGATCAGGTACGGTTTGAGCACGTTGTCCACGCCACTGATGACGAAGGTGCCCCAGATGCCGAGGAACACCGCCATGCCATAGTCGCCTTTGGACACCAGCCAAGCAGTGGCGGGGATCCAGGCCAGCGGCGGGCCCATGGGGATCAGGCTGAGCATGAAGGTCACCAGGCCAAGCACGATCGCCCCCGGCACACCGGCGATCAGGAAGCCGATCAGCGCCAGCAGGGCCTGGGCCGCGGCGGTACCGATCACGCCATTGACCACCCGCTGCACGGTGCCGGCCACCAGGTCGACGTAGTACTCGGCGCGATCACCCACCAGCCGTTGCAGCAGGCGGTGGACGAAGGCCGCCAGGCGCGGCCCGTCGCGGTAGAAGAAGAACACGAACACCAAGCTCAGGGTCAGCTCCAGCACCCCGCCGCCGATCTGCGCGCTGCGCGCCAGCAACCAGTTGCCGACCTGGCCCAGATACGGCTTGGCCGAGGCCAGCAAGGCCGCGCCCTGCTGGTCGAACGACTCCCACCAGCTCACCAGGCGTTCGCCCACGAACGGAATGCCCGCCACCCAGGCGGGCGCGTCCGGCAGGCCATCGACCTGCACGTCGCGAATGAACGCGGTGGCATCGCGTACATGGTCGGCCAGGTTGAAACCCAGCCATACCAGCGGCAGCGCCACCAGCAGGATCCAGACCGTGGTCAGCAGGCTCGCGGCGAGGGTTTCGCGCCCGCCGAGCACGCGAGTCAGCAGGCGCATCAGCGGCCAGCTGGCAAAGGCCAGGATGGCGCCCCACAGCAGCGCCGAGATGAACGGTGCCATCACCCACAGCGCGGCACCCAGCAGGGTCAGCAGCAGGATCTGGATCAACAGGCGGTCATTGTTGGCCATGGTGGCGCTCACTCAACGGATCAGTTCCAGGTGCAGGCCTTCGGTCGGGGCGTCGCCGACCTCCAGCCGGGCGCTGCGCACGCCGGCCTTGACCAGTTGCTCGCGCCAGGCCTCGGCGCCCTTGCCGCTGAGGCTGGCGCGCAGGGTGCTGTCGAGGTTCAGGCTGCGGGCCAACAGCGTTGCCCAGGTAGTCTGGGGCTCGGCCAGATCAGGGTAGTCGAGCTTGCCGGTATCGCGCAGTTCGCGCAGCACCGTGGCGGCGGTAGGCAACAGCTCGCCCAGCGGGCTGCCAGAGACGAACTCCTCGACATGCAGATAGGCACGGCGGTTGCCGCGGGTCACGCTGTACAGCGCCACCAGGGTGTCGGCTTCCTCGGCGGAACGGCGCAGCAGGATGAACGCCTGCTGCTCGTCACCGCCATTGAGCCGGGCATTGGCGAACACGTCGTTGGCCCACAGGCTGGCCTCGCCGCAATCGCGGCCCTGGCACCAGAACAACGGATAGCCGCCCTCCTGCTGCAGGGCCTCGCGGGCGCTGGTGAAGGCTTCGCGGGCGCTGCGCTCGACCGGCAATTCGTAGGTCACGGAACTGACCTGGCCACGGCTCTCGACCTTGTCGTCGACCCGCAGGCGACCGCTGATCTTGCGCAGCGGCCCCAGGGGGTAGACCCGCTCCTGTTCCACCGCCGGGCGCTGGTCGACCACCTTGGCGTCAGGCGGGACCGGTAGGCTGCCGGCCCACAATAAGGGGCTGGCGATGGCGAGGCAGGCGGCGATGGCGCCGCGAACGAAAACAGGTGCGCTCATCGACCACCCTCGCAGGTGGCGGGGCAAGGCGCGTGGATGTCTGGCATGTACATGGTTGTCTCCCTTTCAACCCGCCAAGCCTCGACAGTTGTCCGGTGCAAGTCAAGGAATGCCAAAAAAGCGATTGAAACAGTCTGCGACAAGGGCCGCGCCCTCGGCGTCGTTCAGGTGCAGGTGGTGGCCGCCCGGCAGGGTCACCTGCTCGAAGGGTAGCTGCTCCAGCAGCTGCGTGTGGCGCGCCAGCATGCCGTCGGCGGCCACCACCAGGCAGGCCGGGCAGGCGATGCGTTTGACGAAGGCCATGGCCTGGTCCTGGTTCAGGCGGGTTGGCGAGGGCAAGGTCAGGCGGCTGTCGCTGCGCCAGCTGTAGCCGCCGGGCACCGGCATCAGCCCACGCTGGGCCAGCAGTTCGGCGGCTTCACGGCTGACCGCGACCATGCCTTTCATGCGCGCCTCGACGCCCTCCTCCAGGGTCGCGTACACCGACTTGCGCTTGCCTTCCAGGCGCAGTTGCGCCTGCAACGCCAGCCCCAAGCGCTCGGCGGCGTCCTGTTCGCTGAGCGTCGGCGGAATCACCCCGTCGATCAGCGCCAGGTGGCTGACCCGCTCGGGCAAGGCCCCGGCCAGTTGCACCGAGATGATCGCCCCCAGCGAATGGCCGAGCAGGCCGAAGCGCGCCCAGCCCAGCTGCTCGGCAACCCGCAGCACGTCATGAGCGTAGTCGGCCAGCGCATAACCAGCGCCGACCGGACGATGCCCGGAGTAGCCATGTCCGGCCAGGTCCAGGGCGACGATGCGCAGCCCCTTCAGGTGCGGCGCCAGGCGGGCGAAGCTGTTGGCGTTGTCCAGCCAGCCATGCAGGGCGATCACCGGCAGGCCGTCGGCCGGGCCAAACAGGTGCGCGGCCAGCTCGATATGGCCAAGCGTCAGGCGGATCTCCTCGACCTGGGCGCTCATGCCTGGCTCCAGCGGTCGAACAGGCCCTTGATCAGGCCGGCGGTGTCGGTGGGCCGTTCCAGGGGGAACATGTGCCCACCGGGCAAGCTGTGGTACTCGCCCTTGGCCATGGCGCGCACGGCCAGGGCATGGTGCTTGCGGATCACCCGGCTCTGGGCGCCGCGCACCATCGCCAACGGCACCTGCAACTGGCGTGGCCGGGCCGGACTGACATGGGGAATGCTGCGGTAGATGCCGATCTCCGTGGCCGGGTCGAAGCGCAGGCGCAGGCCTTCCTCGCCCTGCTCCAGGCCATGCTCCAGGTAGGCTTCAAGGCAGTCCGGATCGAAGTGGCGGAACAGGGACTTGCCGGCAAAATAGGTACGGGCGCTGTCGCGATCGGGAAATGCCTCGCGCCGGCCCAGGGTGCGCCCGGCCGGGGTGATGCGGTCGATGAAGCCCAGGCGCTTGGCGGCCTGGATCAGCCACTCGTCCGCGCGGGTCAACACCGGCGAGTCGAGCATCACCACCCCGCGGTAGAACTCCGGTCGGCGCAACGCCGCATGCAGGTGCAGCACGCCGCCCAGCGAATGGCCGACACCCCAGACCGGCGCGTTCTGCTGCTCGAGGTGATGCAGCAATTCGTCCACCAGGTTCTGCCAGTTGTCGTTGACCGGAAAGCGCGGGTCGTGGGCATGCTGCGCCAGGTGACATACCTCGTAGTCCGGCCTCAGGGCGGCGAACAGCTTGCCGTAGGTGGCCGAGGGAAAGCCGTTGGCGTGGGCGAAGAAGATCTGCTGCGACATGGCCGCCTGCTCTGCACGGGGATGGATGGCCCATTGTCGGTAAGCCGATCCCTGCCGGCAACGTTCGGAAAGGTCATCGCCGGTGGCGATCAGGTCATTCGGCTGCGCTCGAGACTGGCCAGCGAACGGTGCAGGCAGGCGCGCATGTAGCCCAATTGCCAATCCAGCGCTTCGCGGGCCAGGCTGCGGTCCGCTTCATTGTCGGCCAACCGGCGCAGGGCCAGGCAACTGGTCTGCAGCAAATGGGCCATGCGAATGCTGGCCTGGCGCAACTGCTCGAGTTCGTACTGGCCTTCGAAGCGGCGCATCAGCTCGTCGAGCTTGGCGTCGGCGCAGTCCTGCAACAGGCGGTATTCCGCAAAGTCCAGGGCACGCGCATCACTGAGCTTGTCGAGCAGCGATTGCGGGTTCACGGAGCGCACCAGCTCCAGTCGATAACGGCTCATTTGCCTCTCCCTGTGCCTGCGCGGCTGCATGACTCAGCCACGGCGCCACGCTACTTGACCAGACGACAGGCCGGCAACTGACAGAAATGCCAGTTGCCAGGGCTCAGCCGGAATGACGCAGGCCACGCAGGGTCATCAGCCCCGCCAATGGCCAGTCCCCTTGCAGTTCGGCCAGGCTCGCGGTGCTCAACGGCGCCGGTTGCTGGCCATGGCCATGCTCGAGCAGACCAACCAGGCTGCCCACCAGCGGCTGGTGGCTGACCAGCAGCACATGCTCGAGCCCCAGGCGCTCGACTTCGCCGATCACCTGCTGCACGTCGCTGTCCGGCGTCAGCCAGGGCACCGTGCGTACCGGCTCGGCAAAGCCCAGCGCGCCGTGCACCAGGGCGGCGGTCTGCTGGGCGCGTACGTAGGGGCTGGCGATGATCGCCTGCAGCGGCTGGCCGAGCAGGTGCGCGGCACTGCGCAGCACCTGCTCGCGACCGTGGGCGGTCAGGCGTCGCTCGGCGTCGCTGTTGGCCCGGGGTTCCGCCTCGCCGTGGCGCAGCACCCAGAGCTTCACAGCTTGGGCTCCTCGTCACGCACTGGGTGCGCTGCCGGTGCGACGGCGTGCGGCGCCTCGCCCTCCGGCGCACGCGGCGTCGGCCAGTCGGCGAACGGCCAGGGCTTCTGGTCGCAGTGGAAGGTGCCGAAGCGGCCGATCTGCGCCAGGTACTGGCTGAGACTGTCGCCGAAGTTCATCAGGCTGGCGCTGGGCGCGCCATAGACCAGCCGGTAGATCAGTTGCACCAGCACAAGGCCGCCGAGCAGCAGCTCGGCCAGTTGCCAGGCCACCAGGAATACCAGCATCCACAGCACTCGCAGGATGATCGACTCGCGCTCGGGGGTATCGTTCATGGTCGCTCCCTCAATTGAAACCGCTGGTGGAAATGAAATCGACATCGGTCTTGGGCTCAGCGCGCATCAGGTGCTCGATCACCTGGTTGAGCGTGCGCCCTTCGAACAGGATCGCGTGCAGGCCCGCCACCAGCGGCATGTACACACCCACTTCCTGGGATTTGGCCTTGAGCACCTTGAGCGTGTTGACGCCCTCGGCCACCTCGCCCAGACGGCTGACCGCCTGTTCCAGGCTCAGGCCCTGGCCAAGGGCATGGCCGACCTGGTAGTTGCGGCTCTTGGGCGACGAGCAGGTGACGATCAGGTCGCCGACCCCAGCCAACCCCAGGAAGGTCATGGGATTGGCGCCCTGGCTCACGGCGAAGCGGGTCATCTCGGCCAGGGCGCGGGTGATCAGCATGCTCTTGGTGTTCTCGCCCATCCCCAAAGCCACGGCCATGCCGGCAATGATGGCGTAGACGTTCTTCAGCGCGCCGCCCAGTTCGACGCCGAAGCGGTCGGCACTGGCGTAGACGCGGAAGGTACGGCCATGCAGCACGGCCTGTACCTGCTGGCACAACGCCTCGTCCTCGCTGGCGACCACGGTGGCGGTCAGCGCATGCTCGGCGATCTCGCGGGCCAGGTTGGGGCCCGACAGCACGCCGATGCGCGCCTGGGGGGCGATCTCTTCGAGGATCTGGCTCATCAGCTTGAAGGTGTGCGCCTCGATGCCCTTGGTCAGGCTGACCAGCCCCTTGCCACGCAGCAGCTCGGCGTGGGGAGCAAGCACGCTGCGCAAGGCACTCGACGGCAAGGCGACGAAGATCAACGCGCTGCCCTGCAAGGTGGCAAGCAGGTCGTTGACCGGCTCGACGCCGTCATGCAGGCGGATGCCCTTGAGGTAGCGCGGGTTCTCGCGATCGACGCGCATCGCCTCGGCCTGCGCCGGGTCGCGCATCCACTGCCGCACCGGATGGCCATTCTCGGCCAGGAGATTCGCCACGGCGGTGCCGAAGCTGCCGCCTCCAAGAACCGCAACAGGTTGCTGTTCAGTCATATCCAATCCGTTAACCAATAAAGTAAGTGGCGACCCGGGCATTATACGGTGCCGATGCGACAGAACCAGTGCGTATGCATCGTGGGGCCAGCCCACGCACCCGAACACAATAGAGAAAGTTCAGGGGGGCGATGCGGCAATAGGCCATCCGCCGATCACTGGCAAAAGCCGTAGGGTCGGTTAACATGCCTGATTCATTTCTGAAACAAGGCCGTTTCGTGTTCCCTGGCACGCCCCCGTATCCTCGCCTGCTGTTGCTGACCGCCCTGCTGGGCGGGCCGGCCCTGGCCGACGACCTGTTCATCGACAACCAGGACCTGCCGCAGGTTCTGACCGCCACGCGCCTGAAACAATCCCCGGCGGCGGTGCCTGGCAGCATGACCGTGCTGGACAGCGAGCTGATCCGCGCCAGCGGCGCCCGCGATATTCCCGAATTGCTGCGCCTGGTGCCGGGGATGATGATCGGGTACGGCGCTGGCAATCAGTCGACGGTGAACTACCATGGCAGCAATGTCAGCGATGCCCGGCGCATGCAGGTGCTGATCGATGGCCGCTCGGTATACCGCGCGGGCCTGGCCACGGTGGACTGGAGCGATATCCCGGTGGCGATCGAGGATATCGAGCGCATCGAGGTGTTCCGCGGTCCCAACACCGTCAGCTACGGTGCCAACGCGCTGATGGCGGTGGTCAACATCCTCACCCGCAACCCGGCCGACAGCCATGGCACCCGGGTCAAGCTGAGCCGCGGCCAGGATGGCATCAACGATTACTACGCGAGCCAGGGCTTTGGCTGGGACAGCGGCGACCTGCGCCTGTCGCTCTCCGGCCAGCAGGACGATGGCTTCGACCACGACCAGTTCGGCCGCGACTACCGCGACAGCCGCCGGCTCAACCGCGTCAACCTCAACGCCAGCCACACCCTGGCGCCGAACCAGACCCTGGAATGGCAACTGGCGGCCAAGGAGGGCAGCAACCAGCGGCCCTATACCTACCAGCCGGTGTTCGGCAACTACCGGGCCGGCGACAATGCCGATGTCAACGCCAAGGACTACGCAGGTTCGGTGCGCTGGAACATCGACCTGAACCCCGAACACAGCCTGTATGTGCAGGGCTCGGCCCAGCACTTCGACCGCCAGCAGGTATGGCGTGCCTGTGATGCGGCTCTGGCGTTCAGCCCGGAACTCACACGACTGTGGCAATTGAATCCGAACCTCGCCGAGAAAGTCGCCCGTAATGCCAGTGGCCAACACCTCAGCAACAATCCACTGGAGCAGGCACTGATCAATGAAATCAGCAAGCAATGGACCAATGTGGGACAACCCCACAACGGCATGGAAACGATCTGCGGCGACGTCGACCAGAGCACCCGCGAGACCCGCTACGACCTGGAAATCCAGGACACCCTGAGCCTGGCCGACAGCCTGCGCCTGGTCACCGGCATGAACTACCGCTACGACAAGGCCGACTCGCAGACCTACTTCAACGGCAGCATCGATGACCAGACCTGGCGCCTGTTCGGCCAGCTCGAATGGCGCATCGACGAACACTGGATCGTCCAGGGCGGGGCGATGCACGAGCACTCGCAACTGTCCGGCAACTCGCTCACCCCACGGGTGGCGGTGAACTACCTGATCACCCCGCGCCACGGCCTGCGCGCCGTGTATTCCGAGGCGATCCGCTCGCCGGACATGTTCGAGAACAACGTCAACTGGAGCTACACGGTCAAGAACCTGTCGCCCAACCTGTATGGCCTGCATAACGGCGAATATTTCGTCAAGACCCGCGGCCCGGGCAACCTCGACCAGGAACGCATGCGCTCGCGTGAACTCGGCTACAACGGCTATTTCACCGACATCGACCTGAGCATGGACGTGAAACTGTTCTATGACGAGATCACCGGGATGATCAGTGAGCCGTTGAGGAACAACCAGTACATCGCCAGCAACGCCAACAAGGCGCGCTTCAGCGGCAGCGAGGCGCAGTTCGACTGGCGCGCCACCCAGCGCGATCGCCTGCGCCTGACCTACGCCTACGTCGACGCCTGGGCCAGCAACCCCAACGACCGGCGCCTGAGCGCACGCAACAGCGGTTCGGCCGGCTGGCTGCGCGACTGGGGCGAAGGCTGGTCCAGCGCCCTTTTCTACTACGGTGACGACGCCCTCAATGGTTACCGTTACGAACGGGTCGACCTGCGCCTGGCCAAGCGTTTCAAGGTGCACGGCAGCAACCTGGAGCTGGCCGCGCTGTGGCAGCAGCGCCTGGACGACGAACCGGTCACCCTGGAGCAGAACCGCTACGACAGCCGCCACCGCCTGAGCGTCAGCGCGGAGCTGGAATTCTGATGGTCCGTCTGCTGCGCCTGTTGCTGCTGTGCCTATGGCCCCTGGGATCGCTGTCCGCCAGCGAAATCCTGCTGGTGGGCGCCGAGGACCAGCCCGGCATTCGCAGCTTCGTCACCGCCCTGGAAAAACGTCGCCCCAACGACCAGGTACGGTTCCAGACTGTCGAGCAACTGCCGAGCCCGGGCAAGCTCAAGGCAGACACCCGGCTGATCCTGCTCGACACCCCAGCCCTTGAATGGCGCCTGGGCGAGGCCGCAGGACCGGCAGCGCTGGCGCTTCGGGTCAGTCGGGTCCAGGCCGAGCAGCGCCTGGGCGCCTCGCGCCCCGCCTACCTGACCCTGCTCTGGAGCGACCCGCCCATGGCCCGGCAACTGCGCCTGACCCGATACCTGTTGCCGCAGGCACGGCGCATCGGCGTGCTGTACGGCGAACACAGCCGTTTCTTGCTCGACGAGCTGCGCCAGGCCGCCAGTTCATTGGGCCTGGAAATCGTCGCCCAGGACTGGCCCGACCTGCGCGACAGCCGTCCCCTGCAGGCCCTGCTGGGCAACAGCGACGTGCTGCTCGGCCTGGACGATCCCGACCTGTACAACTCCAAGTCGGCCAAGAACGTGCTGCTCAGCAGCTATGGCCGACAGATGGCGCTGATTGGGCCGAACGTCGGCTTCGTCCGTGCCGGCGCCCTGGCCAGCACCTACAGCGACCAGGACGACTGGCTGGCGGTGCTCGGGCAACTGCTCGACCTGCCTCCAGGTCGCTGGCCGCGCAGCCTCTACCCCGCGCACTTCGGTGTCAGCGGCAACCAGCAGGTGGCTCGCGCCCTTGGCCTGGAAGCGATAGACCCGGTCGCCGCCGCCCTGGCCCTCGCCGAAGGAGCCCCCACCCCATGAGCAAGCGCCTGAGCTGGGACATCCATACCCGTACCCAGATCATCAGCCTGGGCCCCGCCCTGTTGCTGACCCTGCTGCTGATCAGCTTCTTCACCTTCGTGCGGATCCAGGACCTGCGCCAGGAACTCAACCA
The DNA here is from genome assembly GCF_057480795.1 of Pseudomonas sp. P110(2024). Taxonomy (NCBI): domain Bacteria; kingdom Pseudomonadati; phylum Pseudomonadota; class Gammaproteobacteria; order Pseudomonadales; family Pseudomonadaceae; genus Pseudomonas; species Pseudomonas sp. P110(2024). The sequence goes on from NZ_JBLIYT010000007.1 coordinate 104,385, forward strand.
CACCGGGCAACTGATCGCCAACCAGTTGGCGCCGGCCTCGGAGTACGGGGTGATCTCGGGCAACAACGAAGTCCTCGAGAGCCTGATGCGCGCCACCCTGAGTATTCCCCACGTGCGTTTCCTCGAGGTGCAGGACAGCCGCAACCATATCCTGGTGTACGTCGAGCAACCCAACGAAAGCCAAAGCCGCGCCCAGCGTGTCGAGGTGTTCCAGGCGCCGATCCGCCTGCAGCAGATCCGCCTGGACAATGACTTCCTGCAGGGCAAGGCGCCAGCGCCGAACATCGGCGACGACTATCTCGGCCGGGTGATCGTCGGCATGTCCGACGACGCCTTCAGCCAGCGCCAGCAGGAGATCGTGATCAAGGCTGCGATCCTCGCCCTGTTTGCCCTGCTGTTCACCTTCCTGCTGGCGCGGCGCCTGGCCACCAGCCTGTCCAAGCCGATCAGCGACATGGGCCACGCGGTCCGGGCGATCCAGCAAGGCGACTTCAACGCGCCTTTGCCGGTGGTCGACGACAGTGAGCTGGGCCACCTGGCCCGGCACATCAACAATCTGGCCAGCGCCCTTGACCAGGCCGCCCACGAACAGCAACAGGCCATGGGCCAGCTGATCCAGGCCCGCGAAGAAGCCGAGCAGGCCAACCGCGCCAAGTCGGACTTCCTGGCGATGATGAGCCACGAGTTGCGCACCCCCATGAACGGCGTGCTGGGCATGCTGCAGTTGCTCGAGACGACCGAGCTGACCGGCGAACAGGCCGACTACACCGCCGTGGCCAGCGAATCCACCGGCCACCTGCTCAAGGTGATCAACGATATCCTCGACTTCTCGCGGATCGAGCGCACCACCCTGGAGCTGGAACATATCGACTTCAACCTCGGCGAGCTGATCACCAGCAGCGTGCAGTCGTTCCAGCACAGCGCCCAGCAGCGCAACCTGGACCTGCGCCTGCAACTGCCGCCGGGCATGAACTCGCTGCAGGTGGTGGGCGATCCGACGCGCATTCGCCAGATCCTGCTGAACCTGGTGGGCAACGCACTGAAGTTCACCGAGCGCGGCGAGGTGGCCATCGAGGCCCGCTGGCAGGTGCTCGATCGCCAGTTGATCTGGCTGACCTGCACCGTGCGCGACACCGGCATCGGTATCGACAGCAACCGCCTGGAGATGATGTTCGTGGCCTTCCAGCAAGCCGACAACACCATCTCCCGGCGCTATGGCGGCACCGGGCTGGGCCTATCGATCGCCCGCACCCTGGCCGAGCGCATGGGCGGCCAGCTGCGCGGCGAGAGCCGCGAGGGGCTGGGCTCGACCTTCACCCTGGAAATGCCACTGGCCCTGGCCAGCACCCCCGCCACCCTGCCCGTTGCGCCCCAGGACAGCGCGACAGGCAAAGGCGGCGGGCGAGTGCTGCTGGTGGAGGACAACCCGGTCAACCAGAGCGTCATCGAAGCGATGCTGCGCAGCCTCGGTTTCGAGGTGAGCCTGGCGATGGACGGCGCCCAGGCCGTCGACCTGGTCGGCCAGCAACGCTTTGCCGCCGTGCTGATGGATTGCCGCCTGCCGCATGTCGACGGCTACGAGGCCACCCGGCGCATCCGCCAGCTGCCGGGCAGCGCGGGCCTGCCGATCATCGCCCTGACCGCCAGCGCGTTGCAGGGCGACCGCGAACGCTGCCTGGCCGCCGGAATGAACGATTACCTGAGCAAGCCGTTCAAACGCACCGATCTGCAACGCATCCTGCAACGCTGGTTGCCGGGTCGGACAGCCGCGACTGGCGATAAATGCTAAAGTGCGGCAGTCTTAAGGACTGGACAGGACCGCCGCAGGGCCGGAAAATAACATTTCAGTGCACACCTGTACTTCTTTTGCCAGGTGCGCTGTGACTTTCACCACAACGCAATAGTCTACCTGTAGGCTGCCGCCTCGAATGCCAAGCGCTTCGGGCCGGCCGGGAAGATTCATCCCCTGCCGCAGGGGGTTATTGAGGAGCTCGCATGACCAAACAACACGCCTTTACTCGGGAAGACCTGCTGCGCTGCAGTCGCGGTGAGCTGTTCGGCCCCGGTAATGCGCAACTGCCCGCCCCGAACATGCTGATGGTCGATCGCATCACCCATATCAGCGAGGAAGGCGGCAAGTTCGGCAAAGGTGAATTGGTCGCCGAGCTGGATATCAATCCGGACCTGTGGTTCTTCGCCTGCCACTTCGAAGGCGATCCGGTGATGCCGGGCTGCCTGGGCCTGGACGCCATGTGGCAGCTGGTCGGCTTCTTCCTCGGCTGGCAGGGCCTGCCGGGCCGTGGCCGCGCCCTGGGTTCGGGCGAAGTGAAGTTCTTTGGCCAGGTCCTGCCGGAAGCCAAGAAAGTCACCTACAACATTCATATCAAGCGCGTCCTGAAGGGCAAGCTGAACATGGCCATCGCCGATGGCTCGGTCAGCGTCGACGGTCGCGAGATCTACACCGCCGAAGGCCTGCGGGTCGGCGTGTTCACCTCCACTGACAATTTCTAAGGGTTATTCGCATGCGCCGCGTCGTGATCACTGGTCTGGGCATCGTATCGTGCCTGGGCAATGACAAAGCTACCGTCACCGAAAACCTGCGCAACAGCCGTCCGGGTATCCGTTACAACCCGGAATACAAGGAAATGGGGCTGCGTAGCCAGGTTTCCGGTTCCATCGACCTCAACCTCGAAGAGCTGATCGACCGCAAGGTCTATCGCTTCGTCGGCCACGCCGCCGCCTATGCGTACCTCGCCATGCAGGACGCGATCAAGGACGCCGGCCTGACCGAAGAGCAGGTTTCCAACCCGCGCACCGGCCTGGTTGCCGGCTCCGGCGGTGCTTCCACCCTGAACCAGATGGAAGCCCTGGACACCCTGCGCGAAAAAGGCGTCAAGCGCGTCGGCCCCTACCGTGTCACCCGCACCATGGGCAGCACCGTGTCGGCGTGCCTGGCCACCCCGTTCAAGATCAAGGGCATCAACTACTCGATCTCGTCGGCCTGCGCCACTTCCGCACACTGCATCGGCACCGCCCTGGAGCAGATCCAGTGGGGCAAGCAGGACATCGTCTTCGCCGGTGGCGGTGAAGAAGAGCACTGGAGCCAGTCGTTCCTGTTCGACGCCATGGGCGCCCTGTCGACCAAGCGCAACGAAACCCCGGAACTGGCCTCGCGCGCCTACGACGCCGACCGTGACGGCTTCGTCATCGCCGGCGGCGGTGGCATGGTGGTGGTCGAGGAACTGGAACATGCCCTGGCCCGTGGCGCCAAGATCTATGCCGAGATCGTCGGCTACGGCGCGACTTCAGACGGCTACGACATGGTCGCCCCGAGCGGCGAAGGCGCGATCCGCTGCATGCAGCAGGCGTTGTCCACCGTCGACACCCCGATCGACTACCTGAACACCCACGGCACCTCCACCCCGGTCGGCGACGTCGCCGAGATGAAGGGCGTGCGTGAAGTGTTCGGCGACAAGGCACCGAAGATCAGCTCGACCAAGAGCCTGTCGGGCCACTCGCTGGGCGCCGCGGGCGTGCACGAGGCGATCTACTGCCTGCTGATGATGGAGAACAACTTCATCGCCGGCTCCGCCAACATCGACGAGCTGGACCCGGAAGTCGCCGACCTGCCGGTGCTGCGCAAGACCGAAGAGAACGCCAAGATCGACACGGTCATGAGCAACAGCTTCGGCTTCGGCGGCACCAACGCCACCCTGGTGCTCAAGCGCTGGACTGGCAAGTGATCGGCTGATCCGCTGAACGAGAACGCCCGGACCAAAGTCCGGGCGTTTTTTTTGTGCCCCGCGATGGCCCTTATACCGAAAACCGCTGTACCAGGGTGTTCAGGTCCACCGCCAGCCGCGACAGCGCCTGGCTCGCGGCGGACGTTTCTTCGGCCCCGGCCGAGGACTGGTGCGCCAGGTCGCGAATGGTGGTCAGGTTGCGGTCCACCTCCCGCGCCACCTGGGCCTGCTGCTCCGAGGCACTGGCGATCACCAGGTTGCGCTCATTGATCTGGCCGATGGCCGCTGCGATCGCTTCCAGCGCCTGGCCGGCGGCATGGGCGCCGTCCAAGGTCGAACGGGCCTGGGCGTCGCTGTGCTGCATGCCCTGCACGGCCCGCTCGGCGCCGCTGCGAATAGCCACGATCATCTGCTCGATCTCCTGGGTCGAGGTCTGCGTGCGGTGGGCCAGCGCCCGCACCTCGTCAGCGACCACGGCGAACCCACGCCCGGCCTCGCCGGCCCGCGCCGCCTCGATAGCAGCGTTTAGCGCCAGCAGGTTGGTCTGCTCGGCGATCGAGCCGATCACATCCAGCACCTTGCTGATGTCGTGCACCTGCTGGGCCAGTTGCCCCACCTCTTCGGCGTTGCCCGCCACGCCATTGGCGAGCGCCTCGATGGCAGTGACCGTGGCCTGCACCTGCTCGCGCCCACGGCGGGCGATCTGGTCGGACTCGCGGGAAGCCTCCGAGGTGGCCACCGCATTGCTCGCCACCTCCTCCACCGCCGCCGTCATCTGGTTCACCGCGGTCGCGGCCTGCTCGATCTCCATGCTCTGCTGCTGCAGGCCGCGGGTGGCGTCTTCGGTGACCGCGCTCAGCTCTTCGGACGCCGAGGCCAGCTGGCTGGCTGAATCGGAAATCCGCCCGATGGTCTCGCGCAGGCTCTGCTGCATGCTCTTGAGCGCCGCCAGCAGGCGCGCCGGCTCATCGTCGCCCTGCACGGTGATCTGCGGCGTGAGGTCGCCCGTGGCGACCGTCTCGGCCACCTTCAGCGACTGCCCGAGCGGTCGCACGATGCTGCGGGTCAGGGCCAGGGCGAGCACCACGGTGAGGCTCAGGGCGATCACAAGCAGCACGCCGACCCAGACCTTGGCGCCGTTGTACACGGCCTCGGCCAGGTCTGTGGCGGAGTTGGCCTGGTGGTTGTTCAGCTCGATAAGCTCGTTGAGCGTGGCGGTCATCTGGTCGGCCAGCTGGTTCATCTCGCCGTTGACCAGCACCGCTGCATCCTGAACATGCCCATCGGTGGCCAACTGCACCACCTGCCCCTGCAAGGTCATGTACTGGCGCTCCAGGACCTGGTAGCGGTCGAACAAGGTCCGCTCCTCTGGCAGCACGATCAACCCATCGTAATGGTTCTGAGCCTTGCTCAGGCCGCCCTTGATTTCTTCGATGCGGGCACGGTTCTGCTGCTGGGCGGCCGGGTCGGTGTTGACCAGCAGGCGCAGGGTCAAGGCGCGGATGCGCAGCATGTCCTGGGTCATGCTGCCCACCGAGATCACGCTCGGCAGCCAATTGTTGTCGACCTGCTCGGACTGCTGGCGCATGCTGGTCATCTGCTGCAGCGCGAAGCCGCCCAGCGCCACCACCAGCAGCGCCATGATGCCGAAGCCCAGGCCCGCGCGCGGGGCGATATTCAAGCGTCTCAGGCTCATTTCCAGGATCCCTCCCAAAAGCGTTGTTCCGTCGCTTAATGAAGGTATCGGGCCGCCTGGAAATTGCGTAAGACGAAAACGCGATATCAAAAAGCTATCCACTGCTATAACGCGCTACTTCGCTGCTTTTGGCAGCAGATTGACAAAATTCGTCCGACTCACCTGCTCCGCAACCGCTGCCGGCAAGGCATCAAGGAAGGGGTCGAAACCGTGCATCTGTTCACCCAGGCTGTCGAACTGCCCCACCAGGTCGGAGCCGAGCACGAAACGCTGAGGGAAGCGTTCGACCAGCGCCACCCAGTCCTGGCGCGGCACACCCTGCGGATCAAGCAGGTAGGGCTTGAGCACGCTCCAGGACAGGTCGACATACAGGTTCGGGTAGTCCTCCAACAGCCGCGTCAGCACCGGCAGGAGAAAATCCATCTGTTCCTGATGTCGATGGATCTCCAGACTGCTGCCGGCGTGGGCCCAGATGAAGCGAGTATGCGGATGGTTGCGCAGTGGTTCTTCGATCTCGGCCAGGTAAAGCGGGTTGCGCTCGCGCTTGGAGGTGATGTTCGAATGCAGTAGCACCGGCAGGTCGCGCTCGGCAGCCAGGTGATAGATGCGGGTCATGGCTTCGTTGTTGGCCCGCGGCGTGTCGCCGCTGGTCAGGGCGGTGAGGTCGTCGTGGCGGGTGAACACTTCGCCAATGCCCTGCCACAACCCCGGATAGAGGTCGAGCATGCGCTCGATATGATTGACGGCGTTCTTGTCCACCGGATTGAAGCCGGTGAGAAACGGGTGAAAGCGACGGCGTTGCTGCGCTGGCAGCTTCTGCAACGCGGCGGCGACATACAGGTCGGTGGCGCTGTACCAGTAGGCGTCTGCGTCATCCCCGGCGTAATAACGCGGGCGCTTGGGCTCGTCCTCGTGCCATTTCTTCGCCACCGCAATGCCGGAGATCATCGACTGCTCCACACCGGCCGCGTCCATGGCCTTGAGCAACGCCGGCATGCCCTCGGTTTCCTGGAAAAAGTCCACGTAGTGCAAGTGCGCGTCGCTGTAGCGGTAGTCGCGGGCCTGCGCGGAATCGAACAGGCCTGCGCTCAACAGCAGGCAAGCCAGTGTGCGGGCGATCATTGGAGCCTCCTTTTGCCATCCCCGCCAGAGTAGACCGGGCAGCGCCCGCGACGGTTCAGCCACGGACGGCGAAACGCTATGCTTGCAGGCATCCCTCAAGGAGTGTCGCCATGAGCAGTCCCCTGGTCATCCGCCCACGTGCCGAATCGGTCGAGGGCCAGCCGATCCTGCGCCCGCTGCCATCGGCGCAGTGCCGCAGCGTCGGCCCCTTCGTGTTCTTCGACCATATGCTGGAAACCGACTACGCGCCAGGCCATGGCATGGACATTCGCCAGCATCCGCATATCGGCCTGTCCACCCTCACCTACCTGTTCGAGGGTGAAATCCAGCACAAGGACAGTCTGGGCTCGGACCAGCGCGTACAGCCGGGCGATGTCAGTTGGATGACCGCCGGCGCCGGCGTGGCGCACGTCGAGCGAACGCCGGCAGAAGCATTTCGCAAAGGCTCGCGCCTGCATGGGCTGCAGGTATGGCTGGCTTCCCCGCAAAGCGCCGAACAAGGGCCGGCAAGCTACAGCCATCACCCGGCGGCCAGCCTGCCGCTCAGCGACAGCCTGGGCGTGCAGATCCGCATGATTGCGGGCAAGGGTTTCTGCCTGGAGTCCCCCGTGCCAGTGCTCTCCCCGACACTTTATGCCCATGTGCGCATGCAGCCGGCCACCACCCTGATCGTGCCGACGGAACACGCACAGCGCGCGCTGTATCTGCTCGAAGGTGAGTTGCTGCTGGATGGCGAGGACGTCGAGCCATGCAGCCTGGTCGTGCTGCCTGAGGGCGAAGCGGTGAGCTTGTATGCCGAGGAGGAGTGCCAGCTGGTGCTGATAGGCGGCGCGCCGCTGGATGGTCCGCGGCGGATGAACTGGAATTTCGTGGCCAGTGATCCGGCCTTGATCGAGTCAGCGCGGGCGCGCTGGGCGGCTGGGGATTGGCCAGTGGTGCCGGGGGAAAGCGGGCGGATCGAACTACCGCGCTAAACCGGGGCCGCTTTGCGGCCCCTGAGCGTTCAGCCTGCGAACACTTCCTTGAGCAAGTTATGCATCGAGCGGAACGCGCGCTCCGACGTACGCCGGTCATACTGCATCTTGCCCGGCACATTGGCGTTCGGATCGGTGAACGAATGCACCGCGCCGCCATAGCTGAGCAATTGCCAGTCGACCTTGGCCGCGTTCATCTCGGCCTCGAAAGCCGGTAGCTGTTCCTTGGGCACCAGCGGATCGGAAGCGCCATGCAGCACCAGCACCGAACCCTTGATGCGCTTGGCATCCTCGGGGCTTGGCGTGTCCAGGGTGCCATGGAAGGAAACGGCGGCCTTCAGGTCGGCGCCGGAGCGGGCCAGTTCCAACGCGCAGCAGCCACCGAAGCAGAAGCCGAAGGTGGCCACCTTGCCAGGCTCCAACAAGGCCCTCGACTGCCCCAGCAGCTGCGCCAGCGCCTCCTGCATACGCTTGCGCAGCTCGGCGCGATCATTTTTCAGCGGCATCATCGCCGCGCCCGCCTCATCGGCATTGGACGGGCGCACCGACTGGCCATACAGGTCGGCGATCAACACCACATAGCCTTGCTCGGCCACTTCCTTGGCGATACGTTCGGCGCCCTCGCCGATACCCATCCAGTTCGGCGCCATCACCAGGCCCGGCTGGGGCAGCGCGCCCTGGGTGTAGACCAGGCGGCTTTCGTAGGCTTTGCCTGACAGGTGATAGACCAGCGATTCGACGATGACCTTGCTCATTCAGCTCTCCTTGGGCTTCACGGGTCAGCACATGATAGATGCATTCCCAGCGCCCCCCATTCTCACCAGAAAGAAAAAGCCCGCCGAAGCGGGCTTTGTCTGCGTCAGATCAAGCGGACAGCTCGACCAGCAGCTTGTTGAGGCGACGCACATAGGCCGCCGGGTCCTTCAGGCTGTCGCCGGCCGCCAGGGCCGCCTGGTCGAACAGGATGTGCGAAAGCTCGGCAAAGCGGTCTTCGCTCTGCTCGCCATCGAGCTTCTCGATCAGCGGGTGGGTCGGGTTGAACTCGAAGATCGGCTTGGACTCGGGCACCTTCTGCCCGCTGGCTTCGAGGATCTGGCGCATTTGCAGGCCCAGGTCCTGCTCACCGATGGCCAGGATCGCCGGCGAATCGGTCAGGCGGTGCGAGACACGCACTTCGGCCACGCTGTCACCCAGCGCGCCCTTGAGGCGCTCGACCAGGCCTTCTTTGTCCTTGGCGACTTCTTCCTGGGCCTTCTTGTCCTCTTCGGAATCCAGCTTGCCCAGGTCCAGGTCGCCACGGGCGACGTCGACGAAGGCCTTGCCATCGAACTCGCTGAGGTAGCTCATCAGCCACTCGTCGATGCGGTCGGTCAGCAGCAGCACTTCGATGCCTTTCTTGCGGAAGACCTCCAGGTGCGGGCTGTTCTTGACCTGGGCGTAGGATTCGCCGGTCAGGAAGTAGATCTTGTCCTGGCCTTCCTTGGCGCGGGCCAGGTAGTCGGCCAGGGCAACGCTCTGCTCGCCGCTGTCGTCGTGGGTGGAGGCGAAGCGCAGCAGGCCTGCGATCTTCTCCTTGTTGGCGAAGTCCTCGGCCGGGCCTTCCTTCAGCACCTGGCCGAAGTTCTTCCAGAAGCCTTTGTACTGCTCGGGCTCGTTCTTCGCCAGCTTCTCCAGCATGTCCAGCACGCGCTTGGTCAGCGCGGTCTTCATCGAATCGATGATCGGATCCTTCTGCAGGATCTCGCGGGAAACGTTCAGCGACAGGTCGTTGGAGTCGACCACACCCTTGATGAAGCGCAGGTACAGCGGCAGGAACGACTCGGCCTGGTCCATGATGAACACGCGCTGCACGTACAGCTTCAGACCGCGTGGCGCTTCGCGCTGGTACAGGTCGAACGGTGCGCGGGCCGGCACGTACAGCAGCGAGTTGTACTCGAGCTTGCCTTCGACCTTGTTGTGGCTCCAGGCCAGCGGGTTCTCGAAGTCATGGCCGATGTGCTTGTAGAACTCCTGGTACTCCTCATCCTTGACCTCGGTGCGCGAACGGGTCCACAGGGCGCTGGCGCGGTTGACGGTTTCCCACTCCTGGGCCGGCTGCTCTTCGCCTTCGGCAGCCGCTGGTTGCTCTTTCGGCAGCTCGATCGGCAGGGCGATGTGATCGGAGTACTTCTTGACGATGTTGCGCAAGCGCCAGCCATCGGCGAACTCGTCCTCGCCCTTCTTCAGGTGCAGGACGATACGGGTGCCGCGCTGCGGCTTGTCGACGGTGGCGACCTCGAACTCCCCCTCGCCCCTGGACGACCAGTGCACGCCTTCGGCGGCCGGCAGACCGGCGCGACGGCTGAACACGTCGACCTTGTCGGCGACGATGAACGCGGAATAGAAGCCCACGCCGAACTGACCGATCAGGTGCGAGTCCTTCTTCTGGTCACCGGTGAGGTTCTTCATGAAGTCGGCGGTGCCGGACTTGGCGATGGTGCCCAGGTGGGCGATGACGTCTTCGCGGCTCATGCCGATGCCGTTGTCCTCGAGGGTCACGGTATTGGCGTCTTTGTCGAAGCTCAGGCGGATTTTCAGCTCGGCGTCGCCTTCGAGCAGCTCAGGCTTGGCCAGGGCCTCGAAACGCAGCTTGTCGGCGGCGTCGGAAGCGTTGGAGATCAGCTCGCGCAGGAAGATCTCCTTGTTCGAATACAGGGAATGGATCATGAGGTGCAGCAGCTGCTTTACCTCGGTCTGGAAGCCCAGGGTTTCTTTTTGAGTCTCCACACTCATGGTCTTCAAACTCCAATCTGTTGGTTGTTGACGCCTGGCGGCCGTCGGGCCTGCTTTTGATGGCGGATGTCCAGCAGATGGGGGCACCCCTGACTATTTCAAGGGCTTTTCCGGTTCGATCTTGAAATGCGCGCGCGCCGTGGCGATCGGCGTGTCGCGATCGCCCTGCCAGGCGGTGATGGCGACGTTGGTCACCCGCCGCCCCTGGCGCCATAGCTGGCACTGGGCGTAGGTGTCGCGAAAATGCCCGGCGCGCAGGTAATCGATGGAGAAATCGATGATCTTCGGGATGCTCGCGCTCTCACTGTAGATCAACAGGTAGAGTGCCGCGGACAGCTCCATGAAGCCGGCAATCACGCCACCATGGATCGCCGGTAACAACGGGTTGCCGATGTTGTCAGGATTGGCCGGCAGGCGGAACAGCAGGTCGTCGCCGTGGCGCTCGCATTCGATGCCGATCAACCCGGCATACGGGATCAATGCCAGCAATGGCTGGTAATCGCCGCGAGCATGGGCCCGGTTCAACTGTTGACGGATATCGGCGGGGATCACGCGCGGCCCTCCTTGAGGCTGTTGCCGAAGCGAATGCCGCCCTTGACGTCCTGCCCCAGGCGCATGAAGGTGCCGACCACCTGGCAGATCGGCTGCGCGGGGTCGTCCTGGTAGGCAGTGCCGCGGGTGAAAATGACATCGCGGGTCACCCGGTAGCACTGGGCATGGCCGAAGATGTCCTTGCCGGCCTCGGCCGGGTGCATGTAGTCGATGCGCAGGTCCAGGGTCGGGCACACCTCGAAACGCGGCAACGCGCAGAGCGTGGCCATGCCGCAGGTGGTGTCCATCAGCGTGGTCAGCACCCCGCCGTGCACCGCGCCGTTCTGCGGGTTGCCGACAATGGCCGGTGACCAGGGCAGCACCAGCGTCATGCCGTCGGCGTCGGCGTGGTGCACGCGCATCTGCAATACCTGGCAATGTTTCAACGCCGAGAGAAAACGCTCGGCCATCGCCATCAATGGCATCTCGTTCATTGTCCCTCGCTTCATAAAATAGATAAAAAGTCCATATAGGTCGGGCAGTTATATATCTGTAACCTTTGTGGAACTTCTTCGCAGACGATGAACTCGAAGGTACACGTAAAGTTATTCCACCCAGGAGAAACACCCCATGCGTAAACCTTTTGCTTTTGCTCTGATGCTGGCCGCTGCCATGGGCCTGGCTGCTTGCGATAAAGCGAGCGAAGACAAAGCCCAGGACGCACAGCAACACGCCGAGCAAGCCCAGGAAAAGATGGGCGAAGCTCAGGATAAGATGAACGAAGCCGCCAAGGAAAACGCCGAAGCCGCCAAAGATCAGGCCGAAGCGCAGCAGAAGGCCGCCGAGGAGGCCGCGCCCTCCACCCCAGCGCCGACCACTGCGCCTGCCGAGCCTGCCAAGCAGTAATCGCGCCATACAAAAAAACCCGACAATGTCGGGTTTTTTTGTATCTACCGCTTACGCTAAAAGGTTTCAGCCAGCAATACCGGAAGCGTCCTTGCCCGGCTCTACCGACACACTTTCCGTCGGTGTGAACACCATCACTTCCAGTACGTGGGAATGGAACTCGCGGCGATACAGGATGAATACAACGCCGACACTCATGACCATGAACAACCAAGGGCTGATGAACCAACTCAGCATGGCCATGCCGAAGTAGTACGAACGCAATCCCAGGTTGAACTGGTTGGCGGCCAACGACAGTACGCGTGCGGCTCGAGAGGCGAAGGCCTTGCGCTCGAGTTCGTTGACCAGGCGCTCGCCGATCATCGGCGCCGAACCCACCAACACAGCGGCGAAGTTGTATTGGCGCATGCACCAGCTGAAGGTGAAGAAGGCGTAGACGAACACCATCGCCAGGCACAGCAACTTGATTTCCGACATCCCTTGCGAGGCCTGCTGCACCAATGGCAGGTCGGCCAGCAGCGACAGCGCGCGATCCGACGCTCCGAGCACGGTGAGGATACCGGCGAGGATGATCAAGGTACTGGAGGCGAAGAACGACGCGTTGCGCTCCAGGTTGCCGATCACGCTGGCATCGGCGATTCGGTTGTCGCGCAGCAGCATGCGGCGCATCCAGTCTTCGCGGTACAGGTGCAGCACGCTGGCCAGGCACGCCGTGTCGCGGCCTTTCCAGATGGCGTAGCGGGTGTAGCCGCCCCAGCAGATGGCGAACCAGCAGGCGGCAAGGAGGTTGCCCAGGTTGTTTTGGATGAAGCTCATGCAGCAGTCCCGTCAAAGAGAAACAGACCGGTTTTCGACGCCCGGATTCGGCAAAAGACACGCCCTCGCCACGATAGCGTCGGTACAGCCGACAAAAAACCCCGCGCCTTTCGGCAGCGGGGTTTCGATATCCACCATCGGCAAGCGCCCTTCAGCTTGTGGCCAGCGCCCTGCCCTTGAGGTTTCAATCCATCAGGCCAGCGCCTCGCGCGGCTTGCCCAGCATGCGATCGCAGACCACGGCGGCGGCCAGAGTGACCACCGAAGGCACCAGCCAGGCCATGCCTTCGTTGCTGAACGGCAGGTGAGCCAGGGCGTCAGGCAGTACGTGGGCAAAGCTGCTGCCCTTGATCGCGTCGACAACGCCGAACACCAGCGACACCAGCATGACCGGGGCCAGGATACGGGTCGGCGAATTCCACAGGTCTTTCACAAAGCTCAGGCCCACGACCACGATGCACGGCGGGTAGATCGCCGTCAGCACGGGAATCGAGAACATGATCAGCTTGGTCAGACCCAGGTTGGAGATCAGCAGCGAGAAGCCGGCCAGGATTACCACAAGGGCACGGTACGACAGCGGCAGGATCTGGCTGAAGTACTCGGCGCAGGCGCAGGTCAGGCCAACGGCGGTCACCAGACAGGCCAGTGCGATCAACACGGCGAGGAAGCCGCTGCCCAACGAACCAAAGGTGTGCTGCACGTAGGCATGCAGGACCATCGCGCCGTTGGTGGCGTCGGCGGCGATGTCATGGCTGCCCGCGCCAAGGCGGAACAGGCTGACGTACACCAGCACCAGGCCGACACCGGCAATCAGGCCGGCGATGATGGCATAACGGGTGATCAGCTTCGGCGACTCGACGCCACGCGAGCGGATGGCGTTGACGATGACGATACCGAAAACCAGGGCGCCCAGGGTGTCCATGGTCAGGTAGCCATCGGAGAACCCTTTGGAGAACGCGGCGGCGGCATAGGCAGGCTGGGCCTCGCCAATGGTGCCAGCCGGCAGGGCGAAGGCCGCGATGCCCAGCACTGCCAGGGCGATGATCTTCAATGGCGCGAGGAAACGGCCCACGGTGTCGAGCAGCTTGCCCGGATACATGGACACGGCCAGTACCACGGCGAAGTACACGATGCTGTAGATAAGCAGCGCCGTCGGGCTCTCGCCGGTCAACGGCGCAACGCCCACTTCGAACGACACGGTCGCGGTACGCGGGGTGGCGAACAGCGGACCGACCGAGAGGTAGCACACGGCCGCCAGCAGGCCGCCGAAGAACTTGCCGATCGGGCTGCTCAGGGCATCCATGCCGCCACCGACCTTGGCCAGCGCGACCACGGTGATGACCGGTAGGCCCACGGCGGTGACCAGGAAGCCGAGTGCGGCCATCCACACGTTCGGACCGGACTGCAGGCCGACGATGGGCGGGAAGATGATGTTGCCGGCGCCGACGAACAGCGCGAACGTCATAAAGCCAAGCGCCAGGATATCCTGGCCTTTTAACACTTTCATTTAAGGAAATACCACACTGCTGAAATCGGGAGTCGGAGGGGATTTCCCACAGGATGAAGGGAAATGCTGCCCGGCTTGGTGAGCCAGACCCGTTTAGCGTGTCGTTCCCTTTTGGGGTACGGGCACAGAGTGAACGCGTAGCCTACCTGTTTTGCCTGACAAACGCACTGGCACAGTGCTGCTTGTCCGATGTGCGTATGTGTTTGTCGTCTGGTTGAACGTGTTCGGCGACAATTTATTGCGGATTTGAGTGGATGTCTGGTTGAAAATCCTGATTGAGGTGATCGAGTTTTCCTAGCCTTTACTGAGCACGTGCGGGAGCGGCCTTGCCGACCGGTCCGACGCCTCGGCAAGGCCGCTCCCACAAAAACGCGATCGCGGATGACTCGAATAAAAACGACAAAGGCCACCCGAAGGTGGCCTTTGTGCGCGTGGGGGGTACTGCGTGTTACTTACTTCTTGACTTCCCAGCCAGTCAGCTCGGCCAGGGCCTTGCCGATGTCAGCCAGGGAACGCACGGTTTTCACACCGGCGTCCTGCAGGGCGGCGAACTTCTCGTCCGCAGTGCCCTTGCCACCGGAGATGATGGCGCCAGCGTGGCCCATGCGCTTGCCCGCAGGTGCGGTAACACCGGCGATGTAAGAGACAACAGGCTTGGTCACGTTGGCCTTGATGTAGGCCGCGGCTTCTTCTTCAGCGGAACCGCCGATCTCACCGATCATGACGATCGCTTCGGTCTTCGGGTCTTCCTGGAACAGCTTCAGGATGTCGATGAAGTTGGAGCCCGGGATCGGGTCACCGCCGATGCCGACGCAGGTCGACTGGCCGAAGCCGGCGTCGGTGGTCTGCTTCACAGCTTCGTAGGTCAGGGTACCGGAACGCGAAACGATACCGACCTTGCCTGGCAAGTGGATGTGGCCTGGCATGATGCCGATCTTGCACTCGCCCGGGGTGATGACACCTGGGCAGTTAGGGCCGATCAGGGTCACGCCCAGCTCGTCGCACTTGACCTTGGCGTCCAGCATGTCGAGGGTAGGAATACCCTCGGTGATGCAGACGATCAGCTTGATGCCACCGAAGGCGGCTTCCAGGATCGAGTCCTTGCAGAAAGGAGCCGGTACGTAGATGACCGACGCGTCAGCGCCGGTGGCTTCCACGGCTTCTTTCACGGTGTTGAACACCGGCAGGCCCAGGTGGGTGGTGCCACCCTTGCCCGGAGTGACGCCGCCGACCATCTTGGTGCCGTAGGCGATGGCTTGTTCGGAGTGGAAAGTACCCTGCGAGCCGGTGAAGCCCTGGCAGATGACTTTGGTGTCTTTATTGATCAGGACGCTCATTACTTGCCCTCCGCAGCTTTGACAACTTGTTGAGCAGCGTCGGTCAGGCTGGTTGCCGCAATGATGTTCAAACCGCTTTCTGCCAGTACTTTAGCGCCCAGTTCGGCGTTGTTGCCTTCGAGGCGAACGACAACCGGAACCTTGACGCCGACTTCTTTCACAGCGCCGATGATGCCTTCGGCAATCATGTCGCAGCGAACGATGCCGCCGAAGATGTTGACCAGAACGGCCGCGACATTGCTGTCGGACAGAATGATCTTGAACGCTTCGGTAACGCGCTCCTTGGTAGCGCCGCCGCCCACGTCGAGGAAGTTGGCTGGCTTGCCACCGTGCAGGTTGACGATGTCCATGGTACCCATGGCCAGGCCGGCACCGTTGACCATGCAGCCGATGTTGCCTTCGAGGGCAACGTAGTTCAGTTCGAACTTGGCGGCGTGGGCTTCACGGGCGTCGTCCTGCGACGGGTCGTGGAAGGTCTTCAGCTTCGGCTGACGGTACATGGCGTTGGCGTCGATGTTGATCTTGGCATCGAGGCAGTGCAGGTCGCCGTCGGCCTTGATCACCAGCGGGTTCACTTCCAGCAGGGCCAGATCGTGATCCTTGAACAGCTTGGCCAGGCCTACGAAGATCTTGGCGAACTGTTGGACTTGCTTGCCTTCCAGACCCAGCTGGAACGCCAGTTCACGACCCTGGAACGGCTGAGCGCCGACCAGCGGATCGATGGTGGCCTTGAGGATCTTCTCAGGAGTCTCGTGAGCGACTTTCTCGATGTCCACGCCACCTTCGGTGGAGGCCATGAACACGATGCGACGGCTCGAACGATCGACTACAGCGCCCAGGTACAGCTCTTTGGCGATGTCAGTGCAGGATTCGACCAGGATCTTGGAAACTGGCTGACCGTTGGCGTCGGTCTGGTAGGTGACCAGGTTCTTGCCCAGCCACTGAGCAGCGAAGGCCTTGGCGTCTTCCTTGCTGCGAACCAGCTTGACGCCGCCCGCCTTGCCGCGACCACCGGCGTGGACCTGGGCTTTGACGACCCACTCGTTCCCGCCGATCTTGTCGCAGGCTTCTGCAGCTTGCTCAGGGGTATCGACAGCGAAACCCTTGGAAACTGGCAGGCCGTACTCAGCGAACAGCTGCTTACCCTGATACTCGTGAAGATTCATGCTTTTTACCGTCTTCGTTAGGTACTGCGCTTCGGCGCTGCGCCATTAATGGCGCCGCACCACCTGTGACCGTTGACCCCGGGTTTTCCCGTGTGATCCGGTCCGGCGGACGTTCCGCGGTGAGTCTTGCACGCAAGACCCACGACGGGCAGCCCGCCGTGGTTTCTTATAATTAACGCTTCTTACGGTTGGCGACGTGAATGGCACCGCCATTCACCGCCAGCGCTGCTTCATGCAACGCTTCGGACAGGGTCGGATGGCTGAAGACCATCATGCCCAGGTCCTCGGCACTGGTGCCGAATTCCATTGCGATCGCGCCTTGCTGAACCAGCTCGGCAGCCGAAGGGCCGATCACGTGAACGCCCAGTACGCGGTCGGTCTTGGCATCGGCGATGACCTTGACGAAACCACCGGTGTCGTTGGCCGCCATCGCACGGCCGCTGGCCGCGAACGGGAAGGTGCCCACGTTAACCTCAACGCCTTCGGCTTTCAACGCCTGTTCGGTCTTGCCGACCCACGCGATTTCCGGGTGGGTGTAGATGACCGACGGGATCAGGTCGTAGTTCATCTGGGCCTTGTGGCCCTTGATGCGCTCAACGACCATGATGCCCTCTTCCGAGGCCTTGTGCGCCAGCATCATGCCGCGTACCACGTCACCGATGGCGTAGACGCCCGGAACGCTGGTGGCGCAGTGATCGTCGACGAAGATGTAGCCACGCTCGTCGATGGTCACGCCGCTGTCGGCGGCCAGCAGGTCGGTGGTCACCGGACGACGGCCGACTGCGACGATCAGCTTGTCGAAGGTGATCTTCTGCTCGCCTTCGGCGTTGGTGTAGGTGACTTCGACTTCGTTGCCGTTGACTTTCGAGCCGGTGACGCGAGCGCCCAGCTTGATGTCCAGGCCTTGCTTGGTCAGGGTCTTCTGGGCTTCTTTCGACACGGCGGTGTCGGCAGCCATCAGGAAGGTGTCCAGGGCTTCCAGGACGGTGACTTCGGCACCCAGGCGAGCCCATACCGAGCCCAGCTCCAGACCGATCACGCCGGCACCGATGACGCCCAGGCGCTTCGGTACGCTCTGGAATTCCAGGGCGCCGGTGGAATCGACGATGACGTTCTGGTCGACCGGAGCCGGCGGAATGTCGATCGGACGCGAACCGGAGGCCAGGATCACGTTCTCGGCCTCGATGACTTCGGTGGTGCCGTCAGCCTTGGTGACTTCGACTTTCTTGCCGGCCAGCAGCTTGCCGTGGCCCTGGATCGAAGTGACGCCATTGGCCTTGAACAGGGTGGCGACGCCACCGGTCAGGTTCTTGACGATGCCGGCCTTGCGGCCAACCATCGCGGCAACGTCCATCTTCACTTCGCCAGTGGAGATACCGTGCACGTTGAAGCTCTCTTTGGCTTCCTTGTACTTCCAGGAGCTGTCCAGCAGCGCCTTGGACGGAATGCAACCCACGTTCAGGCAGGTGCCGCCCAGGGCCAGCTTGCCCTCGGCGTCGGTGTATTTCTCGATACAGGCAGTCTTCAGACCGAGTTGGGCAGCCTTGATGGCGGCAACATAGCCGCCAGGACCTGCACCAATCACCACTACGTCGAATTTCTGGGTCATAAAAGATTCCTTTTTAGCTTCAAGCGGCAAGCTGCAAGCTGCAAGACCCGCGCGCTTCGACTTGAAGCTTGCGGCTTGCGGCTTGCAGCTGCGCGATTAGATGTCCAGCAGCAGGCGAGACGGATCTTCCAGCAGGTTCTTGATGGTCACCAGGAAGGTTACCGCTTCCTTGCCGTCGATCAGGCGGTGGTCGTAGGACAGCGCCAGGTACATCATCGGGCGGATCACCACCTGGCCGTTGATGGCCATCGGGCGCTGGATGATGTTGTGCATGCCCAGGATCGCGGCCTGCGGCGGGTTGACGATCGGGGTCGACATCATCGAGCCGAAGGTACCACCGTTGGTGATGGTGAAGGTACCGCCGGTCATCTCTTCGATCGACAGTTTGCCGTCACGGGCTTTCTTGCCGAAGGTGGCGATGCCGTTCTCGATTTCAGCCAGGCTCATCGATTCGGCGTTGCGCAGTACCGGTACCACCAGGCCACGGTCGCTGGAAACAGCGACGCCGACGTCGGCATAACCGTGGTAGACGATGTCGTTGCCGTCGATCGAGGCGTTGACTGCCGGGAAGCGCTTCAGCGCCTCGGTGGCGGCCTTGACGAAGAACGACATGAAGCCCAGGCGCACGCCGTTGTGGGTCTTCTCGAACAGGTCCTTGTACTTCGAACGCAGGGCCATGACTTCGGTCATGTCGACTTCGTTGAAGGTGGTCAGCATGGCCATGCTCGACTGGGCTTCGACCAGACGCTCGGCGATCTTGGCGCGCAGACGGGTCATCGGCACACGCTTCTCGGTGCGGTCGCCAGCGGCGACGACGACCGGGGCAGCGGCAGCAGCGGCCGGCTTGACAGCCGGTGCGGCGGCAGGGGCCGACTTCTTGTTGGCGACGGCGGCGACGACGTCTTCCTTGGTGATGCGACCGCCCTTGCCGGTGCCGGCAACGGTAGCCAGGTCGATGCCGTTCTCTTCAGCCAGCTTGCGCGCGGCTGGCGCGGCGACCGGGTCGTCTTCGCCAGCGTCGGCGGCAGCGGCGGCCGGTGCGGCGGCAGGCGCAGCAGCAGCGGCCGGAGCAGCGGCGCCAGCGCCACCTTCAACGATCGAGCCCAGCACTTCGTCGGACAGGACGGTGTCGCCCTCGCCCTTGACGATGGCGCCCAGCACGCCGTCGGCGGTGGCCAGGACTTCCAGGACGACCTTGTCGGTCTCGATGTCGACGATCAGCTCGTCACGCTTGACGGCGTCGCCCGGCTGCTTGTGCCAGGTGGCAACGGTGCCATCGGCAACCGATTCCGGGAAGGTTGGGGCTTTGATCTCGATAGCCATTATCTGTGTTTCCTTAAATTCGGTTTCAGGTGCGCGAAGGCGTTAGACAGTGAAGGCGTCTTGCAGCAGTTTTTCCTGCTGTTCGGCGTGCTTCGATGCGTAACCACAGGCTGGCGCGGCGGAAGCGTCGCGACCGGCGTATTCCAGGACCAGCGCCTTGTTGTGGCGGCCCAGGATACGGCGCATGTGGTGCTGGCTGCTGTACCAGGCGCCCTGGTTCATCGGCTCTTCCTGACACCACACTGCGTGCTTGAGGTTGGTGTAAGGCGCGAGAATTTCGACCAGGTCGTCCTCAGGGAACGGATACAGCTGCTCGATACGCACGATGGCAATATCTTCGCGGCCTTCGGCACGGCGTTTTTCCAGCAGGTCGTAGTAGACCTTGCCACCGCACAGGACCAGGCGCTCGACCTTGGCAGGATCCAGGGTGTCGATTTCCGGGATCACGGTCTGGAACGAGCCATCGGCCAGGTCTTCCAGGGTCGAGATGGCCAGCTTGTGGCGCAGCAGCGACTTGGGCGTCAGCACGATCAGCGGCTTGCGCAGCGGACGGATGACCTGGCGACGCAGCAGGTGGTAGATCTGTGCCGGGGTGGTCGGTACGCAGACCTGGATGTTGTGCTCTGCGCACAGCTGCAGGTAACGCTCCAGACGCGCGGAGGAGTGCTCCGGACCCTGGCCTTCATAGCCGTGCGGCAGCAGCATGGTCAGACCGCACAGGCGGCCCCACTTGTGCTCGCCGCTGGTGATGAACTGGTCGATCACAACTTGCGCACCGTTGGCGAAGTCGCCGAACTGGGCTTCCCAGATCACCAGCGCGTTCGGCGTGGTGGTCGAGTAGCCGTATTCGAAGGCCAGCACGGCTTCTTCCGAGAGGAAGGAGTCGTACAGCTCGAAGCGCGGCTGGCCCGGGAACAGGTTCTTCAGCGGCACGTAGGTGCTGGCGTCCTTCTGGTTGTGCAGCACCGCGTGACGGTGCGAGAAGGTGCCACGGCCGATGTCCTGGCCGGTCATGCGGATCGGGTGACCTTCGAACTGCAGGGTGGCGTAGGCCATGGTCTCTGCATAACCCCAGTTGATCGGCAAGCCACCGGCCTGCATCTTCTGGCGATCTTCGTAGATCTTCGCGACCTGGCGCTGAACGACGAAACCTTCAGGCAGCTCGAGCAGCTTGGCCGACAGCTCCTGCAGGGTCTTGAGGTCGAAGCGGGTGTCGTGACGCGCGGTCCAGGCATGACCCAGGTACGGACGCCAGTCGACGAACAGCTCGCGGTTCGGCTCCTTGACCAGGCTCTTGACCACGTGCAGGCCGTTGTCCAGGGCGTTGCGGTACTCGTCGATCTTGGCCTGGGCGCGTTCGGCATCGATGCGACCGGCGCTGATCAGTTGCTCGGCGTACAGCTCACGGGTGGTGCGCTGTTTGCTGATCTGCTGGTACATCAAAGGCTGGGTGCCGTTCGGCTCGTCGGCCTCGTTGTGGCCGCGACGACGGTAGCAGACCAGGTCGATGACCACGTCACGCTTGAACTGCATGCGGTAGTCGATGGCCAGCTGGGTGACGAACATCACCGCTTCCGGATCGTCGCCGTTCACGTGCAGGATCGGCGCCTGGATCATCTTGGCAACGTCGGTGGCGTACTCGGTGGAGCGCGCGTCCAGCGGGTTGCTGATGGTGAAACCGACCTGGTTGTTGATCACGATGTGCACGGTGCCGCCGGTCTTGAAACCGCGGGTCTGCGACATCTGGAAGGTTTCCATGACCACACCCTGGCCGGCGAACGCTGCGTCACCGTGGATGGAGATCGGCAGAACCTTGTCGCCAACGGTGTCGTTGCGGCGATCCTGGCGGGCGCGAACCGAACCTTCCACCACTGGCGAGACGATTTCCAGGTGGGAGGGGTTGAACGCCATGGCCAGGTGGACTTCGCCACCGGGGGTCATCACGTTGGAGGAGAAGCCCTGGTGATACTTCACGTCACCGGAGCCCAGCTCGTTCATCTTCTTGCCTTCGAACTCGTCGAACAGCTCGCGCGGGTTCTTGCCGAAGGTGTTGACGAGCACGTTCAGACGGCCACGGTGGGCCATGCCGATCACGACTTCCTTGGTGCCGTAGGAACCGGAGCGCTGGATCATTTCGTCCAGCATCGGAATCAGGCTTTCGCCACCTTCGAGGCCGAAGCGCTTGGTGCCCGGGTACTTGGTGCCCAGGTACTTCTCCAGGCCCTCACCGGCCGTGACGCGCTCGAGCAGGTGAGCCTGCACGTCGGCGGAGAATTCCGGACGGCCACGCACGCTTTCCAGGCGCTGCTGGAACCAGCTGCGCTGCTCGGAATCGACGATGTGGGTGAACTCGGCGCCAATGGTGCGACAATATGTCTTCTGCAGCGCTTCGAAAATTTCGCGTAGGCTCGCTTCCTCTTTGCCGATGAACAGGTCGCCGGCACGGAAGGTCGTATCAAGATCGGCATTGGTCAAGCCGTAGTGATTGATCGACAGGTCTACGGGCGCAGGACGCTGCCACAACCCCAACGGGTCGAGCTTGGCAGCCTGATGGCCGCGCATACGATAGGCCTGGATCAGTCGCAGCACTTCAACCTGCTTCTTCTCGTGTTCACTGCTCACGCTCCCGGCGGATACCGGTTGGGCGCGGCGCTGGTTCTTTGCCAGCAGTACGAAATGGTCGCGGATCGTCGAGTGCGATACATCGGTAGCGGTGCTGCCGTCGGCGGGCAACTTCTGGAAGTAAGTGCGCCACTCTTCTGGCACAGCGTTAGGGTCGTGCAGGTAGAGCTCATAAAGCTCTTCCACATATGCAGCGTTACCACCTGAAAGGTGGGCGCTATCCCACATGCGCTGCATCACGCTTTCTTGCATGCTTGGTCACCCTCGGTTAGGGGACTGATCGGCGAGAGCCACAGCAAACCTGGAAAAGTCCGAACACAGCGACTGAACCACGCCACCTGGATCCTGCTGATTTTCCGGGTACCAGCCCGGAAGCCCCTGCTGGTCTCATATCTTCATAGGTAATGAGCGCGGGCTTTGTGGGCCCTTGCTCGGGTTTTACCTCGGTGCGGGCTCACCACCCGCACCTCGGCTTACTGCAGGTACAACGCTTTGAATCAGGTACCGCTTTGCAGCAGCATGTTACGTACGTGACCAATTGCCTTGGTCGGGTTCAGACCTTTCGGGCAAACGTTCACGCAGTTCATGATCCCGCGGCAGCGGAACACGCTGAACGGGTCATCCAGGGACGCCAGGCGTTCCTGAGTCTTGGTGTCGCGGCTGTCGGCCAGGAAACGGTAGGCCTGCAGCAGTGCGGCGGGGCCCAGGAACTTGTCCGGGTTCCACCAGAACGACGGGCAGGAAGTCGAGCAGCAGGCGCACAGGATGCACTCGTACAGACCGTCCAGCTTGTCGCGATCTTCCGGCGACTGCAGGCGCTCGATGGCCGGGGCCGGGGTGTCGTTCTGCAGGAACGGCTTCACCTTCTCGTACTGCTTGTAGAAGATGCTCATATCGACGACCAGGTCACGGATAACCGGCAGGCCTGGCAGCGGACGCAGGACCAACTTGTTACCTTTAACGACAGCAGACAGCGGCGTGATGCACGCCAGGCCGTTCTTGCCGTTGATGTTCATGCCGTCGGAACCGCACACGCCTTCACGGCAGGAGCGACGGTACGAGAAGCCCTCGTCCTGCTCCTTGATCAGCGCCAGCACGTCCAGGACCATCAGATCCTTGCCACCGGTGTCGACCTGGAAGGTCTGCATCTTCGGCGCCGAATCGGTGTCCGGGTTGTAACGATAAACTTCGACTTGCAACATAGCGGCCACCCTTAGTAAGTCCGGACTTTCGGTTCGAAGGCAGGAACTGTCTTCGGCGCAAAGTTGACGCCACGCTTGGCGACGCGCTTCTCACCCGGGTAGTACAGGGTGTGGCACAGCCAGTTCTCGTCGTCACGGTCTTCGAAGTCTTCACGGGCGTGCGCGCCGCGGGACTCTTTACGGGCTTCAGCGGCAATGGCGGTCGCTTCGGCGACTTCCAGCAGGTTCTGCAGCTCCAGCGCTTCGATACGCGCGGTGTTGAAGGCCTGGGACTTGTCGTTGATCTTGACGTTGGCGATGCGGTCACGCAGGCCAGCCAGCTGCTCGATACCCTTCTGCATGTACTCGCCGGTACGGAACACACCGAAGTAGTTCTGCATGCAGCTTTGCAGTTCACGTTTGAGGCTGGCGACGTCTTCGCCGGTGGTGCGCTCGTTGAGCTTGCTCAGGCGGTTCAGGGCAACGTCGATGTCGGTGTCGCTGGCATCGCGGTACTCGACGCCGTCGCTGAGCGCCTTTTCCAGGTGCAGGCCGGCGGCGCGACCGAAGACCACCAGGTCGAGCAGCGAGTTGCCGCCCAGGCGGTTGGCGCCGTGGACCGATACGCACGCCACTTCACCTACGGCGAACAGGCCCGGAATGATGTGGTCGTTGCCTTCGGCGTCCATGGTGATGGCCTGGCCATGAATGTTGGTGGCAACGCCGCCCATCATGTAGTGGCAGGTCGGGATGACCGGCACCGGCGCGACCACCGGGTCGACGTGGGCGAAGGTCTTGGACAGTTCGCAGATGCCTGGCAGGCGGCTGTGCAGCACTTCCTCGCCCAGGTGGTCCAGCTTCAGCAGTACGTGGTCCTTGTTCGGGCCCACGCCGTTGCCGGCGATGATCTCTTTGACCATGGAACGGGCGACCACGTCGCGGCCAGCCAGGTCCTTCGCGTTCGGCGCGTAACGCTCCATGAAGCGCTCGCCGTGGGCGTTGATCAGGTAGCCACCCTCACCGCGGCAACCTTCAGTGACCAGTACACCGGCGCCGGCGATGCCGGTCGGGTGGAACTGCCACATCTCGATGTCCTGCACCGGCACGCCGGCACGCAGGGCCATGCCGACACCGTCACCGGTGTTGATCAGGGCGTTGGTGGTGGAGGCGTAGATACGACCTGCACCGCCAGTGGCCAATACGGTGGCCTTGGACTTGATGTACATGGTTTCGCCGGTTTCGATGCAGATCGCGATCACACCGACGAAAGCGCCGTCCTGGTTCTTCACCAGGTCGACGGCGTAGTACTCGTTGAGGAAGGTGGTGCCTGCTTTCAGGTTGCCCTGGTACAGGGTGTGCAGCAGCGCGTGACCGGTACGGTCGGAAGCGGCGCAGGTACGGGCGGCCTGGCCACCTTTACCGAAGTCCTTGGACTGGCCACCGAACGGACGCTGGTAGATGCGGCCGGTCTCGGTACGCGAGAACGGCAGGCCCATGTGGTCCAGCTCGAAGACCGCGGCCGGGCCTTCCTGACACATGTACTCGATCGCGTCCTGGTCACCGATGTAGTCGGAGCCCTTGACGGTGTCGTACATGTGCCAGCGCCAGTCGTCGTTCGGATCGGCCGAAGCGATGGCGCAGGTGATGCCGCCCTGGGCGGAAACGGTGTGCGAACGGGTCGGGAACACCTTGGTGACTACGGCAGTCTTGTGGCCGCCTTGAGCCAGCTGCAGCGCTGCGCGCATGCCAGCGCCGCCGCCACCAATGATGATGGCGTCGAAGGAAATCGTAGGAATGTTAGCCATGAATCAGATACCCCAGAGAATCTGCACACCCCAGACGAAGTAAGCGAACATCGCTACGCCGCATACCGCCTGGAACAGGAAACGAATCGCAGTCGCCGACTTGCCGAAGGACATCGGCGTCAGGTAGTCGGTGGCAATGGTCCACATGCCGACCCAGGCGTGAGCGCCCAGGGCAACGAGGGCCAGCAGACTGAAGATGCGCATCGCGTTGTTGGAGAACAGAGCGTGCCACTGGGCGTAGTCGATGCCCGGGTGGGCAGCGAGGTAGCCGATCAGGAAGATGAAGTAAGCCGCGAGAACGACCGCCGAGACGCGCTGCGCCATCCAGTCGTAGAGGCCCGAACGCGACAGGTTCGTGACGTTAGTTACCATACCCAAACTCCTGCCAGAACGATCAGCACCACGGAGATGACGATCACGATTTTCGAGCCCAGCTTGCCGCCTTCCAGCGTCTCGCCGATGCCCATGTCCATGATCAGGTGGCGCACACCTGCCACGAGGTGATACAGCAGGCCGGACAGCAGGCCCCAGGTCACCAGTTTGGCCAGCGGACTGGTCAGACACGCCTTCACCTCGGCAAAGCCTTCCTCGCCACCCAGCGACTTGCTCAATGCGTACAGCATGATGGCAAGGCCGAGGAACAGGATGACGCCGGAGATACGGTGAAGAATGGACGTGTACGCGGTGATCGGGAGTTTGATGGTCCTTAGGTCTAGGTTTACAGGTCGTTGGCTTTTCACGGCTTTTTTCACACTGAAGAGCCCCTAGCTAACAGGGCAAAGTTGTTGGTAAGTGTACTGGTCAGGTACCCACCACCCAGGAGAGCGACGACACCCAGCAGGGCGGGCTTGAAAGCCCCTGGGAGTCGGCTGCCGAGTATAGACAGTTAGGCTGCTTATGACAACGTGAGGGGCTCGCCCAAATAGCGCATTGCCTTTAGTGAACAAAAGGCGTAAACGGGCGAGAATTTCGTGAAAAACCAGGCCTCAGAGGGCGTTTCAACCAGCCTTTAGGCAAATTGACATTCGAATTTATCCCTCTATAGTGGTGCGGGCCCTGCGTGGGGGGTCTGTCTGATGATTTCAAGCATTAATAGGAGGCCACATGGCTGACAAAAAAGCGCAGTTGATCATCGAGGGCGCTGCCCCCGTCGAGCTGCCCATTTTAACCGGCACCGTTGGTCCCGATGTTATCGACGTCCGCGGGTTGGGGGCATCCGGCCACTTCACCTTCGACCCCGGCTTCATGGCGACCGCCTCGTGCGAGTCGAAGATCACCTATATCGACGGCGACAAGGGTGTCCTGCTGCACCGCGGCTACCCGATCGAACAGCTCGCCGAACAATCGGACTACCTCGAGACCTGCTACCTGCTGCTCAACGGCGAACTGCCGAATGCCGAGCAGAAGGCCCAGTTCGTCAGCACCGTGAAGAACCACACCATGGTTCACGAGCAACTGAAGTCGTTCTTCAACGGCTTCCGTCGCGATGCCCACCCGATGGCGGTGATGTGCGGCGTGGTCGGTGCCCTGTCGGCGTTCTATCACGACTCGCTGGACATCAATAACCCGCAGCACCGCGAAATCTCCGCGGTTCGCCTGGTCGCCAAGATGCCGACCCTGGCCGCGATGGTCTACAAGTACTCCATGGGCCAGCCCATGATGTACCCGCGCAACGACTTGTCGTACGCGGAGAACTTCCTGCACATGATGTTCAACACCCCGTGCGAGATCAAACCGATCAGCCCGGTGCTGGCCAAGGCGATGGACCGGATCTTCATCCTCCACGCCGACCACGAGCAGAACGCCTCCACCTCCACCGTGCGCCTGGCGGGCTCCTCGGGCGCCAACCCGTTCGCCTGTATCGCCGCCGGCATTGCCGCGCTGTGGGGCCCGGCCCACGGTGGCGCGAACGAAGCCGTACTGACCATGCTCGATGAAATCGGCGATGTTTCGAACATCGACAAATTCATCGCCAAGGCCAAGGACAAGAACGATCCGTTCAAGCTCATGGGCTTCGGTCACCGCGTGTACAAGAACCGCGACCCGCGCGCCACCGTGATGAAGAAGACCTGCGACGAAGTCCTGGGCGAGCTGGGCATCAAGAACGACCCGCAGCTTGAACTGGCCATGCGCCTGGAAGAGATCGCCCTCACCGATCCTTACTTCATCGAGCGCTCGCTGTACCCGAACGTCGACTTCTACTCGGGCATCATCCTCAAGGCCATCGGCATCCCAACCAGCATGTTCACCGTGATCTTCGCCCTGGCACGTACCGTGGGCTGGATCTCGCACTGGAAGGAAATGCTCTCCGGCCCGTACAAGATTGGCCGCCCGCGCCAGCTGTACACCGGCTACGAGCAGCGTGACATCGTTGAGCTGAAGGACCGCAAGTAAGCCTGTCGGCTGAACGCAAAAAGGCTGCCCTCGGGCAGCCTTTTTTGTTGCTTACGCGATTTTCCTCACGGCGGGAGCGGCCTTTAGTTCTTCTCGGCGCGCTCCTTCAACCCCTTGAGGGTATTGAACGGCGCATCGACCACGAACTTGTTGGCCAGCCACGACGGCACGCTGCCGCCCGGCTCGGTGTGCACCTGGTAGGTCACCTCGGTGCTGTCACCCTTGGGCACCAGCTTCCAGAAGCCTTCCACCTGGGCGACACGCACGAAGCCCTTTTCCTCCGGCAGATACTTCGGTTCCTCCTGGAGCTTGCGGGTCAGACTGCCATCGGCGTCCTGGACCGTGGTCACATGCAGGATCGAATCCCGTGGCGTCACCGGCCAGGGCGTGTTGAACTGGGTGTAGGTCCAGCTCTGGTCACCCTCGCTCTTGAGCAGCTTTTGCGACTTGCACTCGTGAATCCAGGCGCAGGCCCCCACCACATCCTCCTGCAGCGCCTTGACCTTGGCCAGCGGCGCCTTGATCACGGTCACGCCGCGATAGGCCTTGTATTTCGAGCCGGCCACCTCGCTGAGGGACACCTTGATCCCCTCCTCGTCCTTGGCCACCTGCCAGTTCTCAGCCCAGGCCGTCGGTACCAGCAAGACGCCCATGCCACACAGCAGTGCAATACCTTTGATCGATCTCATCATCTTGTTCCTTGTTGTCGAGGATCCAACCTGTCACGCCGCCGTCATCTGCTCCAGCCACCCAATGATGCGAATGGCTTCGTCACGGTCGTTGCCACAGATGTCCGCTTCCGCCTTGAAGCCGCCACACACCTGCGGCCGTTCGGGCTTGCCGAACAGCGCACAGAGGTTTTCGACATTCAGATGCAGGCAGCGTTCTCCGGCCGGCTTGCCCTGCGGCATGCCAGGGATCGGCGAACTGATGGACGGGGCGATGCAGCAGGCACCACAACCCTCGCGGCATTTCATGACAACAGGACTCCCAGGAGCAAAACGGGACGAACGTCCCTGGATACTAACCGCTCAAACATATGTTTGAAATTGCCGGGCGGATGAAATCACCCGTGACCCGGCAGTCAGTTGCGGAATTCGAATTCGATGGCCGCGCCTTCCACATCCCGCCGACTGTCGTTGCGCAGCTGCAACTGCATTTCGTTGCTGATCAGCCGGCCGTTGAGCTGGAACGGACTGCTGTCGGATTCGGGCTTGGTGGGGAACATCGAGGGCAGCAGCGGCTTGCGCACCACCGGCCCGCCACCGAGATCCGGCTCGAGATGCTTGACCATGTCCTTTGGCAGGCTCAGGTCGACCTTCGGCTGAGGCAGCGGCTTGGCGACAGCCTTGCTGACAGGCCTGGCCTTCGGTTTGGGTTTGGGCTTGACCTTGGCTACCGGCTTGGCGGGGACCTTGGTGGACGCTTTGTTCGCCGGCTTGTGCACACCCTGCGCCCTGGCTGCTGGTTCGACAGCCTGCACCGCACCGGCCGACAGCCAGGGCAAGGCGAAACACAGGGCGATGACGAGAGGGCGAAGCAGGTTCATGGGCATCAGGAGCGCAAGCTGTAAAACGCGTATGCTCCCTGTTCCCGACACGTCTGACAAGCCTACAACAGCACGCCGTTCGGATCTCGGCACAATTGCTGGGCCAGCAGGCCCAGCGTCATCACTGCGCGCTCTGCCTCGCGATTCCAGGGAATGCCGCAATTGAGGCGGATACAGTGGTTGAACTGCTCCGTATTGCTGAAGATCAGCCCGGGGGCGATGCTAATGCCTTGCTCCAGCGCCCGCACATGCAATTCCTGGGTATTGACCCGCCCCGGCAGACTAACCCAGAGAATGAAGCCACCGGTGGGCCGGGTCATCTGCGTGCCTTCCGGGAAGTGCTGCTGCACCGCCAGCTGGTAAGCGCTGAGGTTCTTGCGGTACTCCTGTCGGATGAAGCGCAAATGCCGATCGTAGCCACCATTCTCCAGGTAGGCCGCCACCGCCATCTGCGTGACGCTGCATGCCGAGTGGGTGGTGAAGGTCTGCAGGCGCTGGATCTCGTCCTGATAGCGCCCAGCGATCATCCAGCCGACCCTTACCCCCGGCGACAGGGTCTTGGAGAAGCTCGAGCAGTAGATCACCCGATCCAACCGATCGAACGCCTTGAGCGCCTTGGTGCGCCCCTGCTCGAACATCAGCTCGCCGTAGATATCGTCCTCCACGATCTGGATGTCGAAATCCGAGGCCAGGCGCAGCAATTGCTTCTGCCGCTCTTCGGGAATGGTGCCACCCAGCGGATTGCTCAGCCGCGCCGTCAGCACCAGGGCCTTGATCGACCACTGATTGGCGGCCAACTGCAACGCCTCCAGGCTAATGCCGGTAGACGGATCGCTGGGGATCTCGATGACCTTGAGCCCGAGCAGGTCGGCCAACTGCAACAGCCCATAGTAAGTGGGCGACTCGGCCGCGATCAGGTCGCCCGGCCGGGTCAGGACCCGCAGCGCCATCTGCAGGGCATCGACACAACCATGGGTCACCACCACTTCACGGGGATCGACCAGCACACCGGCATCGCGCATGCGGATGGCGATCTGCCGACGCAACGGCTCGAAGCCGGGGCTGAACATGTAGCTGAAGGCACGCGGGCTATGGAAGCGCGTCACCTTGGCCAGCTGCTGGTGCAGGGCGCGTACGGGCAGATAGTCGACATGGGGTACCGCCGCGCCGAAGGGGAAGACGCCATCGCGCCGCGCCTCGACCAGCACCTGCTGGATGATGCTGGCCCGGGTGACCAGGCCGGGGCGTTCGACCCGGGCAATATCCGGGGTCTGCGCCGTCAGCGCCGGTGTCTGGTGAACATAGTAGCCCGACTGCGGCCGGGCGCGGATCAGCCCCTGGTCCTCGAGATTGGCATAGGCCTGCAGCACGGTGGCGTGGCTGACATTGAGCTGGGCGCTCATCTTGCGTACCGACGGCACCCGCTCACCCGGCTGGTAGACACCCCGACGGATATCATCGGCCAGTTGCTGGGCAATACGCTGGTACAGCAGCAGGTTGGTCATGGCGTGTTCTCGAAGCGCGGACGGGATCGTTGTTCTTGTGCGACTCACTGCCGAGGCAGAATACCGTAACAGTTACGAAGTGTACTGGGACAGATCGCAGAATAGTCAACAATACAGTTGCGTGACAGAGAAACGCTCGATGTTTGAGTCGGCGCGCCGACGAACGCACAGAATGGCGATGTCGTTCTTAGTCGCCTGTTGCCGTTGCCGTTGCCGTTGCCGTTGCCGTTGCCGGATACATGGAGTAAGTGGAGACTACTGGCAATGCTTCTTCAGTTACAGTCACTCACTGACAAGCCAACCTCCACAGGAAAGGTATATCACCACCTCAACTGTGAAAGTTGGCTAATCACCAATTCAAGCAATCACAGTTCCGCCGCCAACCTCGACCCTTGATTAATCGCCCGCTTGGCATCAAGCTCCGCCGCCACGTCAGCGCCACCGATCAGGTGCACCGACTGCCCGGCCGCAACTAGGCCATCATGCAACTCGCGCAGCGGATCCTGGCCAGCGCAGATGACGATGTTGTCCACCGCCAGCAACTGCGGCTCGCCCTCGCCAACCCGCACATGCAGGCCAGCATCGTCCACGCTCAGGTACTCGACGCTGTTGAGCATCTGCACCTGCTTGTTCTTCAGCCCCGTGCGATGAATCCAGCCGGTGGTCTTGCCCAGGCCGTCGCCAACCTTGGTCTTCTTGCGCTGCAGCAGGTACACCTGGCGCGCCGGCGCATGAGGCTCGGCCTTGATCCCGGCCACACCACCACGAGCCTCCAAACGCGTATCGATGCCCCACTCCTTCCAGAACGCCTCGCGGTCCTGGCTGGTGGCCACGCCCTTGTGCACCAAGTACTCGGACACATCGAAACCAATGCCACCGGCACCGATCACCGCCACCCGCTCGCCCACCGGCTTGCGCTCCAGCAGCACATCCAGGTAGCTCAGCACCTTGGCGTTGTCGATACCGGGAATGGCCGGCGTGCGCGGAGCGATGCCCGTGGCCAGGATAATCTCGTCGAACTCGCCGGACACCAGCGCAGCCACATCGACACGGGTATTCAGGCGCAGGTCGACACCCGTGGACTTCACCTTGTTGCGGAAGTAACGCAGGGTCTCGTAGAACTCCTCCTTGCCCGGCACGCGCTTGGCCACGTTGAACTGCCCACCGATCTCAGCGGCAGCATCGAACAACGTCACTTCATGACCGCGCTCGGCGGCCACGGTGGCGGCTGCCAGGCCCGCAGGACCAGCGCCGACCACCGCGATACGCTTGACTGCCCGTACCGGCAGGTAGTTGAGCTCGGTCTCATGGCAAGCCCGCGGGTTGACCAGGCAGCTGGTCAGCTTGCCGCCGAAGGTGTGGTCCAGGCAGGCCTGGTTGCAGCCGATGCAAGTGTTGATCTCGTCGCCACGGCCAGCAGCGGCCTTGTTGACGAAGTCAGGATCGGCCAGGAACGGTCGGGCCATGGAGACCATGTCGGCATCGCCCTCCGCCAGCACCGCCTCGGCCACCTCCGGGGTATTGATGCGGTTGGTGGTGATCAGCGGGATTTTCACCGCGCCGCGCAGCTTGGCGGTGACCTTGCTGAACGCCGCGCGCGGCACCTTGGTGGCGATGGTCGGGATGCGCGCCTCATGCCAGCCGATACCCGTGTTGATCAACGTGGCGCCGGCCTGCTCGATGGCCTTGGCCAGCAGCTCGATCTCGTCCCACGTGCTGCCGCCCTCGACCAGGTCGAGCATCGACAGGCGGAAGATGATGATGAAGTTCGGCCCCACCGCTTCGCGTACCCGGCTCACGATCTCAACCGCCAGTCGCATGCGGTTCTCGTAGCTGCCCCCCCAACGGTCGGTGCGGTGGTTGGTGTGGGCGGCGAGGAACTGGTTGATGAAGTAGCCTTCTGACCCCATGATCTCGACGCCATCATAGCCGGCGCGCAGGGCCAGGCTTGCGCAGGTGACGAAATCGCGGATCTGCTTCTCGATGCCCTCCTCGTCCAGCTCCTTGGGCTTGAACGGGTTGATCGGCGCCTGGATGGCGCTGGGCGCCACCTGTTTCGGGCTGTAGGCATAGCGCCCGGCGTGGAGGATCTGCAGACAGATCTTGCCACCGGCGGCATGCACCGCCTCGGTGACGATCCGATGCTTGTCGGCCTCTTCCTCGGTGCTGAGCTTGGCCGCACCAGAGTACACGCCGCCTTCATCGTTGGGCGCGATGCCGCCGGTGACCATGAGCCCGACGCCACCACGGGCGCGTTCGGCGAAATACGCGGCCATGCGTTCGAAGCCGCCCGGGCGTTCCTCCAGGCCGGTGTGCATCGAGCCCATCAGGGTGCGGTTGCGCAGAGTGGTGAAGCCCAGGTCGAGAGGGGCCAGCAGGTGCGGGTAACGGTCGGTAGCCATGGATGGACTCCACAGGTGGCGTGATCACGGAATGCGGGCGCCTCTACCAGGTTTCTACAACAGCGTGGCGGGGCCCGTCGTTTGTCTGGGGTCGACATTAAACAGGCGTTTGAACACGCTCAATGATCGAAACTGACAACTTATTGATCCTGCTGTACAGCAGGACTACCCTAGGGCACTCCTACTGCCCAGTGCTGGACCGCTCCATGCGAAAACTGCTAGCCGGCGCCCTGGCGCTGGTCATCCTTGCCGCCCTCTGCGGCTACGGCTTCTGGACCCTGCAGCGTCCAGAAGGTCACTACCTGTCCGATCTGCGCATCGAGCTGGCCCTCAACCAGGGCGTGCCGGGCGAGCACGGCAACTTGCTGGGTGTCGAGCCGCTGCTGTATCCGGGGGACTACCAGAACCTCACACGCCTGCACCGCAAGCTCTCAGCCTACCTGGAACAAGCCCGCGCCCAAGGCCTGGTCAATCCGCGCACCGTGGTGGTGTTGCCGGAGCACATTGGCACATGGTTGTGGGCCCGGGGCGAGAAGCGCGAACTGTACCAGGTCACCCGACGCAACGAGGCCTGGCAATGGCTGGAACTGAGCAACCCGCTGAGCTATGGCCTGGCGATGCTCGCCGCCAGCGGCGACGATCGCCGCTCGGACGCGCACCTGCGCATGAAGGCCGCGCAGATGGCCGCCGACTACCAGCAGGTGTTCGGCAGCCTGGCCCGGGAGTTTGGCATCACCCTGGTCGCCGGCTCCATCGTCCTGCCCGCGCCCTATGTGGAGAACGGCGTACTGCGCATCG
Source organism: Pseudomonas sp. P110(2024) (assembly GCF_057480795.1). NCBI lineage: Bacteria > Pseudomonadati > Pseudomonadota > Gammaproteobacteria > Pseudomonadales > Pseudomonadaceae > Pseudomonas > Pseudomonas sp. P110(2024). The sequence goes on from NZ_JBLIYT010000007.1 coordinate 138,142, forward strand.
GCAACGGTCCGCTGTACAACAGCAGTCTGGTATTCGCCAGCGACGGTTCGGTGCTCGGGCAGCCCCAGCACCAGCAGTACCCCGACAGCGAAAGCCGGCGCTACATCCACGACGGCCAGCAGCATCCGCTGCAGGTACTGCAGACTCCCGCAGGACGCTTGGGCGTGCTGATCGGCAGCGACAGCTGGTACCCCGCCAACTACCGGCAACTGACCGCGCAATCGGTGCAGCTGGTCGCCAATCCGGTGTTCCTCAGCGGCAAGCAGAGCTGGCAGGCGCCCTGGCGTGGCAACCGCCATCAGGCCCAGGCCGCCGATTTGCCCCTGCAGCGCGGAGCCGTCAGCGAACAGCGCGCCTGGCAGCAACTGCCCCTGGCCGCCAACGCCAGCACCCCGAGCATGAGCGTGTTCATGCGCGGCCAGTTCTGGGAGCTGGGCAGCGATGGGCAGGGTTTCGCCAGCCAGGGCGGCATGTTGTGGGTCGGCAACGACAGCCACGGCGCGCGCCTGCTCAACCTGTGGCTGTGACGACATGCCCCGCCCCCGCGTACGCCTGGGTGAACTGTCGGTAGGTTTCGTCCAGCCCCTGGCCGAGGCGCTGACGGCACTCGGTCACGATCCACACCCCCTGCTGCTGCGCTATGGCCTCGACGCCAGGCGCCTGGCCGAGCCGGGTGCGCGGTTGTCGATCCCGCGCTACATGCACCTGGGGCACGCGGCGATTGCCCTTTCTGCCGAGCCAGCGCTAGGCCTGCACATGGGCCGCCTGAGCCGCCTGGCCCAGGCCGGGCTCGCCGGCGTCGCCGCCGCCCAGGCCCCGACCCTCGGCGACGCCGCCCGCACCCTGCTGCGCTTTGAGCCACTGTATGCCGCCAACTACCGGGGCCAGTCGAGCTTTCACGAAGACGCCCAGGGCGCCTGGCTGCGGTTCTACTCCATCAGCCCCTACAACGACTACAACCGCTTCGTGGTCGACTCCCTGCTCGCTGGCTGGCTGGCCCAGCTCGGCGCCCTGGCGGCCAGGCCGGTGCAGGCCGAGCGCCTGGAAATCGAGTTCGACGCCCCTGCCTACGTCGCGCAGTACCAAAGCCTGTGCGCAGGCCCGGTGCATTTCGGCGCCACGGCCAACCAGTTGCGCCTAAGCCAGGCCACCCTGGCCCTGCCCAACCCGCAGCACTGCCCCAGCACCTGGCAACACCTGCTGCAGTTGTGCGAGGCGGAACTGGCCCAGCGCACCCGCGTGCGCAGCCTGGGCGAACGCATCACTCACCTGCTGGGGCCACTGCTGAACGGTGGGCGCGAGCCGGATCTGGAAGAAGTGGCGCGACACCTGCAACTGCCGACCTGGACCTTGCGCCGCAAACTGGCCGAGGAAGGCACGCGCTTTCGCAACCTGCTCAACGACACACGTCGCGATCTGGCCGAGACCTATATCCGCGACACGGAGCTGGCCTTCGGCGAGATCGCCTATCTGTTGGGGTTCGCCTCGGCCGAGGCCTTCCAGCGCGCATTCAAGCGCTGGACGGGGCTGACACCGGGGGAATTTCGCCGCCATCAGCGGCAGGTGGGTTAAAGCTCGGTGGCGTCGTCGGCCGGTTCTGGCAGGTCCAGTTCATAGGCCTGGAATTCGAGCAGTTCTTCCTGATAATCGTCCATCTTTACGCCCCTTCATTCATCGTTCTTCAGTCATTGCGCCAACCTAAGCCAGCGAAATGACAGAATGATTACAACCCTATGAACGATAAACGTAGCAGGCGCCCGGGAAGTTATCGACACGTCAGAGTGGCGCCGGCGCCTGCTCTGCGGCCGGCGCGTCCTGCTGTACCTGGATCGGAGTTGGCTCGACGGGCGGCGCGATGGGCTGCGAGCCCTTGCTATCGTCCACAATCGGGGCCGCCGGGGCTTCGCTGGCCGGTACGGGAGCCGCTGGAGCCGCGACAGGCGCGGCGGCAACCGGAGTCGGGGCCGGAGCCTCTTCCACGCTCTCGGCGACCGACGCGGCAGGCTGCGGCGCGGGCGCCAGGGCAGCGGGCGCAGGCTCCGGCAAGCCCAGGTCGGCGGCCGGTTTTTCCACCTTTGGCTCGGCGGCAGGTTCGGTCTTCTCTGGCTTCTTCGGCTTCGGCAGGTAGCTTTCCACCAGGGCGAAGTATCGGTCGTAGAACTGTGCGGCGGTGACCGTTTCGCTGGCGACCTTGACCATGGAGTCGTCGGTGGAGCCGATCGGCATCGACACCGAACCCAGCACACCGACGCCAAGACTGGCGGAGGTGTTGGATTTCTTCAGGGTGTAGCGGTCCTGCAGGGCGTTGGCGAACATGGTCGAGCGCTGTTTGTCGCTCATGTCCGGCACGCAGGTGATGTTGAAGCTGATCTGCAAGTGGTTCTCGGCGTTTTGCTGGAAGCTCTTGTTGCCGGCGACCTGGTTGGCGTCGCTGCTGGTGATGATGTAGCCCTGACTGAGCAGCGCGCGCCGCGCCGCCTCGCAGGAGCCCGCCTCGCTGGTGGCGAAACTGCGGGAGAAGGTGCCCGAGTCATCGAAGTTCTCGTGCTCGTAGACGGCGGCCTTTTTCGAGGAACAGCCGGACACACCCGCCAGCACGAGGGCCAGCCCGAGCGCGCCATAGACGGTTGATCTAGACATTGCCAATTCCGGGAAGAAACGAATGGGGCGTATTGTGCAACACATCGATCAGTGGCTGAAACCATTGATCGGTGAAGACTCTGTCAGCTTGGTGTAAATCCTTGCCCGTGACCGTGCAAGGCGCTGAAATGAAAAAAGCGACCCTAAGGTCGCTTTTTCGTAGCTTCAAGGTGTTCAAAGGGCCTTGAGGCAAAGATGGCGCAGCGGACGGGACTCGAACCCGCGACCCCCGGCGTGACAGGCCGGTATTCTAACCGACTGAACTACCGCTGCGTATCGTTCGGGCTTGCACCCGATTGAAACTGGGATCTGAGCTTTCAAGCGCTATTGCGCGAAAGCCAGGCACAAAAAAAGCGACTTTGATATCGCCTTTTCTGTTTTGCCTTGAGCGTTCATGGGGCTCTTGGCAGAAGATGGCGCAGCGGACGGGACTCGAACCCGCGACCCCCGGCGTGACAGGCCGGTATTCTAACCGACTGAACTACCGCTGCGTATCGTTCAGGCTTGCGCCTGATTGAAACTGGGATCTGGCCTTGTGGCCTCAGACCGGTGCAAGCACCCATCTGGAGAAAAATGGCGCGGCGGACGGGACTCGAACCCGCGACCCCCGGCGTGACAGGCCGGTATTCTAACCGACTGAACTACCGCCGCGCATAGCTGGACTTGCGTCCTGTTCCTCTCTGCCAACGTGTTTCTTTCGAAACCACTGGACTAGGAACGTCTCAGGAAGTGGTGGGTGATGACGGGATCGAACCGCCGACCCTCTGCTTGTAAGGCAGATGCTCTCCCGGCTGAGCTAATCACCCCCGCGATGTTGCTTGTTGCGTTTGCTTCGCTGAGGCCGCGAAATTTACGCAGGTACCGATGCTAAGTCAATACCCCCATTGAAGTTTTTTTCAAAAAGGGCAAAAAAGCCGGTTGCTCTTGCCGACCTCATCGCGGGGCAGGCCCGCTCCTGCAACCAGATGCTCACAGCGTGAGAGCGGGCTTGCGCCGCCACAAGGCCGGCACAACCGACAAAAAAGGGGCTATCGCCCCTTTCTCTTACATCTCAACAGGTTACAGCTCAGTTGTAGATCATCTTGCGGGTCATCCCACCATCGACCACGAACTCCTGGCCAGTGACAAACCCCGCCTGACGCGACAGCAACCACGCCACCAGCGCAGCCACATCCTCGACCGTCCCTACCCTGCCCGTCGGATGCTGGGCATGGTCGGCCTCGGTCAAAGGCTCGGCGCGTCGCTGCGAAGGGTCACGGGCATCGATCCAGCCCGGGCTCACCGCATTGACGCGGATCTCCGGCCCCAGGCTCATGGCCAGGGCGTGGGTCAAGGCGACCAGGCCACCCTTGCTGGCGGCATAGGCCTCGGTGTCCGGCTCGGACTGCCGGGCGCGGGTGGAGGTCAGGTTGACGATCGCGCCGCCATGGGCGCGCAGGTAAGGTGCGCAATGCTTGGCCAGCAGCATCGGGCCATTGAGGTTGACTGCCAGTACCCGGTTCCATTGAGCCAGGGACAGGCTTTCCAGGGTCTGGTTGTGCGGATTGGCGATCGCCGCGTTGCACACCAGCGCATCCAGCCGGCCGAACTGCCCGAGCACCTCGGACACCCCGGCACTGACCTGGGCCTCGTCGGCCACGTCCATGGTGATGAACCAGGCGTTATCGCCCAGGGCCTTGGCGACCTTGGTGCCGCGCGGGCGATCCAGATCGCTGAGCACCACCTGCCACCCCTCGCAGATCAACCAGGCGGCGATGCCCAGGCCGATGCCGCGGGCGGCACCGGTTACCAGGGCTACCCGGCCGTTATGGCCGGGTTCGCCACTCTTCCAGTCGATCACAGCGCCGCCAGGCCGCGGGCCAGATCGGCTTGCAGGTCGGCCACGTCTTCCAGGCCAACCGCCACGCGCACCAGGCTGTCACGGATACCCGCCGCCTCGCGCTCCTGTGGCGTCAGACGTCCGTGGGAGGTGGTGGCCGGGTGGGCGATGGTGGTCTTGCTGTCGCCGAGGTTGGTGGTGATGGAGATCACCCGGGTGGCGTCGATGAAACGCCAGGCGCCTTCCTTGCCACCCTTGACCTCGAAGCTGACCACCGCGCCGAAGCCGCTCATCTGGCGCTTGGCCAGTTCATGCTGCGGATGGCTCGGCAGGCCGGCATAATGGACCTTCTCGATGCCGTCCTGCTGCTCGAGCCACTCGGCCAGCGCCTGGGCGCTCTCGCAGTGGGCGCGCATGCGCAGCTTGAGGGTCTCCAGGCCCTTGGTGAAGACCCAGGCGTTGAACGGGCTGAGGGTCGGGCCGGCGGTGCGCAGAAAGCCCACCACTTCCTTCATCTGCTCGCTGCGTCCGGCCACCACGCCGCCCATGCAACGGCCCTGGCCGTCGATGAACTTGGTCGCCGAGTGGAACACGATGTCGGCGCCGAGCTTGAGCGGTTGCTGCAAGGCCGGAGTGCTGAAGCAGTTGTCCACCACCAGCATGGCGCCACGGGCATGGGCGATCTCGGCCAGTGCGGTGATGTCCACCAGTTCGGCCAACGGGTTGGACGGCGACTCGACGACCAGCAGCTTGGTGTTGGCCTTGATGGCCTTTTCCCAGCCGTTCAGGTCGACCAGCGGCACGTAGTCCACCTGCACGCCGAAACGCTTGAAGTACTTCTCGAACAGGCTGATGGTCGAGCCGAACACGCTCTGCGACACCAGCACATGGTCGCCAGCGCTGCACAGCGACATGACCACGGCGAGGATCGCCGCCATGCCGGTGGAGGTGGCCACGGCCTGCTCGGCGCCTTCCATGGCCGCCAGACGCTCCTCGAAGGCACGCACGGTCGGGTTGGTGTAGCGCGAATAGACGTTGCCCGGCGTTTCGCCGGCAAAGCGCGCGGCGGCATCGGCGGCCGTGCGGAAGACATAGCTGGAGGTCAGGAACAGCGCTTCGCTGTGCTCGGCCTCCGGTGTACGGTTCTGACCGGCGCGCACCGCCAGGGTGTCGAAACCGACACCCTCGAGGTCACTGTCCAGTCGACCGGCATCCCATTGATCGGTCATGCCGTCGCTCCCAAATCAGTTGTTGTACAGGTCGATGATCGCGCTGACCGCCTGGTTCTTCACCTTGGCCAGGTCGTTACGGGCCTGCTCGATGCGATCGAGGTAGGCTTCGTCGATATCGCCGGTGACATACTCACCGTTGAACACCGCGCAATCGAAATGCTCGATCTTGATCTTGCCGCCACCAACCGATTCGATCAGGTCCGGGAGGTCCTGGTAGATCAGCCAGTCGGCGCCGATCAACTCGGCCACCTGCTCGGTGGTACGGTTGTGGGCGATCAGCTCATGAGCGCTCGGCATGTCGATGCCGTAGACGTTGGGGTAGCGCACCGCGGGGGCCGCGGAGCAGAAGTAGACGTTCTTGGCGCCGGCCTCGCGGGCCATCTGGATGATCTGCTTGCAGGTGGTGCCGCGCACGATCGAGTCGTCCACCAGCATCACGTTCTTGCCGCGGAACTCCAGCTCGATGGCGTTGAGCTTCTGGCGTACCGATTTCTTGCGCGCGGCCTGGCCGGGCATGATGAAGGTCCGCCCAATGTAGCGGTTCTTGACGAAGCCTTCGCGGAACTTGACGCCCAGATGGTTGGCCAGTTCCAGCGCCGCGGTGCGGCTGGTGTCGGGGATCGGGATGACCACGTCGATGTCGTGGTCCGGGCGCTCGCGCTGGATCTTCTCGGCCAGCTTCTCGCCCATGCGCAGGCGCGCCTTGTACACCGAGACGCCGTCCATGATCGAATCAGGGCGGGCCAGGTAGACGTGCTCGAAGATGCACGGCTGCAGTTTCGGGCTCTCGGCGCACTGCTTGGTGAACAGCTGGCCACCTTCGGTGATGTACACCGCCTCGCCCGGCGCCAGGTCGCGGATCAGGGTGAAGCCGAGCACGTCCAAGGCCACGCTTTCCGAAGCGATCATGTACTCGACGCCTTCGTCGGTGTGACGCTGGCCGAACACCACCGGACGGATGCCGTTGGGGTCGCGGAAGCCGACGATGCCGTAGCCGGTGATCATCGCCACCACCGCGTAGCCGCCGACGCAGCGGCTGTGCACGTGGGAAACCGCGGCGAACACGTCTTCCTCGGTCGGTTGCAGCTTGCCGCGCACGGCCAGTTCATGGGCGAACACGTTCAGCAGCACTTCGGAGTCGGAGTTGGTGTTGACGTGACGCAGGTCGGACTCGTAGATCTCCTTGGCCAACTGCTCGACGTTGGTCAGGTTGCCGTTGTGCGCCAGGGTGATGCCGTACGGCGAGTTGACGTAGAACGGCTGCGCCTCGGCCGAGGTGGAGCTGCCGGCGGTCGGGTAACGCACGTGACCGATGCCGATGCTGCCGACCAGACGCTGCATGTGGCGCTGCTGGAAAACGTCGCGCACCAGGCCGTTATCCTTGCGCAGGAACAACCGGCCATCGTGGCTGGTCACGATACCGGCAGCGTCCTGGCCGCGGTGCTGGAGCACGGTTAGCGCGTCATACAGCGCCTGATTGACGTTCGACTTACCGACGATACCGACGATGCCACACATGCGACGCAACCCCTACTTTGATGAAACTTGAGTGAAGAGCGCTCACGGCTTGGTCGGCCCGAGCAGCTGCTCCTTGAACGGAAGGTCAACGGGTGCGCTGACCCCACTGGACATCCACTGGCCGGTGAACCCGAGTATGAGGTTCTTCGACCAGTCGGCTACCAATAGAAATTGTGGTATCAGGCGCGATTCCTGCCACCACGGATCCTGTTGCACCGGCCCCAGGCTCAACAGCCCGACCGCCACCACCACCAGCAAGCCCCCGCGCGCGGCGCCGAAGGCCATGCCGAGGAAGCGATCGGTACCGGACAGCCCGGTCACGCGGATCAGCTCGCCGATGAGGAAATTGAGCATCGCCCCGACCAGTAGCGTGGCGACGAAAAGAATCGCGCAGCCGGCGATGACTCGCGCGGACGGCGTCTGGATATAGCTTTCAAGGTACTGCGAAAGCGACCCGCCGAACATCCAGGCTACCGCACCGGCGACAATCCAGATGAGCAGGGACAAGGCTTCCTTGACGAAGCCGCGCTTGAGACTGATCAGTGATGAAATGGCGACGATCGCGATGATCGCCCAATCAACCCAGGTAAATGCCACGGTGTTGCCTGCCGACGTTTGAGGCGGCGCATTTTACCAGAGCAAGGGGGCTTGGGGTAAGCGGAATGTCAGGTGTTTGAAGGGCTGCGGACTGACTCTGGGGACAGCTTTGCGGACTGCTGTAGGAGCACCCTTTCGCGACACAAGGCCGCTCCTACAGGGGGACGTGCATGTCCAGAGATGAACTCAGCCACGCTCCGGCTGGAAGCGCACCACGATGCCTTTGAGGTTCTGCTGGCGATTGATCACATCACGCAGGCGCTCGGCCTCGGCACGCTCGATCAGCGGCCCGACGAATACCCGGTTCATGCCGTCCGCCGAACGGATATAGGCGTTGTAGCCCTGGCTGCGCAGGGTCTTCTGCAGGTTCTCGGCACCAGCCCGATTGGACAGGCTGGCCAGTTGGATCGACCAGCTCACCGGCAGGCCGTTGGCGTCGATCTTCGACGGCGCGGCTGGTTTGGCGGCAGGAGCGGCGGGCGCAGGCACAGGACGCGCCTCCACCTTGGCCACCGGCGGCGTCGGCACTGGCGTCTGTGGCTTGGGCTGCGCGGGCGGCGCCACGGTCACTACCGGCGCGATGGGCTGGCTCGGCGCCGTCACCGGCGCCGTGGACTCGTCGACCACCACCGGCGGCTGCTCGTTCTGCTCCGGCAACGCCTGAGGTTCTGGCACCTGGACAGGCTCCACCTGAACCTGGGGCAGGCTGGGCATGGCCGGCGCCTCCGGCGCCTCGACACGCACCTGGCGCAGCTCGTCCTCGCGAGTGAACAACATCGGCAGGAAGATCACCGCCAGCGCCACCAGCACCAGCGCACCGACCATGCGCTGCTTCATCCCTTTATCCAGCACTGCCATCTACTCCATCCTCGGGGACCTGCCGCTCGAGCCAGGCCAGGGCCTCGCCGACGCAGAAAAACGAACCGAACAGCAGGATCTGGTCATCCGCCGTCGCCTGGGCGCACTGCCCTTCGAGGGCAGCCGCGACACTGGCGTAAGACTTCACCGTCGCACCGAGGTTCGTCAAGGCATCCGCCAGCTCCGCGGCAGGGCGGCTGCGCGGCGTGTCCAGCGGCGCCACCGCCCAATCGGCGACCTGGTCGCGCAGCGGCGCGAGCACACCGGCCAGGTCCTTGTCGGCCAACAGGCCGAACACCGCCAGGCGCCGCCCCTTCACCGGGCGCGCCGCCAGGCGGCGGGCCAGGTACTCGGCAGCGTGCGGGTTGTGACCGACATCCAGCAGCAGCTCCACGCGCTTGCCACGCAGCAGCAGCTCGCGCCGGTCGAGACGACCGGTGAGACGCGTATCCAGCAAGGCCTGGCGAACCGTGCCGGCATCCCACGGCAGGCCCATCAGCAGGAAAGCCTGCAAGGCCAGGGCGGCATTCTCCATGGGCAGGTCGAGCAACGGCAGGTCGCGCAACTCCACAGGCGAACCATCGAGCTGGCGACCACGCCAATGCCAGTGTTCGGCACTGCTATCCAGGTCAAAATCACGCCCGCGCAGGAAGAACGGGCAATCCAGCTCACGCACCTTGTCCAGCAAAGGCTGCGGCGGATCCAGGTCACCGCACAGCGCAGGCTTGCCCTGGCGGAAGATCCCCGCCTTTTCGTAGGCTACCGACTCGCGGCTGTCACCCAGGTAGTCGATGTGGTCGACGCCGATACTGGTGACCAGCGACACGTCCGCATCCATCAGGTTGACCGCGTCCAACCGGCCACCCAGGCCGACCTCGAGCACCACCGCGTCCAGCGCGGACTGCTTGAACAACCAGAACGCTGCCAAGGTGCCCATTTCGAAATAGGTCAGCGAGATTTCGCCGCGTGCCGCTTCCACCGCGGCGAACGCCTCACACAGGCGCTCATCGCTGGACTCGCGGCCTTCGATCAGCACCCGTTCGTTGTAACGCAGCAGGTGCGGCGAACTGTACACCCCGACCTTGAGCCCCTGGGCGCGCAGCAACGCGGCCACGAAGGCGCAGGTCGAGCCCTTGCCATTGGTGCCGGTCACCGTCACCACCCGCGGCGCCAGCTTGCCCAGCCCCAGGCGCGCCAGCACCTGTTGCGAGCGCTCCAGGCCCATGTCGATGGCCGAGGGGTGCAACTGTTCGAGGTAGGCGAGCCAGTCGCCCAGGCTGCGCTGGTTCATCACGCGACCGCGGCGACCTCTTTGGCCGCTTCCGGAGTCGGCTGGCCGGTCATCTGCGCCAGCAGGCGAGCCAGGCGCGGACGCAGCTCGTCACGGGAGATGATCAGGTCGATGGCGCCGTGCTCCAGCAGGAACTCGCTGCGCTGGAAGCCTTCGGGCAGTTTCTCGCGCACGGTCTGCTCGATCACGCGCGGGCCGGCGAAGCCGATCAGCGCCTTCGGTTCGCCGACGATCACGTCGCCGAGCATCGCCAGGCTGGCCGAAACGCCGCCGTAGACCGGGTCGGTCAGTACCGAGATGAACGGAATGCCTTCTTCGCGCAGGCGCGCCAGCACGGCGGAGGTCTTGGCCATCTGCATCAGCGAAATCAGCGCTTCCTGCATGCGCGCGCCGCCGGAAGCGGAGAAGCAGACCATCGGGCAGCGGTTTTCCAAGGCGTAGTTGGCGGCGCGCACGAAACGCTCACCGACGATGGCACCCATGGAGCCGCCCATGAAGGAGAACTCGAAGGCACTGACCACGATCGGCATGCCCATCAGGGTGCCGCTCATGGAGATCAGCGCGTCCTTCTCGCCGGTCTGCTTCTGCGCGGCGGTCAGACGGTCCTTGTACTTCTTGCCATCACGGAACTTCAGACGGTCGACCGGCTCCAGATCGGCGCCCAGCTCGGCACGGCCTTCTGGATCGAGGAAGATATCGATGCGCGCGCGGGCGCCGATACGCATGTGGTGGTTGCACTTAGGGCAGACGTCGAGGGTCTTTTCCAGCTCCGGGCGATACAGCACGGCTTCGCAGGACGGGCACTTGTGCCACAGCCCTTCCGGCACCGAGCTCTTCTTCACCTCGGAACGCATGATCGATGGGATCAGTTTGTCTACCAACCAGTTGCTCATGCTTGCTTTCTCCAGTATTGGCCGGGGAGACCTGCGCGGCCCCGCCCTGCCCTTGAGCTCAAATTCTTCTGTAAAGCGACGATGGACCGGCTACAACCGCCCCACCTCCAATTCTTCCCCGGCATGCCCCGCGCTCTGGCGCGGCCTGGCAGCACCGGGCTGCGAAAGCTATGGACGATGGCGCGCGGCCAGCCGTCACATCCGCGTTCACGCCTGCTTCACCGCCTGCATGAAGGCGTCGATCTTTGCCGCATCCTTTATGCCCTTGGCCTGCTCCACGCCGCCACTGACATCCACCGCGTACGGGCGCACCTGGCGAATGGCCTCGGCGACATTGTCGGCCGACAGGCCACCAGCAAGGATGATCGGCTTGCTCAGGCGCTGCGGAATCAGTGACCAGTCGAAGGCCTCACCGGTTCCTCCCGGCACGCCCGGCACATAGGCATCCAGCAGGATGCCGCGGGCGCCGGCGTAGTGCTGGCAGGCGGCCTCCAGGTCATCCCCGGGGCGCACCCGCAGGGCCTTGATCCAGGGGCGGTGGTAGCCCTCGCAATCGGCCGGGGCTTCATCGCCGTGGAACTGTAGCAGGTCCAGGGAAACCACTTCGAGGATCTCGTTGAGCTCGCAGCGCGAGGCATTGACGAACAACCCCACGGTGGTCACGAACGGCGGTAGCGCGTCGATGATCGCCCGCGCCTGGCGCACGTCCACCGCCCGCGGGCTTTTCGCATAGAAGACGAAACCGAGGGCGTCGGCGCCGGCCTCGACCGCGGCCAGGGCGTCCTCGATACGGGTAATCCCGCAGATCTTGCTGCGAACGTTGCTCATGGACGGCGAACCTTGGGTGATCGGGAAAGCGTCGATGGTAGCAAATGACCCGTGCCCCGTCAGTCCGCCAGCGCCTCGTAGCCGGTAAGAAAGTGTGGGCCGATGTAACGCTGCGGCAGCGCGTATTCTTCCGGATACTCCACCTGCACCAGGTAGAGGCCGTAAGGGTGCGCGGTCACCCCACCGTCACGGCGGTTGCGCCCTTCCAGCACCTCGCGGGCCCACGCCACCGGACGCTCGCCGGCGCCGATGGTCATCAGCACGCCGGCGATGTTGCGCACCATGTGGTGCAGGAACGCGGTGGCGCGCACGTCCAGCACGATCATCCGCCCGTGGCGGGTCACGCGCAGGTGGTGGATGTGCTTGATCGGCGACTTGGCCTGGCACTGGCTGGCGCGGAAGGCGCTGAAATCATGGGTCCCCAGCAGATACCGCGCGGCCTCGGCCATGCGCTCGACGTCCAGCGGGCGGTGATTCCAGGTCACTTCCTCGGCCAGGTGCGCCGGGCGGATCGGATCGTTGTAGATGACGTAGCGATAGCGCCGCGCGGTGGCCTTGAAGCGGGCATGGAAGTGCGCCGGCATGGGCGCCGACCAGACCACGCTGATGTCGTGGGGCAGGTTGAAGTTGGTGCCCAGGGTCCAGGCACGCTCGTCGCGCACGGCGCGGGTGTCGAAATGCACGATCTGCCCGCAGCCATGGACGCCGGCATCGGTACGCCCGGCGCAGATCACCGAGATCGGCTCGTTGGCCACCGTCGACAGCGCCTGCTCCAGGGCCTGCTGGACACTGGGCACGCCACTGGCCTGGCGTTGCCAGCCGCGGTAGCGCGAGCCTTTGTATTCCACGCCCAGGGCGATGCGGGTGTAGCCTTCGGCGGCCGACTCGGCGGCGGCGGTGTCGATGATGTCCAAGAGCGGCAAACCTGATGCTGAAACGAAAGACGGGAGTATACCGGCAAACCGCGCGGGGGCCGAAATGATCGCGGGGCAAGCCCGCTCCCACGTGTGCTGTGGGAGTGGGCTTGCCCCGCGCTGTGCTACGTCGCCTCAGACCAGGCGCGAGAGCATCTCGTTGGCTTCCTGGCGCTGACTGTCGTCGCCGTCCTTGACCACTTCGTCGAGGATGTCACGGGCGCCCTGATGGTCACCCATGTCGATGTAGGCGCGAGCCAGGTCGAGCTTGGTGGCCACTTCGTCCGCGCCGGAGAAGAAATCGAAGTCCAGGTCGTCCAGCGGCTCGGGCTCCAGCGCCGCGTCCTCGGCGGTGAACCGCGGCTCTGGCGCCGCTGCCGGGACATCGAGGTTCTGCGACAGCTTGTCGAGCTCGGCGTTGACGTCGTCCAGTTCCGAGGCGAAGTTCTTGGCCGCCGGCGAGTCATCGTCCAGCGACAGCGACAGGTCGAAGTCCTCGGGCAGTTCCAGCTCGGAGATCGGGTCGAACTCCGGAATGGCCTCGAAGGCCGCCAGTTCGGCCGCCACGTCCACGGGGGCTTCCTCGCTGCTGGCCGGGGCCACCGGTTCTTCGGCGACATCCAGGTCGAACTCGGCCAGGTCGTCGACATTCTGCGGCGTCGCCTGGGCCTGAGCGAGCAAGGCCTCGAAGTCGTCGTCGGCATCGGTTTCGGCGATGGCAGGCACAGGCTCGGCCTCGGCCTGAACCTCAGGCGCCTCGACAGCCAGGTCCTCGAGACCGGCCAGGTCCAGGTGATCATCTACCGGCAGGTCATCACCCAGGCTCAGGTCGAAGGCACTGTCCAGGTCGGTCTCGTCGACCACAGGCTCAGGCTGGGCCGCCACGACCGGCTCCACGACGAGTTCCGGCGCGCTTTCGCCCAGCTCCAGCGCCTTGTCCTGCAGCAGGTCCTGGACATACTGCTCGTCCAGCTCGGCGGCCAGGGCGGCTGCACCGGCAGCGCCTGCCGCCACCGCCGCGACACCCAGCATGGCTGGGAAGCGCTCTTTGAGCGCGGCGACCTCGGCCTGGTTCGCATCATTGACCGCCAACTTGCGTTCCTGACCGGCGAAAGCATCCTGGTCGCCCTGGCGGGCATAGACTTCCATCAACTTCAGGCGCAGGTCGCTGCGCTGCGGTTCGGAGGCCACCGCCGCTTCCAGCAGGTCGGCGGCATGGTTGAGCCGGCCACGGGCCAGGCTGTCGTCCACTTCGGCCAGCAGCGCGGCGCGCGGATCGACCGCTGGCGCGGCGGCTTCGACGGAGGCCGCAGGTTTTTCCGCAGCCACGGCCGCAGCAGCCGAGGCCGCCACCACCGCTGGCGACAGGGTCACGGTCGGCGCCGACACGTCGAGACCTTCGAAGCTGCTGGGCGGCAGCTCCAGGTCAGGGCCACGCTCGCTGTCCTCGGCCAGGGCACGCGCCATGCGCAGGTGCTTTTCGGCTTCCTGCTGGGCCTTGCGCTTGCGCGCCAGGAGCAGCAGCAACAACAGCAGGACCAGGAACGCGGAACCGGCGATCAGGCCCAGCAGCAGCGGATTGCCCAACAACTGGTCGAGCATGCCGAGCTCTTCGCTGGCCGGTGCTTCGGCGGCCACATCCTGCGGCGCGGTGTCGGCGGCGGCGGGCGCCGGAGCGACCACCGGCTCGGCCGGGGTCAGCTGGGCGTTCACCGCCGGTTGCGCCGGCGCCGGCTCGCCCGGCAGCGCGCCGGCCGGCGGCTGCGGTGCCGCGGCGCCCTGGGCCTCCAGGCGCGCCAGTTGGTCGTTCTTCAGCTCGATCAGACGCTGCAGCTTGTCCAGCTGGCTCTGCAAGTCGACCATGCGGCTCTTGAGTTCTTCGTTGTCGCGACGGCTGGTGTCGAGGCTTTCCTGGGCCACGGCCAGCTTGTCGCCGAGCGCCTTGGCCTCACCGGCTGCGCCCTTGCCGCCTGGTGCCACCAGGCGCAGGTTGTCGCCCTGGGCGATGCGTGCCGGCGCGGCGCCGGCCTCGCCACGGCGGGTGGCGTCCAGTTGCCGTGCACGCGGGCCAAGGCGACGGCCTTCGCGCCAGGCGGCGTACTGCTCGGCCACTTCACGGTTGGCCTGGGCCTGGGGAATGCTCTGCACCTGCTGCTGATCGGGCAGGCGCAGGACCTGGCCGATCTTGAGCTGGTTGATGTTGTTGCCGATGAAGGCATCCGGATTCAGCGCCTGGATCGCCAGCATGGTCTGCTGGATCGAGCCGCCGTTGCTGTTGCGCGCGGCGATCTGCCAGAGGGTGTCGCGGCGCTTGGTGGTGTAGCTGCCCGCGCTGACCGCCGGGTTGATATTGGCCTGGGTCGGCTGGCTACCCTGGGCCTGGGCCTGGTCGAGCAGCACGCTGTAGTCGCGCAGCAGACGGCCCTGGGGCCACATGACCTGGACCAGGAACTTGACCACCGGCTCCGGCAACGCCTTGCTGGAGGTGACCCGCAGCACGCTCTTGCCGTTGGGGTTGATCACCGGCGTGAACGTGAGGTCTTCGAGGTACGGTGGGAAGGCCACCCCTGCCTTGGCGAACTCTTCCGGCGACGCCAGGCTGGGCGCCATCTGCGCCGCGGTGAGGTCACGCACATCGAGCAGTTCGATCTCGGCATCCAGCGGCTGGTTCTGCGCCGACTTGAGGGTCAGCTCGCCCAACCCCAGAGCGTTCGCCACGCCGGACGACAGCGCCGAGGCTGCAGCGATGGCCAGAACCAGTTTGCGAATTCGAAGCATGAACTCTTCCCTTGTATGAAGCGTCCCGAAAACCTTTGCGCGGTTCAGGACAAAATTGCTCGCAGTATCTTTTACGCCATGTGTTTTATCAACAATTGTGCCGCCTGCACGGCATTCAGCGCCGCGCCCTTGCGCACATTGTCGGTGGTCAGCCACAGATTCAGCTGCTGGTCTTCATCGACACCATGGCGTACACGACCAACATAGACCACGTCCTGGCCCACTGCGTCCCCCACTGGTGTCGGATAATCGCCCGCTTCGACCAACTCGATGCCGTCGGCGGCTTCCAGCGCGGCGTTGACGGCCGCCAGATCGACCGGATTACGGCTTTGCACGGCGACACTGAAGCTATCGCCGAAAAACACCGGGACTTGAATGCAGGTCACGGAAATCTTCAGCTGTGGCAGGTCGAGCACCTGGCGCAGCTCGCCGACCAGGCGGCGCTCCACGGCCGTGTGGCCCTGTTCATCGGGGGTGCCGACCTGGGGCAGCAGGTTGAAGGCGACCTGGCGGTCGAAGAAGCGCGGCTCCAGCGGGCGTGCGTTGAGCAACTCGGCGGTCTGCCGGGCGAGCTCGCTGACGGCCTCCCTGCCCTGCTCCGAAACCGCGAGGCAGGCATTGACCTGCACGCGCTCGATATCGAGCAGCCCCTTGAGCGGCGCCAGCGCCACGGCCAGGGCCACCGCGCCGGCGCTCGGGCTGGTGATCAGTGCGGGCCGAGCGAGTTCGGCGATGCGCTCGCCATTGGCTTCCGGAACCAGCACGGTGGCGCCGTCCAGGGCGCCGGACAGGTCGATCACCGCGCAACCGGCGGCGATGGCCTTGGGCGCGAAGCTGCGGCTCACGGCGGGGCTGGCGGCGAAGAACACCAGTTGCGCCTGGGTGAAGTCGAAGCTGTCCACTTCGCGGACTTTCAGCTTCTTGCCGGCGAACATGACGCTGCTGCCGGCGGATTCCATGCTGGCCAGCAGGTGCAGGGTGGAGACCGGGAAGGCCACTTCCTCGAGGATCTGGACGAGGGATTCACCGACGGTGCCGGTGGCGCCGACTACGGCGATGTCTAGGGCGGGGGTGGTCATGGGATCGGTTCCTTTCTGCGGGGTACGGCGGGGGAGCGGCACTTTACTTGGATTGTGGGGTGGGAGGTAGGTTCGGGTTCGGGTTCGGGTTCGGGTTCGGGTTCGGGTTCGGGTTCGGGTTCGGGTTCGGGTTCGGGTTCGGGTTCGGGTTCAAGAGTGTGGGTTTTGATTTATTTATGCGCATTCATTGGCGATGTCGACGCATTATCACCCTTCCGCCCTTACGGCGGCCTACTTTTCTCGTGGGAAAAGTAGGCAAAACCGTCCCGCTCCGTTCATACGGCCCCTGCGCTTCGCTCCGGGGTTCCCTCGCTCCGTTCTTGCTCCCGGGAGGACCGCGCTGAACGCCCCATCCTGGGGCGCAGCGCTTGACGGCCATCCATGGCCGTCACCTCCCTACGCAAGAACTCCGCTCGGCCTCCTGAAGTCGCAATTGGCGGCGCCTGGACTATCGCGCGCTTAGAAGCAAGAGCGAGAGCGAGAGCGAGAGCGAGAGCGAGAAGTTCGAAGTTAGTTGTTTGACTTTTAGATATGTATTGACCACCCCGCGATATGATCGAGAGATTAATTAAAATTTCAACTAGCGACAGCTGCGCCAGCCCAGGCGCCGCCCGTATCTTGCGCGACTTCAGGAGGCCGAGCGCAGGCCTTGCGGAGGGAGGCGACGGCCATGGATGGCCGTCGAGCACTGCGGGCCATGGATGGCCCGTCAGTGCGGTCCTCCCGGGAGCAAGGCCGGAGCGAGGGAACCCCGGAGCGAAGCGCAGGGGCCGGATGAACGAGCGCGCGGTTTTGCTTACTTTTGCCAAGACAAAAGTAAGTCGCCGCAAGGCGAAACAGCGATATCAGCGTCGCCGCTGAAAAAGAATCCGAACAAACCCCTCAAAACAACCAACAACCAACAACCAATAACCAACAACCAACAACCAACAACCAACAACCAATCTAACACCAATAAAAAAACCCGCATCACTCACGCAACACGGGCTCTTCAAAAACCAAACTCAAACCACCCAGATCACCGCTCCAGCAGAATCCGCAACATCCGCCGCAGCGGCTCCGCAGCCCCCCACAGCAGCTGGTCGCCAACAGTGAAGGCCCCAAGGTACTGCGACCCCATGTTCAGCTTGCGCAAACGCCCGACCGGCACGTTCAGGGTCCCGGTCACCTGGGTAGGACTCAGCTCCTGCATGCTGATCTCCCGCTGGTTAGGCACCAATTTCACCCAGGGATTGTGCTGGCTGATCATGCCTTCGATGTCCGCCAGAGGCACATCCTTGTTCAGCTTGATGGTCAGCGCCTGGCTGTGGCAACGCATCGCGCCGATCCGCACGCAGATACCGTCGACCGGAATTGGGCTCTTGAAGCGCCCCAGGATCTTGTTGGTCTCGGCCTGGGCCTTCCACTCTTCACGGCTCTGCCCGTTCGGCAGCTCCTTGTCGATCCAGGGGATCAGGCTGCCAGCCAGCGGCACGCCGAAGTTGTCGGTCGGGAAGCCCTCGCCACGCATGGCTTCGGCCACCTTGCGATCGATGTCAAGGATCGCGCTGGCCGGGTTGGCCAAGTCGTCGGCGACCGCCGCATGGATACCGCCCATCTGCTTGATCAGCTCACGCATATTCTGCGCGCCGGCGCCCGAGGCCGCCTGGTAGGTCATGGCGCTCATCCACTCGACCAGGCCAGCCTCGAACAGGCCGCCCAGGCCCATCAGCATCAGGCTGACGGTGCAGTTGCCGCCGATGTAGTTCTTGGTGCCCGCGTCCAACTGCTGGTCGATGACCTTGCGGTTGACCGGGTCGAGGATGATCACCGCGTCGTCCTGCATGCGCAGGGACGAGGCCGCGTCAATCCAGTAGCCCTGCCAGCCGGCTTCGCGCAGCTTGGGGAAGACTTCGTTGGTGTAGTCGCCGCCCTGGCAGGTCAGGATCACGTCGAGGGTCTTGAGCTCGTCGATGCTGTAGGCGTCCTTGAGCGGGCCAGTGTCCTTGCCCACGTTCGGGCCCTGGCCACCGACGTTGGAGGTGGTGAAGAACACAGGCTCGATCAGGTCGAAGTCCTGCTCTTCGAGCATCCGCTGCATGAGCACGGAACCGACCATTCCACGCCAACCGATCAGACCTACACGTTTCATCGCAACTACACCTTTGCTAAAAGTGGGCCGCCACCGGGAGTTTTTGGTGGCGGGCCAGAGAGATTACAGATTCCGCAGCGCTGCGACTACTGCGTCGCCCATTTCCTGCGTACCCACCTTGCGGCAGCCCTCGGAGAAGATGTCGCCGGTGCGCAGGCCCTGGTCCAGCACCCGGCTCACCGCCTGCTCGATCGCCTCGGCGGCGGCCGTCTGGTTGAAGCTGTAGCGCAGCATCATCGACACCGAGAGAATGGTCGCCAACGGGTTGGCGATGCCCTGCCCGGCGATGTCCGGCGCCGAACCGTGGCACGGCTCGTACATGCCCTTGTTGTCGGCATCCAGCGACGCCGACGGCAGCATGCCGATGGAGCCGGTGAGCATGGAAGCCTCATCCGAAAGGATGTCGCCGAACATGTTGTCGGTCACCACCACGTCGAACTGCTTGGGCGCGCGCACCAGTTGCATGGCGGCGTTGTCCACGTACATGTGGCTCAACTCGACGTCCGGGTAGTCCTTGGCCACCTCTTCGACCACTTCGCGCCACAACTGGCTGGACGCCAGGACGTTGGCCTTGTCCACCGAGCACAGCTTCTTGCCGCGCACGCGGGCCATGTCGAAGCCGACACGGGCAATACGGCGCACTTCGCTCTCGCTGTAGGGCAGGGTGTCGTAGGCCTGGCGCTCGCCGCCTTCCAGCTCGCGCTGGCCACGTGGCGCGCCAAAATAGATGCCGCCGGTCAGCTCGCGGACGATGAGGATGTCCAGCCCGGAAACGATCTCGGGCTTGAGCGACGAGGCATCGGCCAACTGCGGATAGAGGATGGCCGGGCGCAGGTTGGCGAACAGGCCCAGTTGCGAACGGATCTTCAGCAGGCCGCGCTCCGGACGGATGTCACGCTCGATCTTGTCCCACTTCGGACCGCCCACGGCGCCCAGCAGCACGGCGTCGGCCTGGCGCGCGCGCGCCAGGGTCTCGTCGGCCAGCGGCACGCCGTGCTTGTCGATGGCCGCGCCACCGATCACGTCGTGGGTGAGGCTCAAGCCGAGCTGGAACTTGTCGTTGGCCAGTTCCAGCACCTTGACCGCCTCGGCCATGATTTCCGGGCCGATGCCATCACCTGGGAGAATCAGAATCTGCTTGCTCATGCGTTCCTCTATCCAATCAAGCGGCGCGCCTCGCAGGCGCGCCGAAGTACTTCAGTGTCCAATGCCCCTTTTCGCGGGGCAAGCAGTCAATCACGCGTCGCGGAACAACCACGGCTGGCTGGCGCGGTGCTTGCCCTCGAACGCCTTGATCGCGTCGCTGTCCTGCAGGGTCAGGCCGATATCGTCCAGGCCGTTGAGCAGGCAGTGCTTGCGGAACGCGTCGATCTCGAACTTCAGTACCTTGCCGTCCGGGCGGGTCACGGCCTGGGCCTCGAGGTCGATGGTCAGCTGGTAACCCGGGTTGGCCTCGACCTGCTGGAACAGCTCGTCGACCTCGGCAGCGTCGAGAATGATCGGCAACAGGCCGTTCTTGAAGCTGTTGTTGAAGAAGATGTCGGCGAAGCTCGGCGCGATCACACTGCGAAAACCGTACTCGTCGAGCGCCCACGGGGCGTGCTCACGGCTCGAGCCGCAGCCGAAGTTCTCCCGCGCCAGCAACACGCTGGCACCCTGGTAACGCGCATGGTTGAGCACGAAATCCTGGTTCAACGGCCGCTTGCTGTTGTCCTGGTAAGGCTGGCCGACATCCAGGTAGCGCCACTCGTCGAACAAGTTGGGGCCGAAGCCGGTGCGCTTGATCGACTTGAGGAACTGCTTGGGAATGATCTGGTCGGTGTCGACGTTGGCACGATCCAATGGCGCGACAAGACCGGTGTGCTGGGTAAAGGCTTTCATGCTGCGCTCCCTTGGATCAACTCGCGGACATCGATGAAGTGGCCGGTCACCGCGGCGGCGGCGGCCATGGCCGGGCTGACCAGGTGGGTACGGCCACCGGCGCCCTGGCGGCCTTCGAAGTTGCGGTTGGAGGTGGACGCGCAGTGCTCGCCGCTCTCCAGGCGGTCCGGGTTCATCGCCAGGCACATCGAGCAGCCCGGTTCACGCCACTCGAAACCGGCCTCGAGGAAGATCTTGTCCAGCCCTTCGCGCTCGGCCTGGGCCTTGACCAGGCCCGAGCCCGGCACTACCAGTGCCTGCTTGACGTTGGCGGCAACCTTGCGGCCCTTGGCGATCTCGGCGGCGGCGCGCAGGTCTTCGATGCGCGAGTTGGTGCACGAGCCGATGAACACGCGGTCGAGCTTGATCTCGGTGATCGCCTGATTGGCGGCCAGGCCCATGTACTTGAGGGCGCGCTCGATCGAGCCGCGCTTGATCAGGTCGGGCTCGGCGGCCGGGTCCGGCACGCGCTGGTCGACGGCCAGAACCATCTCCGGCGATGTACCCCAGCTGACCTGCGGCTTGATCTGCGCGGCGTCGAGCTCGACCACCGTGTCGAACACGGCGTCGGCGTCGGACACCAGGCCTTTCCAGGCCTCGACGGCCTGCGTCCACTGCTCGCCCTTCGGCGCGTACGGACGGCCTTCGACATAGGCGATCGTGGTGCCGTCGACAGCCACCAGGCCTACCCGGGCACCGGCTTCGATGGACATGTTGCAGATGGTCATGCGGCCTTCCATCGACAGCTCGCGGATGGCGCTGCCGGCGAACTCCATGGCGTGGCCGTTGCCGCCGGCGGTGCCGATCTTGCCGATCACGGCGAGGACGATGTCCTTGGCGGTGACGCCGGCGGGCAATTCACCCTCGACGCGCACCAGCATGTTCTTCATTTTCTTGGCCACCAGGCACTGGGTGGCGAGCACGTGCTCGACCTCGGAGGTGCCGATGCCATGGGCCAGGGCGCCGAACGCGCCGTGGGTGGAGGTGTGCGAGTCGCCGCAGACCACGGTCATGCCCGGCAAGGTCGCGCCCTGCTCCGGGCTGATGACATGGACGATACCCTGACGCTCGTCATTCATCTTGAATTCGACGATGCCATATTCGTCACAGTTCTCATCGAGGGTCTGCACCTGAAGGCGCGACACCTGGTCGACGATGGCCTCGATACCGCCCTTGCGCTCCGGCGTGGTCGGCACGTTGTGGTCGGGTGTGGCGATATTGGCGTCGATGCGCCAGGGTTTGCGGCTGGCCAGGCGCAGGCCTTCGAAAGCCTGGGGCGAAGTCACTTCATGGATGATGTGGCGGTCGATGTAGATCAAGGAGGAGCCGTCATCGCGGCGCTTGACCTCATGAGCTTCCCAGAGTTTGTCGTAGAGCGTTTTGCCAGCCATCAGACTGTTCCTCATCAGCGTCTTTCTATGCCAAAGACCCCTTGGCTTGTACGGACGATGCTATGGCGATAGATTGAATAACTCAAATTCATAATTTTTATACTTTGCATAACTATTGGGAATTCAAATAGATGGACCTGGCCAACCTCAGCGCTTTCATCGCCATCGCCGAAACCGGTAGTTTTTCCGGGGCGGGCGAACGCCTGCACCTGACCCAGCCGGCCATCAGCAAGCGCATAGCCGGCCTCGAGCAGCAACTGGACGTGCGCCTGTTCGACCGCCTGGGCCGCGAGGTCACCCTCACCGAGGCCGGTCGCGCCCTGCTGCCCCGCGCCTACCAGATCCTCAACGTACTCGATGATACCCGCCGCGCCCTGACCAACCTCACTGGGGCGGTGAGCGGTCGCCTGACGCTGGCCACCAGCCATCACATCGGCCTGCACCGCCTGCCGCCACTGCTGCGCGCCTTTACCCGCCAGTACCCGGCGGTGGCCCTGGATATCCAGTTCCTCGACTCGGAGGCGGCCTACGACGAGGTGCTGCACGGTCGCGCCGAGATTGCGGTGATCACCCTGGCGCCCGAGCCACACCATTTAGTGCGGGCTGTGCCGGTGTGGGACGACGCCCTGGACTTCGTCGCCTCGCCCGAGCACCCACTGGCCAGCAACGGCGCGGTCAGCCTGGCCGACGTGGCACGCCACCCGGCGGTGTTCCCCGGCGGCAACACCTTCACCCACCATATCGTCCAGCGCCTGTTCGAAAGCCAGGGCCTGGTCCCGAACATCGCCATGAGTACCAACTACCTGGAAACCATCAAGATGATGGTGTCGATCGGCCTGGCGTGGAGCGTGCTGCCACGTACTATGCTCGATGAACAGGTGGCGCCCATCGCCCTGCCCGGCATACAGCTGTCACGCCAGCTAGGCTACATACTGCATACCGAACGCACGCTGTCGAACGCGGCCAGGGCTTTCATGGCCCTGCTCGACAGCCATGCAGGGTCCGCCTGACCGCTCGTCAGTACGGCATGACATCCACAAGGACGCGTTTTCCGCCAAAGGTCTGGTACCGATGCCCAAATCAGCAAACCGCTTTCCGCGCCTGCCACGCATCCCTGCGGCCGATCCCCAGGAATCGGAGCTGGCCTGGCAGAACGCTCCCCAGCTGCTGGCCGCGCTCAACGGCGCGCGCCTGGGCGCCTGGCTGTGGGACATCGAAAGTGGCCGGGTGAGCTGGTCACGGGGCACCCAGGCACTGTTCGGCTTCGATCCGCAGCGCCCGCTACCCAACGACGTCGACTACCTGGACTTGCTTCCCGAGGAAGACCGCGCCCGCACCCGCCAGGCATTCCAGGCCGTGGTCAACGGCGAGCCAGTGGAACAGGCCATGCGCCACCGTATCCGCTGGCCCGATGGCAGCGTGCACTGGCTGGAGATCAACGGCAGCCTGACCCACGATCCCCACGGCCGGCCACAGATGATCGGGGTCATTCGCGAGATCACCCGCCAGCGCGAGCGGGAATCCGCGCTGATCAACTCGGAAAAGCGCTTCGCCACCCTGTTCCACCTCAGCCCCAACGCCATCCTCCTGACCCGCCGCCACGACGGCATGATCATCGAGGTCAACCAGCATTTCGAGCACATGTTCGGCTGGCCGGGCGCCCAGGTGGTCGGCAAGACCAGCCTGGAGCTGGGTTTGTGGGTCAATCCCGAGCAGCGCCACCTGGTGATGGACGCCACCCGCGCCGGCAGCGGCCCATTGACCTTGGAGGTGCAGTTCCGCGCCACCAGCGGCAAGATCCACGACGGCATCCTCTGCACCCAGGGCATCGAACTCGAAGGCGTCACCTACCTGATCAGCACCTTCGTCGATACCACCGAGCGCAAACGCGCCGAGCAGGCGCTCAAGGACAGCCAGGAGCGCCTCGACCTGGCCCTGGACTCGGCCCAGCTCGGCACCTGGGATTGGCACATCCCCAGCGGCATGCTCTATGGTTCGGCCCGCGCCGCCCAGCTGCACGGGCTGGACCCGGTACCTTTCCACGAATCGTTCGAGGCCTTCTTCGAAGGCGTGCCCGAGCACGAGCGCAGCGCCATGCGCCAGGCCTATCGCAGCCTGCGTGAGGGGCCGGCAGGCAACTACCAGATCACCTACCGCGTGCAGCTGGACAACGGCGCCTCGCGCTATATCGAAAGCCGCGCCCGACTGTACCGCGACGACCACGGCAATCCCCTGCGCATGGCCGGTACCCTGCTCGACATCACCGACCAGGTCGAACGCGAACAGCGCCTGAGCGCCTCGGAAGAAAAATTCGCCAGCCTGTTCCAGGTCAGCCCCGACCCGATCTGCGTGACCCGCCAGGACACCGGCCAGTTCATCGAGATCAACCCGGCCTTCAGCCAGACCTTCGGCTGGAACCCGGAGCAGATCCTCGGCCAGACCGCCGAGGAGATCGGCCTGTGGGCCGAATCGGCCGAACGCGCCCAGCGCATCGAGCGGGTGATCCGCGACCAGGCCCTGAGCAATGTGGCGGTGGTGGTCAACCACCGCAACGGCACGCCGCTGACCTGCGTGATCTCGAGCCGCCTGATCAGTGTCGACAGCCAGCCTTGCAGCGTCACCACCCTGCGCGACATCACCCAGCAGCAACGCGCCGAGGCGGCGCTCAAGTCCAGCGAAGAAAAATTCGCCAAGGCATTCCACTCCAGCCCCGACGCCATCACCATCACCGAACGCCAGAGTGGGCGCTACGTGGAGGTCAACGACGGCTTCAGCCGGCTGACCGGCTACAGCCCCGAGGAAGTGGTGGGTCGCACGGTCTACGAAATCGGCATCTGGGCCGATGAAAAACAGCGTGCCGCCCTGCTCAACGAGCTGCGCGAGCGCGGCCGGGTGCATCACCGCGAGATGCTCGGGCGCAACAAACGTGGCGACATCCTCACGGTGGAGGTCTCGGTGGAGCCGATCAGCCTCAACGAAACCGACTGCCTGCTGCTCACCGCCCGCGATGTCAGCCTGCTGAAGAATGCCCAGGCGCAAATCCGCCACCTGGCCTACCACGACCCGCTGACCAACCTGCCCAACCGCGCCCTGCTGATGGACCGCCTGAGCCAGCAGATCGCGCTGCTCAAGCGCCACAACCTGCGCGGCGCGCTGCTGTTCCTCGACCTCGATCACTTCAAGCACATCAACGACTCCCTCGGCCATCCGGTAGGCGACACGGTGCTGAAGATCATCACCGCCCGCCTCGAGGCCAGCGTGCGCCTGGAGGACACCGTGGCGCGCCTGGGCGGCGACGAGTTCGTGGTACTGCTCAGCGGCCTGGAGGGCAGCCGCGAGGTGGTGGAAAGCCGGGTTCGCGAACTGGCCGACACCTTGCGTGAGCTGCTGGCCGAGCCAATGTCGCTGGACGGGCAGCGCCTGCAGGTGACACCGAGCATCGGCGTGGCCCTGATCCCCGACCATGGCACCACCCCCGCCGATCTGCTCAAACGCGCCGACATTGCCCTGTATCGGGCCAAGGACTCAGGACGCAACGCCACCCAGCTGTTCCACACCACCATGCAGAAGGCCGCCAGCGAGCGCCTGCGCATGGAAAGCGACCTACGCCTGGCGCTGGCCCGGGGTGAACTGGCCCTGCACTTCCAGCCCCAGGTCGATGCCCGCGACAACCGCATCGTCGGCGCCGAGGTGCTGCTGCGCTGGCACCATCCGCAGTTGGGCCAGCAACCGCCGGCGCAGTTCATCCAGGTGCTGGAGGAAAGCGGCCTGATCCTCGAAGTCGGCAGCTGGATCCTCGACGAGGCTTGCGATGCCTGCTCGCACATGCTCGCGGACGGCCTGATCGACGCCGACGACTTCAGCCTGTGTGTCAACATCAGCCCGCGGCAGTTCCGCCAGAACGACTTCGTCGAGCGGGTCCTGCGCAGCCTCGACGACTACCGCCTGCCGCGGCGCATGCTGACGCTGGAGATCACCGAAGGCATCGTCATCCAGAACCTGGAGGACACCATCAGCAAGATGCGCGAACTCAAGGGCTACGGCGTGAGCTTCGCCATGGACGACTTCGGCACGGGGTATTCCTCGCTCACCTACCTCAAGCGCCTGCCGGTGGACGCGCTGAAGATCGACCAGACCTTCGTGCGCGACGCGCCGGTCGACCCCAACGACGCCGAGATCGTCCGCGCCATCGTCGCCATGGCACGCAGCCTGGAACTGGCGGTGATTGCCGAAGGCGTGGAGCTGACCGAGCAGCTGGAGTTCCTTGAGCGGCTGGGTTGCCACCTTTACCAGGGCTATCTGCACAGCAGACCGCTGCCGTTGCCGGAGTTCCGTCAGATGCTGCTGGAGGCGCCGGCGGATTACTGAACTGGCCTGGTAACAGTTCACGCATGGCGTGGGAGCGGGCTTGCCCCGCGATTGCGGTATGAGACCCAGCATTGCAATCGCGGGACAAGCCCGCTCCCACGCCAGTCAAAGGGCATTCATCCCCGGCACAAAGCAGAAAGGGCACCCGAAGGTGCCCTTTCTTTCATCCCGCCGAACTCAGTTCAGCGCCGGCTTTTCGCCGTTGATCGGGATGCGCTTGGCCTTGGCTTCTTCCGGCACAATGCGCAGCAGTTCGATGCTGAGCAGGCCGTTGGCCAGGCCCGCGCCCTTGACCTCGATATGGTCGGCCAGGCGGAACGACAGCTTGAAGGCGCGCTGGGCAATGCCCTGGTGCAGGAAGGTGACGCCTTCGCTGGCGTTGTCGCGCTTGCCGCCGGTCACGGTCAGGACGCCTTTTTCGACTTGCAGGTCGAGGTCCTGTTCCTGGAAGCCGGCCGCGGCGACCACGATGCGATAGTGGTCATCGCCATGCTTTTCCACGTTGTAGGGCGGGTAGCTGCTACCGGCCTCGTTACGGGCGGCGGCTTCGAACAGGTCGTTGAAACGGTCGAAACCGACGGAGTTGCGGAAAAGCGGTGCAAGAGAGAAAGCGGTAGTCATGGTCATTAACTCCTGAGATTCAGCAAGTAAAGTCACTACGCGACCCGACTTCGGCATCGCGTACTCAAGAGATAGGTCCTGGCAAAAGGCTTTCAAGGGCTGGCATGAAAAAATTTTCGACTGGGTATGGTTTCGTGGGAGCGGGCTTGCCCCGCGAAAGCGCCGACTCAGGCGACACAAGCCTCAACGGCGCGCATCTTCACGCCCAGCAACTCACTGATCCGCTGGCAGTCATCCTCTCGACGCAACTCAGCGAACAGCGCCACCGCCTCGGGATAGCCTCGGGTCAACATCGCCAGCCACTGCTTCATTCGCCCCGGCGCGTAGCGCGGCGACAGCTTGTCCTGGGCCTGGCGCCAGAACTCGCGCAGCAGTGGCAGCAACTCATCCCAGCTCATCGGCTGGTACTCGACGCCATCGCGGGCCGCGGCGATCTGCAGCGCCAGGTCCGGGCGCGACACCAGCCCGCGCCCCAGCATGATGTCCTTGGCACCGCTGACTTCGCGGCAGCGCCGCCAGTCGTCGACCGTCCAGATCTCGCCATTGGCGAACACCGGCACCGCGACCACATCCTGCACCCGCGCCACCCACTCCCAATGGGCCGGCGGCTTGTAGCCCTCGACCTTGGTCCGCGCATGCACCACCAGGTGCGCCGAGCCGCCTTCGGCCAGCGCCCTGGCGCAGTCCAGCGCGCCGTCGGGGCTGTCGTAGCCCAGGCGCATCTTCGAGGTCACCGGGATATGCGCCGGCACCGCGCGCCGCACCTCGCGGACAATGGCATGCAGCAGCTCGGGCTCCTTGAGCAGCACCGCCCCGCCCCGAGACTTGTTGACGGTCTTGGCCGGGCAGCCGAAGTTCAGGTCGATGACCGGCGCGCCCAGCTCGCAGGCCAGGGCCGCATTTTCAGCCAGGCACACCGGATCCGAGCCGAGCAATTGCACGCGCATCGGCACGCCGGCGGCGGTGCGCGCGCCCTGGCGCAGCTCCGGCGCCAGCTTGTCGAACGACGACGCCGGCAGCAGGCGGTCGCAGACGCGGATGAACTCGGTGACGCACCAATCGATGCCGCCCACCCGGGTCAGGACGTCGCGCAGGATGTTGTCGACCAGCCCCTCCATCGGGGCCAGGGCAATTTGCATTTCAGGGTCTCGCCACGCAAAAGGCGGCAGTCTAGCAAAAAAACGCCGCGCTTCAGCGGCCGGTCAGCGCCGGACCGTAACC
Source organism: Pseudomonas sp. P110(2024) (assembly GCF_057480795.1). Classification (NCBI taxonomy): domain Bacteria; kingdom Pseudomonadati; phylum Pseudomonadota; class Gammaproteobacteria; order Pseudomonadales; family Pseudomonadaceae; genus Pseudomonas; species Pseudomonas sp. P110(2024). Next base: position 166,241 of record NZ_JBLIYT010000007.1, read on the forward strand.
ATCGAGGAATTGCGCCGGCATGCGCTTGGGCTTGCCGCTGGACAGCTCGATGCAGGCGAAGGTGGTCTGCGCCCGCAGCAAGGTGACGCCGTCACTCGGGCGCTTGAGCTGGAAGCGCCGGGTCATGCGCAGGCGCTGGTCCCAGTCGACGATCCAGGTGGCCAGCTGCAGCTCGTCGTCCTCATAGGCGGCGGCGAGGTAGTCGATTTCATGGCGGACCACCGCCATCGCCCGGTCCAGCCGGCGATACTCGGCCAGGTCCAGCCCCAGGCGCTGGGAATGGCGCCAGGCACAGCGCTCAAGCCAGGTGACATAGACGGCGTTGTTGGCGTGACCGAGGCCGTCGATGTCCTCGCTGCCGACGCGTAGGTCGATGATGAATGGTGCTGCCAGATCCCAGCTCATGCCCGCTCCCGGTGTTCAGTGACCGGGCAGAGTGTAACGGATGCTCAGGCGCTTTGCCGCGCGCGTTGGCTGGAGCGCGCCAGCAGCTCCATCACCGCCTCGCCCAGGCGCGGGTCGGCCAACACCCGCTGATGGCCGCCCTCTTCCAGCAGCAGCAAGCGGCTGTCGAACCAGGCTTGGTGAATTACCGGCGCCTCGCCGGCCGGCACCACCGGATCGTCCTCGGCATGCACCACCAGGCCCGGCACATCCAGCTGATAGCCACTGACATCCAGGCGCGCCACCTGCACGCCGACATCCCGCTCCACCTGACGGATGAATGCGGCCCTGGCCCGGGCCGGCAGGCCAAGACGCCGGGCGAAGCCACGCAGCACGCCAAGCAGGCGTGCCGGCGCGGCGATGCTGACTGCCGCATCGGTGCGCAGCCCCCATTGCAGGGCCAGCAACAGGCTGGCGCCGCCCATGGAGTGGCCAATCACCGCCCGCAACGGCGGCAGCTCGGCGGCGGCCTCCAGCAAAGCGCGAGCGAACGCCACCACATGCGCCTGCTCGCCGGGCGAGCGCCCATGGGCCGGCCCTTCCAGCGACACCACGGTGTGGCCGCTGTCGACCAGCCGCTCGATCAACGCCGCGAACTGGGTCGGGCGCCCTTCCCAGCCATGCATCAGCAACACCGTCGGCCCCTGCCCCCAGCGCAGCGCCGACAGCCCGAAACGCAGGGTGATGCGCTCGGCGCGGGCCAGCAGCGGCAGCTCCCAGGGTTTGGGCGGCAAGGCGCGCGGCGTCATGAAGGCACGGCGCATCTTGCCGGCGACATGCTCGGGGACCAGGTGGCCGAGAGTGCCATTGACGCCACGAATCCAGCTCAGGGTAGTCATCGCCTTGCTCCAGGGTCAGGTTGCTCAGATCACCGCCGACTTGGCGGCGCGCAGGATACGGTCGGACAGTTCGCCATCGCCCAGGGCACGGGCCACGGCCAGGCCACCCACCATCAGGGCGAAATCGGCGAGCGCCTTGTCGATGTCTTCGGGTCGATCGACCATCTGTGCGGTCATCAACTCGATGTGTTCGGCCAACACGTTGCGAAACGCCTCCGGCAGGCGTTGCATCTCGCTCAGTGCATTGGGAATCGGGCACGCCTGCACCTCGGAATCACGGTGCTTGCGCGACAGGTAGAAAGCCGCCACAAGGGCCCGGCGCTCGGCGCCGTCAAGGGCGGGATCGAGCTGGGCGAGCAAGGCGCGGCGCTCGCCGAGCAACTGGCTGAACGCCTCGAGCATGAGCTCGTCCTTGCTGTCGAAGTGGGCATAGAAGCCGCCGACCGTCAGCCCCGCGGCGCCCATGACCTGGCTGACGCTCGGCTCGGCCGGCCCCTGTTGCACCAACGCGCTGCGGGCGGCATCGAGGATGCGTTCGCGGGTCTTGCTCTTCTTGTCGCTCATGGCTCACCTCAAAACATTATGGTCATAATATTATATTCATAATATTTTCTGGCAAGCGGAATCTACGGCCATTGATCGGCGCAGCGACATTTTTCGGGAGGCAGAAAAAACAAAAGGCCCATTCAATAATCGAATGAGCCTTATAAGTCCTGCAAAACGCAGGTAAAAAATTGGCGTCCCCTAGGGGACTCGAACCCCTGTTACCGCCGTGAAAGGGCGGTGTCCTAGGCCACTAGACGAAGGGGACTTTAACCTTCGTGCCGACTCGCTGCTGCGAATCGTGGCAAATTGGTGGAGCTAAGCGGGATCGAACCGCTGACCTCCTGCATGCCATGCAGGCGCTCTCCCAGCTGAGCTATAGCCCCGAGTAAAACAAATAACTCACCGATCTGGATGATGAGCTATTCAACGCCCGCAAACGCGGGTAAAAGTGGCGTCCCCTAGGGGACTCGAACCCCTGTTACCGCCGTGAAAGGGCGGTGTCCTAGGCCACTAGACGAAGGGGACGTAACCTTCGTGCCGACCCGCTTTCGCGAATCGCGGCAAAATTGGTGGAGCTAAGCGGGATCGAACCGCTGACCTCCTGCATGCCATGCAGGCGCTCTCCCAGCTGAGCTATAGCCCCGGATTTCTAGCCTCGCGGCCCAGCGACATTTTAAACATCGCTTGTGTGAAACTGGCGTCCCCTAGGGGACTCGAACCCCTGTTACCGCCGTGAAAGGGCGGTGTCCTAGGCCACTAGACGAAGGGGACGAACCTTCTTACCTTCAAGACCCGTTTGCTGGAACCGGTCTTGCCTGACGGCCTTGGCCATCAGTCGGAATTTGGTGGAGCTAAGCGGGATCGAACCGCTGACCTCCTGCATGCCATGCAGGCGCTCTCCCAGCTGAGCTATAGCCCCACAATGTCGCTTTGAACCGAAGCGCTGGCTGGGTGCCTGGCGTTTCGTTTTCGTTCATCGCTGTGGACGGGGCGCATATTAAGATCGGATTGCAGGGCTGTCAAACGAATTTTTGAAAATATTCAAAATTTTTTTCACAGATAACAATCACTTACCGCCCTGCCCTGCTGCTACCGATTACTTGGCCGCGAGGGAAATGCCTGTGGGAGCGGCCTTGCGTCGCGAAAGGGCCGCACAGCGGCCCCGGCGATTATTGCGTGGAAGCTAAATTCGCGGGACCGCGTTGCGGTCCTTTCGCGACGCAAGGCCGCTCCCACAAGGTTCAGCGACCGCCTTCAGTACGCCATCAGGCGATATTCGCCAGCAGCTTCTCCCACTCCTTGTTTTCCTTCTTCGACACGCCACCGAGCAGGTCGATGGCCTGGCGCAGGCGGTAGCGGGTCAGGTCGGGACCGAGGATTTCCATGGCGTCGAGCACCGACACCGAGCTGGCCTGGCCGGTGATGGCGGCGAACATCAGCGGCATGGCATCGCGCAACTTGAACTCCAGCGACTCGACCACGGCCTGGATACAGCCGGTGATGCGGTCCTTTTCCCACTGGCGCAGGCTTTCCAGCTTCCACAGGATCAGCTGCATCACCTGGCGTACCTGGTCGGCCGACAGCTTCTTGCTCTCGAACAGCTTGGCGTCGAGCTTGAGCGCGCCTTCGAAGAAAAAGCCTCCCAACGGGGCAACCTGGCTGAAGGTCTCGACCCGGCCTTGCACGTGCGGGGCGATCTTCATCATGTAGTCGCTGTTGAACGCCCACTTCTGCACGCGCGCGGCGAACTCTTCCACCGGCAGCTCACGCAGCCACTGGCCGTTCAGCCACGACAGCTTCTCGATGTCGAAGATCGGACCGCCCAGGGAGATCCGCGACAGGTCGAAGTGCTCGACCATCTCGGCCAGCGAGAACTTCTCGCGCTCGTCCGGCATCGACCAGCCCATGCGGCCCAGGTAGTTGAGCATGGCTTCAGGCATGAAGCCCATGCGCTCGTAGAAGGTCACCGAGGTCGGGTTCTTGCGCTTGGACAGCTTGCTCTTGTCGGGGTTGCGCAAAAGCGGCATGTAGCACAGCTTGGGCTGTTCCCAGCCGAAGTACTCGTACAGCTTGATCAGCTTGGGCGCCGACGGCAGCCACTCTTCGCCGCGCAGCACGTGGGTGATGCCCATCAGGTGGTCGTCGACCACGTTGGCCAGGAAGTAGGTCGGCAGGCCGTCGTTCTTCATCAGCACCTGCATGTCCATGCGGTCCCACGGAATCTCGACATCGCCACGGAGCATGTCCGGCACGACGCAGACGCCTTCGCTCGGCACCTTCATGCGGATCACATGCGGCTCGCCAGCGGCCAGGCGGCGCTGCACTTCCTCGTCGCTCAGCAGCAGGGCACGGCCATCGTAGCGCGGGGTTTCGCCGCGGGCCATCTGCTCGGCACGCATCTGCTCCAGCTCTTCGGCGGTGCAGAAGCAGTAGAAGGCGTGGCCGGCGTCGACCAGTTGCTTGGCGTACTTGGCATAGATCTCGCCACGCTCGCTCTGCCGGTATGGACCGTGCGGGCCGCCCACGTCCGGGCCTTCGTTCCACTCAATGCCGAGCCAGCGCAGGGCGTCGAAGATCTGCTGCTCGGACTCGCGGGTGGAGCGCAACTGGTCGGTGTCTTCGATCCGCAGGATGAACTCACCGCCGTGCTGCTTGGCGAAGCAGTAGTTGAACAGGGCGATGTAGGCGGTGCCGACATGGGGGTCGCCGGTGGGCGATGGCGCGATACGCGTGCGAACGGTGGTCATGGAGAGTCTCGAACAAAGAGAAACAAAGGCGGGATGTTAGCAGGGAGCAGGTACCGGGCTCCAGCAATGGCGCGATCGTCACTTGTGAGGGGACTGCCGAGCGCTGTTAAATTTGCTTACATTCTCGCAACGACAGCCTCCCATGCCCACTCCACTCAAACGCCGCCTGCTGGTCTTCATCTCCCTGGTGCTGCTGGTCGGCCTCGCCTTCCTGGCCCACTGGTACTTCAAGGGGCGCTTCTTTGAGAGCACCGACAACGCCTATGTCCAAGGCGAGATCACCCGCATCTCCAGCCAGCTGGGCGCGCGCATCGAAGAGGTGCGGGTCGAGGACAACCAGCACGTGCGCAAGGGCGACCTTTTGGTGCGCCTGGAAGCCGCCGACTTCGAACTGGCCGTCGAGCGCGCCCGCGCGGCCCTGGCCACCCGCGAGGCGGAACTGGCCCAGGCGCGTAGCCGCCTGACCCAGCAAGGCAGCCTGATCGCGGCCGGTCAGGCCCAGGTGGCCGCCAGCCAGGCCACCCTCGACCGCTCGCAGTTGGACCTCAACCGTGCCCAGGCCCTGCGCAAGCCCGGCTTCGTCTCCGAAGAGCGGGTCACCACTTTGTCGGCGGAAAGCCATGTCGCCCGCTCGCAGGTAGACAAGGCCCAGGCTGACCTCAAGGGCCAGCGCCAGCAGGTCGATGCCCTGAACGCCGAACTCAAACGCCTCGATGCGCAAATCGCCAATGCCCGCGCCGACCTGGCCCAGGCCGAGCTGAACCTGACCCGCTGCGCGATTCACGCGCCGATCAGCGGCACCATCGGCCAGCGCAACGCCCGCAACGGCCAGGTGGTGCAGGCCGGCGCCTACCTGTTGTCGATCGTCCCCGACGAGGACATCTGGGTCCAGGCCAATTTCAAGGAAACCCAGATCGGAAGGATGCACCCCGGGCAGCACGCCGAACTGCGGTTCGACAGCTACCCCGATACCCCGATCGAAGGCCGCGTGAACAGCCTGTTTGCCGCTTCCGGCGCGCAGTTCAGCCTGTTGCCGCCAGACAACGCCACCGGCAACTTCACCAAGGTGGTGCAGCGCATTCCGGTCAAGCTGACCTTCGCCGCCGACAACCCGCTGCATGGGCGCATCCGCCCGGGCATGTCGGTCACCGCCACGGTCGACCTGCGCGATGGGGATACCGATGGCCGGTGACGCGCCGCTGCGCCCCACCGCGGAGCCGACCCGGCGCGACTGGATCGCGGTGATGAGCGTGATGCTCGGCGCCTTCATGGCGGTGCTGGACATCCAGATCACCAACTCTTCGCTCAAGGACATCCAGGGCGCGCTGTCGGCGACCCTGGAAGAAGGCTCGTGGATCTCCACCTCCTACCTGGTGGCCGAGATCATCATGATCCCGCTGACCGCCTGGCTGGTGCAGCTGCTTTCGGCCCGGCGCCTGGCGGTGTGGGTGTCGCTGGGCTTTTTGGTGTCGTCGCTGCTGTGCTCGATGGCCTGGAACCTCGAGAGCATGATCGTGTTCCGCGCCCTGCAGGGTTTCACCGGTGGCGCGCTGATCCCGCTGGCGTTCACCCTGACCCTGATCAAGCTGCCCGAACACCACCGCGCCAAGGGCATGGCCATGTTCGCCATGACCGCCACCTTCGCCCCCTCCATCGGCCCGACCCTGGGCGGCTGGCTGACCGAGAACTGGGGCTGGGAGTACATCTTCTACATCAACATCCCGCCGGGGCTGGTGATGATCGCCGGCCTGCTCTACGGGCTGGAGAAGAAGGAAGCGCACTGGGAACTGCTCAAGAGCACCGACTACGCCGGCATCGTCACTCTTGGCCTGGGCCTGGGCTGCCTGCAGGTGTTTCTCGAGGAGGGGCATCGCAAGGACTGGCTGGAGTCGAACCTGATTGTCAGCCTGGGCAGCGTCGCCCTGCTCAGCCTGATCCTGTTCGTGATCCTGCAGTTCTCCCGCCCGCACCCGCTGATCAACCTGCGAATCCTCGGCAACCGCAACTTCGGCCTGTCAAGCATCGCCAGCCTGGGCATGGGCGTCGGCCTGTACGGGTCGATCTACTTGCTGCCGCTGTACCTGACGCAGATCCAGGGCTACAACGCCCTGCAGATCGGCGAGGTGATCATGTGGATGGGCGTGCCACAGCTGTTCCTGATCCCGCTGGTGCCGCAGCTGATGAAGGTGATCCCGCCCAAGGTGCTGTGCGCCCTGGGTTTTTGCCTGTTCGGCGCGGCCAGTTTTGGCTCCGGGGTGCTCAACCCGGACTTCGCCGGGCCGCAGTTCAACCAGATCCAGGTGATTCGCGCCCTTGGCCAACCGATGATCATGGTGACCATCTCACTGATTGCCACGGCCTATATCCAGCCCCAGGACGCGGGCTCGGCGTCGAGCCTGTTCAACATCCTGCGCAACCTGGGCGGCGCCATCGGCATCGCCTTGCTGGCGACGCTGCTGGATGCGCGGACCAAGGAATACTTCGACTACCTGCGCGAGGCGGTGGTGCCGAACAATCCGCAGGTGGCGGAGCGTCTGGCGCAGTTGGCGGAGCGGCTGGGCAGCGAAAACGCGGCGCTGGGCAAGCTGTCGGAGATTACCCACCAGCAGGCCTTGATCATGGCCTACAACGATGCCTTTCATTTTGTCGGGATCGGGCTGGCGGTGAGCATGTTGGCGGTGCTGCTGACGCGCACATTGCCGCAGGGGTTGAAGGCGGGTGAGGCGCATTGATCGAGTCACGCCTTGACCTGTAGGAGCAACTGTCTTGCTCAACTGCTAAAGCTAGCGCGATCCCTGTGGGAGCGTAGCCCGAAGGGCTGGGCAATCTCCTACAGTGATTGCGTAGGGCTTTAGCTGGCCAACAGGCGCTCGCGCAGCTTGCCGATTTCGTCGCGCAACTGCGCGGCGGCCTCGAACTCCAGATCGCGGGCGAACTGGAACATCTTTTCTTCCAGCTGCTTGATGCGCTTGGTGATCTGCGCCGGGGTCTGCAGCTCGGCCTCGTAGCGCTCGGCCTCCTCCGCCGCCTTGGCCATGCCCTTGCGCTTCTTGCTCCGCGCTCCCGGCACCGTGGCGCCTTCCATGATGTCGGTGATGTCCTTGACCACGCCCTTGGGCACGATGCCATTGGCTTCGTTGAACGCCACCTGCTTGGCCCGACGCCGCTCGGTCTCGTCGATGGCCCGCTGCATGGAGCCGGTGATGTTGTCGGCGTAGAGGATCGCCTTGCCGTTGAGGTTGCGCGCGGCACGACCGATGGTCTGGATCAGCGAGCGCTCGGAACGCAGGAAGCCCTCCTTGTCGGCATCGAGGATCGCCACCAGCGACACCTCGGGCATGTCCAGGCCCTCGCGCAGCAGGTTGATCCCCACCAGCACGTCGAAGGTGCCCAGGCGCAGGTCGCGGATGATCTCGACCCGCTCGACGGTGTCGATATCCGAGTGCAGGTAGCGCACCCGCACATCGTGGTCGGCCAGGTAATCGGTGAGGTCCTCGGCCATGCGCTTGGTCAGCGTGGTGGCCAGCACCCGCTCGCCCACGGCCACGCGCTTGCCGATCTCCGACAACAGGTCGTCCACCTGGGTCAACGCCGGGCGCACCTCGACCTGCGGATCGACCAGGCCGGTCGGCCGCACCACCTGCTCCACCACCCGCCCGGCGTGCTCGGCCTCGTAGGGGCCGGGCGTGGCGGAGACGAAGATGGTCTGCGGGCTGACCGCCTCCCATTCGTCGAAGCGCATCGGCCGGTTGTCCAGTGCCGACGGCAGGCGGAAGCCATACTCCACCAGGGTTTCCTTGCGCGAGCGATCGCCCTTGTACATGGCGCCGACCTGGGGAACGCTGACGTGGGATTCGTCGATCACCAGCAGCGCGTCATCGGGCAGGTAGTCGTAGAGCGTTGGCGGCGGCGCGCCGGCCGGGCGTCCGGAGAGGTAGCGCGAGTAGTTCTCGATGCCGTTGCAGTAGCCCAGCTCGAGGATCATCTCCAGGTCGAAGCGGGTGCGCTGCTCCAGGCGCTGGGCCTCCACCAGCTTGTTGTGCGAATTCAGGTACTCCAGGCGCTCCTTGAGCTCCTCCTTGATCCCGTCCACGGCCTCGACCAGGGTTTCCCGCGGGGTCACGTAGTGGCTCTTGGGGTAGAAGGTGAACCGCGGCAGCTTGCGAATCACCTCGCCGGTCAGCGGGTCGAAGGCGGCGATATTCTCCACCTCGTCGTCGAACAGCTCGATGCGGATCGCCTCCAGGTCCGATTCGGCCGGGAAGATGTCGATCACGTCGCCACGCACGCGGAAGGTGGCACGGGCGAAGTCCATCTCGTTGCGGGTGTACTGCAGGTCGGCCAGGCGCCGCAGCAGGGCGCGCTGATCGAGTTTGTCGCCGCGGTCGACGTGCAGGACCATTTTCAGGTAGGTCTCAGGACTGCCCAGGCCGTAGATGCACGAGACGGTGGTGACGATAATCGCGTCGCGCCGCTCCAGCAGCGCCTTGGTCGCCGACAGGCGCATCTGCTCGATGTGATCGTTGATCGACGCGTCCTTCTCGATGAAGGTGTCCGACGACGGCACATAGGCTTCGGGCTGGTAGTAGTCGTAGTAGGAGACGAAGTACTCCACCGCGTTGTTCGGGAAGAACGCCTTGAACTCGCCGTACAACTGCGCAGCCAGGGTCTTGTTCGGCGCCAGCACCATGGTCGGGCGCTGCACCTGCTGGATGACGTTGGCGATGCTGAAGGTCTTGCCCGAGCCGGTGACCCCGAGCAGGGTCTGGTGCGACAGGCCCGCGTCGATGCCCTCGACCATCTGGCGAATGGCCTCAGGCTGGTCGCCGGCCGGCTGGAATCGGGTGACGAGCTGGAACTCGGACATGACGGACCTCGTGGATGTCGCGGCAACTGTAAATTTAGCCAGTAGTCTATACCCAAATGCGCGCCCTGGGCGCGGCATTCAAGCCCGACCTGTGAACGTTCATGTCAATGGACCGGGCAATTCGACCAATGGTCGAAAAATATTTGCGCAAACAGCCGGAAAAGCTGCGCCAGACTGTCGCAGTGACCGGTCGGTATCACTATACTGACTCCCCGTTTGCGCACCGCTTCAGTGCCTTCGGCTGGAGCGTGGCGACCCCTATCACTCTCCTATCAGAGCCAAGGTAACAATGAGCCTGTTTTCCGCTGTCGAGCTGGCACCCCGCGACCCTATCCTGGGCCTCAACGAAGCATTCAACGCCGACCCACGCACCGACAAGGTGAACCTGGGCGTGGGCGTCTACTGCAATGAGGAAGGCCGCATCCCGCTGCTGCGCGCGGTGATCGAGGCCGAGACCGCCCGTGCCGCCCAGCACGCCTCCCGCGGCTACCTGCCGATCGACGGCATCGCCCAGTACGACCAGGCCGTGCAGAAGCTGATCTTCGGCGCCGAGTCGCCGCTGCTGGCCGCCGGCCGCGTGGTCACCGTGCAGGCCGTGGGCGGCACCGGCGCGCTGAAGATCGGCGCCGACTTCCTCAAGCGTCTGCAGCCGGGCGCCGTTGTGGCCATCAGCGATCCGAGCTGGGAAAACCACCGTGCCCTGTTCGAGAGCGCCGGCTTCCCGGTACAGACCTACCGTTACTACGATGCCGCCAGCCACGACGTCAACCGCGCCGGCATGCTCGAGGACCTGAACAAACTGCCAGCCGGCTCGGTCATCGTCCTGCACGCCTGCTGCCACAATCCAACCGGTGTCGACCTGTCGCTGGACGACTGGAAGAATGTCCTGGAAGTGGTCAAGGCCAAGGGCCACATCCCGTTCCTGGACATGGCCTACCAGGGCTTCGGTGCCGGCATCGACGAAGACGCCTTCGCCGTGCGCCTTTTCGCCGAATCGGGCCTGGAGTTCTTCGTATCCAGCTCGTTCTCCAAGTCGTTCTCGCTGTATGGCGAGCGCGTCGGCGCGCTGTCGATCGTCACCGCCTCGAAAGACGAAAGCACCCGCGTGCTGTCGCAGGTCAAGCGCGTGATCCGCACCACCTACTCCAACCCGCCGACCCACGGCGCCAGCATCGTCGCCGCCGTGCTCAACAGCCCCGAGCTGCGCCAGATGTGGGAAACCGAGCTGGCCGAGATGCGCGAGCGCATCCACGGCATGCGCAAGCAGATGGTCGAGCTGCTGGCCGAATACGGCGCCAAGCGCGACTTCAGCTTTGTCGGTCGCCAGTGCGGCATGTTCTCCTACTCGGGCCTGACCGTGGAGCAAGTGGCGCGCCTGAAGAACGAGTTCGGCATCTACGCCCTGGACACCGGCCGCATCGCGGTCGCCGCCCTGAACCAGAGCAACATTCACGTGGTCACCAAGGCCATCGTCGAAGTGCTGTAACTGCTTGATTGTCTTGGGGGAAGCTTGACTTCCCCCGGGCAATCGGTAAGATACGCGCAGATTCCGCGATAGCTCAGTCGGTAGAGCAAATGACTGTTAATCATTGGGTCCCTGGTTCGAGTCCAGGTCGCGGAGCCAAATACTGAAAACCTCCAGATGCGCAAGCACTGGAGGTTTTTTATTGCCTGCGATTCAGGGCTTGGGCAAGGGCTCGGTCACCGGCTTGCCCTCCTCCACCAGGCTCCAGACCAGCAGCTTGGCCGGCGCGCGCTTGCTGGCATTGCGCGACACGCTGTGCACGGTGCCCGGCGCCTCGTACCAGAACTCGCCGGCCTGGTAGGTTTTCTCCGGCTCGTCGTTGAGTTTGGAGGTCACCGCTCCTTCCAATACATAGGCCATGACCGCTCCCGGATGCTGGTGGGCGGGCGACGCCTGGCCGGGGCCATAGCTGACCATGAGCATTACAGCTCTCTTGCCTGGGGCATTGGTCGGGAGCTGCTCCTGCAGAATCCTGACCTGATCGGGTTTCTCGCCGTGGGCCCAGGCAGGTGACAGTAGTGCGAGCAGGCTTGACGTCAACAGCACAACGGCTAGATGGATGAATCGCATGGGGCTTCTCCTGAGGGATATCTACCTGCAGGTTAAGCCCAGGTTTGTGAGCGGCAAATGGCCAATTCGCGGGAAAAACGGGAGGCCGATTGGCGAATCACACCCTCCGTAAATGAATGCGCGCACAACGCTTGAAACCACAATCATTCCAGCAACTCAAACAAAAACCACCCCCCGCAAATAAAGCGCCCCCCGCCCACTGATAATCACCCGCCCATTCCCCGGCAAATCACACTGCAACTGCCCCTTGCGCCCCCCACCCTGCTCACAGCGCAAGCTGCTCTTGCCCAACCGCTGCGCCCAGTAGGGCGCCAAGGACGTATGCGCCGACCCGGTCACCGGATCTTCATTGACTCCCACCCGAGGCCCAAACCACCGCGTGACGAAATCAAACCCCCGCCCCGCCGCCGTCACCGCAATCCCCCGTACATCAAACGCCGACAACGCCACGAAATCCGGCTTGAGCCCCTCGATCAGCGAGACATCGTCAATCACCAGTACATAATCGTCGGTCCGGTACAACGCCCGAGCCTCACTTAACCCAAGCGCCTCCAACAATCCCGCCGGAATTTCCACGGCCTCCGGCTGCTTGGCCGGGAAATCCATCGCCAGCAGGCCATCGGCATCACGCCGAACCCGCAACTCCCCGCTACGGGTATTGAACCGCAACACCTCGGCCTGCTCGCCCAACTGCTCGAACAACACCCATGCCGCCGCCAACGTCGCATGCCCACACAGGTCAACCTCCACCGCCGGCGTGAACCAGCGCAGGTCGAACGTTTCACCGTTACGCACGAAGAACGCCGTCTCGGACAGATTGTTCTCTTCAGCAATGCGTTGCAGCACCTCGTCGGGCAGCCACTGCTGCAATGGAATCACCGCTGCGGGATTGCCGCCGAACGGCTCGGATGAAAACGCGTCGACCTGGAAAATCTCAAGTTGCATGTACAAACTCCTCAGGCCCGGCACCGCGCCGGGCGGACTTCAGAAAGGATTCAACCGCGAACCGGCGTCAACACCGGCTCGCCGGCAAAGAATGCCTGCAGGTTACGCAGTACCAGGGCCACGGTATCGCGCGCCGCTTCCGGCGACTGCCCCGCCACATGCGGGGTCAGCACCGTGTTGCCCAGCGCCTTGAGCGCATCGGGCACCGCAGGCTCGTCATCGAACACATCCAGCGCGGCCCCCGCGATCACGCCCCGCTCCAGCGCAGTGACCAACGCCGTGGTATCCACCACGCTGGCCCGGGCAATGTTGACCAGGTACCCCTCGGCGCCCAAGGCCTCCAGTACCGAGCCATCGACCAGATGCCGGGTGCCACTGCCACCGGGCGTCGCGACCACCAGGATGTCCACGGCTTCGGCCAGGTGCAACGGGCTGTCGTACCAGGTGTAGGGCTGGCCCCGACGAGGCGTGCGGCTATGGTAGCTGACGTGCATGTCAAAGCCGTGGCTCGCACGGCGGGCGATGGCCTGGCCAACCGCGCCCAGGCCGATGATGCCCAGCCGCTTGCCGCTGACCGAGGGGCTGATCACCCGGTTCCATTCGCCACGGCGGGTACTGGCATCGGCACGGGGAATATCGCGCAACAGCGCCAGCAGCAGCGCCATGGCATGGTCGGCGACGGGCCCGGCGTTGGCGCCCGCACCATTGGTGACGGTTATACCGCGGGCCGCAGCGGCCTCGAGATCGACCTGCTCATAGCCGGCACCGATCACACAGATGATTTGAAGTTGGGTCAGCGTGGCAATTTCGTCAGCCGTGAGGCCCAGCGGGCCACGCGTGAGCACGGCATCAATCTCGCCGGCATGGCGGGCGATGGCGTCGGTGCGCATTTGCGGCGAGGGTGCGCGGATCAGGCGGTAGCCGGCCCGTTCCAATAGCGGCAGGTAGTCATCGACGGTTTCCACCAGCACCAGGACTGTCTTGCTCATGCCACCCTCCGGTTGAATGCGAAGGGGGATTATGCCAGTTGCTTGCCCTGCGATCAGGTCAACGTTGATTACTGCCCGAACGCCCTGCCCAACCCGCCCGGCACACCACTGCTGTCAGTGTCCTGCCACGGTCCGTTGGGACTCAGCGACCAGCTCCAGCCATTGTTCCAGCGGTAATAGGTGCGCTGGCGGTAGAAGGTGTTGGGCTGCTTCTCCAGCACATAGACCCCCAGCTTCGGGTCCCAGTGGCTGGCGCCCCCCGGCGGCGGCGCGAAGCTGGCGGAAGTGCGTGGCATCGGCTTGGGTATCGCCGCCGGCTTGCTCGGTTGCGTCCCGGGCTGGCCACCCGGCAAGGGCTTGACCACCGGCCCCTTGTGCGGCGGCGTGGTCTCGATCGGCGGCAGCGGTTCACGCTCCCCGGGCTGATGCACCGTACACGCGGAAAGACCCAGGGCCAGGGAAATCAGGGTCAGGCGGACGGTGCTGTTCATGGGGCTGCTCTCTTATGAGTCGGGACTGTCGATGGTCACATGCTGGGTGCCCTGGGTGCCGGCGGCCAGCGGGGCGCTCTGGCCCTTCCATTCACCGTGGGTGGGCTGCCCGGCGCGCGAGACGCGGGCAACCAGTTGGACTTCGGCGAAGTCCGACAGTTTCATCTGCGGCATCATCGCGTCGGCATCGGACAGTTCCACCTCGATCGGCAGCTGCGCCACGGTCACCCGCTTGGCCGCCAGCGGCATGGGCGGGCCATTGCTGGCGCGGGCGAAGATGAACACGGTGTCGTCGGGGCGCACCTTGTCCTTGAGCGCCGCTGCCAGCTCCACCCGTACCTTCAGGCGCGCCGTCTCGGCCACCTTGCCGCCCCCGGCCTTGAGCTTGTCGGCGGCGCGGTCAATGCCGCCCTGCAGCGCGTCACGGGACGCGTCGCCCTGCGGCAACTGCGCCAGTAGGCGTTGCCAGAAGTCGATGGCCTCCTGGTAGCGCTCGCCCTCGAAGGCGGCGATACCACGCAGGCCTAGGCTGGTGACCTCCTGCGGGTCAGCCTTCAGCGCTTCATCGGTGAGCGTCTGCAGTTGCGCCGACCACTGTTTATCGGCGGCGAAGTACAGCGACTGCGCCCATTGTCCGAGCAACTCGGGCTGACGCCCGGCCAGGGCCACGGCGCGCTCGAAGGCCTTGGCCGCGTCGGCTGGCCGCTGCTCGGCCATATAGGCACGACCAAGGAAGTACAGACCTTCGGCCGAGTCGGGCTGGGCCTGTACCGCACGCTCCAGGCGCGTGGTCATTTCCGCCATCGACTGCGGCGCGCGGGCGAACTCCTGGGTCAGTGCGACCTTGTCCGCGGCGCCGAAGTGCAGGTACAGCCCCAGGGCCATGGCCGGCACCAGCACCGCCGCCAGCAACGGCACGGCCTTGCCCAGGTGGCCCTGGCGGATCACGTCGCCACGCTCGGTATCGGCCAGCAGCTCACGGGCGGCCTCGTCACGGCCATTGGCCAGTTGTTGTTCGTCAAGAACGCCGGCCGCCTGTTGGGCAGCCAGTTCGGCGACGCGCTCCTCATAGAGCGCCACGTTGAGGGCGGTACGGTCCTGCTCGGCCTGCTGACGGCGGCGACCGCGCAGGATCGGCAGCAGCAGGAAAGCCAGGGCGGCGAGCAGCAGCAGGCCCGCGCTAAGCCAGAATTCAGTCATGGGTACGTTCTTTATCCAGCAGTTTGGCCAGACGCTCGCGTTCGTCGGCGGACAGTTCGGTGTTGCCGGCCACGGCCTGGCCACGGCGACGGCGCACGATCAGCGCCAACACCACGAAGCCTCCAACCAGGAGGATCCCCGGGCCGAACCAGAGCAGCCAGGTGCGCCCGCTGAGCGCCGGTTTGTAACGCACGAAGTCGCCATAGCGATCGACCATGAAATCGACGATCTGCTGGTTGTCCTTACCCTCGCCCAGCATGCGGAAGATCTCGCGGCGCAGGTCGGCGGCGATGGGCGCGTTGGAGTCGGCGATGTCCTGGTTCTGGCACTTGGGGCAGCGCAGTTCCTTGGTCAGTTGCTGATAGCGCTCGCGCTCGGCGTCATCGCGGAACTGGTAGGTGTCGATGGCCGCCTTGGCCACCCCGACCAGGCTCAGGCCGAGCACGGCGGCCGCCAGCCAGCGCCTCATGGCCGGGCCTCATCGACCAGCCCCTGGTACAGCGGCGCCAGCTGCTCGCGCCACACCGTGGCATCGACCACGCCCACGTGCTTGTAGCGGATGATGCCCTTGGCGTCGATCAGGAAGGTTTCCGGCGCGCCGTACACGCCCAGGTCCAGGCCCAGCGAGCCTTGCTGGTCGGCGATGTTCAGCTGGTACGGGTTGTGGAACTCGGCCAGCCATTTCAGCGCGGCGACGTTGTCGTCCTTATAGTTGACGCCGTGGATTACCACGCCCTGCTCGGCCAACTGGTTCAGGTACGGGTGCTCGACCTTGCACGACGGGCACCAGGTACCCCACACGTTGACCAACGCCGGGCGACCAATCAGGTCGTCTTGGGTGAGGCTACGATCGCCCTGCACGCTCGCCAGCGAGAACGCCGGGAACGGCTTGCCGATCATCGCCGAAGGCAGTTCGTCGGGCTTGAGGAACAACCCCTTGTAGAGAAAGACCGCCACCAGCAGGAACACCGCCAGCGGCACCACCATGATCCAACGCTTCATGCAGTCGCTCCAGACACGCCCAGGGCCTCACGCACCCGGGTCTTGACCTTGACGCGGTAGCGTCGGTCGAGGGCCGCCAGCAAGCCGCCCAGGCCGGTCAGCAGACCGCCCAGCCAGATCCAGCGGACATAGGGTTTGATATGCACCCGCACCGCCCACGCGCCGTTTTCCAGCGGCTCGCCCAGGGCGACATACAGATCGCGAGTGAAGCCGGCGTCGATGCCAGCCTCGGTCATCATCGACTGCTGCACGGTGTACAGGCGTTTTTCAGGGTGCAGCACGGACACTTCGCGGCCATCGCGCGAGACGCGCACGGTGCCCTTGTCGGAAATGAAGTTCGGGCCTTCGAAGTGCTTGGCGCCCTCGAACAGGAAGAGATAGCCACCCAGCTCGACGGTCTCGCCCGGCGCCATGCGCAGGTCGCGTTCTGCGCTGTTGTTGCTCGACAGCACCACGCCTAGCGCGCACACCACCAGGCCCAGATGCGCCAGGTGCATGCCCCAGTAGCTGCGACTCAGGCCCGCCAACCCCTTGGCCAAACCCTTGTGACGGGTCTTGTCGAGGATGTCGCGCACGCCGCTCAGGACCACCCAGGCGGCCAGGGCGAACACGCTCAGGGCCGGCCAGTCGAAGTCATCGACGATCAGCCCGGCGACCGGCGCCAGGATCGCGCTACCGACCAGCACCGGGGTCAGCATGCCGGCCAGCCATTTGCCCGGGGTGTCCTTCCAGCGCACCACCACGCCCACGCCGAGCACCACCATCAGCAGCGCCATCAGCGGCAGGAACAGGGCGTCGAAGTAAGGCGGGCCGACCGACAGCTTGGCCCCGGTCAGGGCGTCGAGCACCAGCGGGTACAGGGTGCCCAGCAGGATCATCGAGGCTGCCACCACCAGCACCAGGTTGTTGGCCAGCAGCAAGGTTTCACGGGACCACAGGGCAAAGCCCACCTGGCTCTTGACCACCGGCGCGCGCAGGGCGAACAGGGTCAACGAGCCACCAACCACGAACAGCAGGAAGATCAGGATGAAGACGCCACGGGACGGGTCGGCGGCGAACGCATGCACCGATGTCAGCACGCCGGAACGCACCAGGAAGGTCCCCAGCAGGCTCAGGGAGAATGCGGCAATGGCCAGCAACACGGTCCAGCTCTTGAACACCCCGCGTTTTTCGGTGACCGCCAACGAGTGGATCAGCGCCGTGCCCACCAGCCAAGGCATGAACGAGGCGTTCTCGACCGGATCCCAGAACCACCAGCCCCCCCAGCCCAGCTCGTAGTAGGCCCACCACGAGCCGAGGGTGATGCCCACGCCGAGGAAGGCCCAGGCGACGATGGTCCAGGGCCGCGACCAGCGCGCCCAGGCGGCATCGAGACGACCGCCCAACAAAGCGGCGATGGCGAAGGCGAAGGCCACCGAGAAGCCCACATAGCCCATGTACAGCATCGGCGGGTGGACAATCAGGCCGAAGTCCTGCAACAGCGGGTTCAGGTCGCGGCCGTCGCCCGGCACCTGCGGCAGCAGGCGCGAGAACGGGTTGGAGGTGATGATCAGGAAGCTCAGGAAACCCACGCTGATCATGCCCATCACCGCCAGCACCCGCGCCAGCATCACCTGCGGCAACTGGCGCGAGAAGATCGACACGGCGAAGGTCCAGCCGCCAAGGATCAGTGCCCACAGCAGCAGCGAGCCTTCATGGGCGCCCCACACGGCGCTGAACTTGTAGTACCAGGGCAAGGCGCTGTTGGAGTTGCTGGCGACGTAGGCGACCGAGAAGTTGTCGGTCATGAAGGCGTGGGTGAGGCAGGCGAAGGCAAACGCCAGGAAGGCGAACTGCCCCCAGGCCGCCGGCCGCGCCAGGCCCATCCACAGGCTGTCGCCGCGCCAGGCGCCGAACAGCGGCACAGTGGCCTGCACGGCGGCAAAGCAGATCGCCAGGATCATCGCCAGCTGGCCGAGTTCGGGGATCACCAGGGCCGCATTCATGGCTTGGCCCCCGCGTCGCTGGCGGCCTGGCCGCTTTCCTTCAGGGCCTTGGTGACCTCCGGCGGCATGTACTTCTCATCGTGCTTGGCCAGCACCTCGTCGGCCACCACCACGCCATCGGCGTTGAGCTTGCCAAGGGCGACGATGCCCTGCCCTTCGCGGAACAGGTCAGGGAGGATGCCGCGGTAGGTGATCGGCACCGACTTGGTGTAGTCGGTGACCACGAAGCGCACATCGAGCGAATCGGCCGAGCGCTGCACCGAGCCTTTCTCGACCATGCCGCCGGCGCGGATGCGGGTGTCCAGCGGTGCCTCGCCGTTGGCGATCTGCGTCGGGGTGTAGAACAGGTTGATGTTCTGCTGCAGCGCGCTCAGGGCGAAGCCCACGGCGACGCCGACACCGGCCAGCAGGCCGAGGATGATGAACAGGCGTTTCTTGCGCTGCGGATTCACGGTTTGCTCTCCCGGCGCAGACGACGCGCCTCTTCTTGCAGGTAGCGGCGACGGGCCAGCAGGGGCGCGGCGACATTCAGCGCCAGCACCGCCAGGCAGATGCCGTAGGCCGACCAGACGTACAGACCATGGTGGCCCATGGCGAGAAAATCACTGAAGGACGCGAAGCTCATCGTGCCGCCTCCCGTCCGAGCTGACCCAGCACCTCATCCTTGACCCAACTGGCGCGGGCCTCGCGCTTGAGCACTTCCAGGCGCATGCGCAGCAGCAGCACGGCGCCGAAGAAGCAGTAGAAGCCCAGTGCGGTGAGCAGCAGCGGCAGCCACATCTCCACCGGCATGGCCGGCTTTTCGGTGAGGGTGAAGGTAGCGCCCTGGTGCAGGGTGTTCCACCACTCCACCGAGTACTTGATGATCGGGATGTTGACCACGCCGACGATGGCCAGCACCGCGCAGGCCTTGGCCGCGCTGTCGCGATTGCTGATGGCCTGGCCCAGGGCGATGATGCCGAAGTACAGGAACAGCAGGATGAGCATGGAGGTCAGGCGCGCGTCCCAGACCCACCAACTGCCCCAGGTGGGCTTGCCCCAGATCGCCCCGGTAACCAAAGCTACCGCGGTCATCCAGGCGCCGATGGGCGCCGCGCACTGCAGCGCGACATCGGCCAGTTTCATCTTCCACACCAGCCCCACCACGCCCGCCACCGCAAGCATGACGTAGCACGACTGCGCCAGCATGGCCGTCGGCACATGGATATAGATGATGCGGAAACTGTTGCCCTGCTGGTAGTCCTGGGGGGCGAAGGCCAAGCCCCAGGTGATGCCGACCAGCAGCAGCACGACAGCGCAAACGCTCAGCCACGGCAGCATGCGGCCGCTGATGGCATAGAACCATTTGGGGGAGCCCAACTTGTGGAACCACGTCCAACTCATTTTCATCAGGGTACATCCAGGGTATTGGCCGGGCTGCGGTGCCCGGGACTCGTTATTCGCCGACGCTGATCTTCAGGCCGGCCGCGATCGCAAAGGGTGCCAGTGTCACCGCCAGGGCCGTCAGGCTGGCGAGCCAGAGCAGGTGACCGTTGGCAGGCATATTCTGCAACGCCGCCTGCAACGCACCACTGCCCAGGATCAACACAGGGATATACAACGGCAGAATCAGCAACGCCAGCAGCAGCCCACCGCGTTTGAGACCGACCGTCAGCGCCGCGCCCACCGCGCCCAGCAGGCTCAACACCGGCGTGCCCAACAACAGGGAGGCGAGCAGCACCGGCAGGCAGGCGCTCGGCAGGCCCAGCATCAGTGCCAGCAGTGGCGCCAACAATACCAGCGCCAGCCCGGAAAAGATCCAGTGCGCCAGCACCTTGGCCAGCACCAGCAGGGCCAGCGGATGCGGCGAAAGCACCCACTGCTCGAGCGAACCGTCCTCGAAATCGCTGCGGAACAACCCGTCCAGCGACAGCAGCACCGCCAGCAGGGCCGCTACCCAGACCAGTCCAGGCGACAAGGTTTGCAACAATTGCGTCTCCGGACCGACCGCCAGCGGGAACAAAGCGACGACGATGGCGAAGAACACCAGCGGATTGGCCAGCTCCGCCGGACGTCGGAACAACAGGCGAGCCTCGCGGCGCAACAGCAGAAGAAATACGCTCATGCCGCCCATTGCCCCAGGTTCAGCTCGCGGTAGCCCGATGGCTTGCGTTCGAGCGTGTGGTGGGTGGTCAGCACCACGGTGCCGCCCTGCTCACAGTGGGCCGCAAGGTGGGCTTCCAGCTGTGCCACGCCCTGCTTGTCCAGGGCGGTGAACGGCTCGTCGAGGATCCACAGCGGCGGGCTGTCCAGGTACAGCCGAGCCAGGGCGACCCGACGCTGCTGGCCGGCTGACAGGGTGTGACAGGGCACGTCCTCGAACCCGCGCAGGCCGACAGCCTCCAGCGCCTGCCAGATTGCCTCGCGACCGGCCGGCCGATGCAGGGCGCAGAGCCAGGCGAGATTCTCTTCAGCGGTGAGCAAATCCTTGATCCCGGCGGCGTGGCCAATCCACAACAGGATGCTGGCCAGGGCATGACGCTGTTCGGCCAATGGCTGGCCGCCAAGCAGGATCTGCCCGGCGGTGGGTTGCATGAGCCCGGCCAGCAGGCGCAGCAGGCTGGTCTTGCCGCTGCCATTGGGGCCGGCGATCTGCAGCATGTCGCCAGGGTGCAGCTCGAAGTGCAGGTGCTCGAACAGCAGCCGCCAGTCGCGCTCGCAGGCCAGGCCCGCGGCTTGAAGGTGAAGGATCACGGTATCGCCTTATACAGTATGAGGTCTGTCACCGGTACCGACACCGATTGCAGCCTGCGTCTCAAGTCGCTCCAACCCCTGCCGTTATACTGGCAATGGCGAGCGAGCAGCATTATTGCACGCGCCAGCGCGCTGCCAAGAGGGCGGGTTCGACAGGTTGTATACAATCATGACTGAAATCAATAGTCTCAGCACACAAACTGCGGTAAGCCCCCAGGCGACCCGGGCCGCCATGACCGGCGAGCTGTTGCGCCTGCTGCAGGCCCAGCCTGGCCTGCTGCCGCCTGGAGAAACCGCCGAAGCCGAGGTTGTGACCCTGCGCCAGATCGGCCAGGAGTTCCAGATGCTGCTTCGGCTGACCCAGGCCAATGGCAACCAGACACAAGTGCTGACCACCGCCAGTCAACCCCTGCCACCCGGCAGCCAGGTCCTGGTCAGCCAGACGGATAGCAGCCGTTTGGCGGTGATGGTGCAACAGGCCACTGCCCGCAACATCGCCACTCTGACCCGGCTGGACACCCGGGAAATGCCGGTCGGCACCCTGCTGCAGGCCAAGGTCCTGACCAGCCAGGCCCTGCCGCAGAGCTCCGGCGCGCCCACCACCTTCCGCTCGCTGGTGAGCCTGCTCAGCGGCAGCCAGGCCGGTGCCACGCTGGTCATCGACAGCCCGCGCCGGCTCCCCGTGGGCAGCCTGCTCAGCGCGCTGGTGCAGAGTGAACAGGGGCTACGCTTCGTGCCCCTGAGCGGCCGCCAGGACCAGCTGGCGGTCACTCAGCACCTGTCGACCCAGCAGAACCTCCAGGCCTCGCTGCCGGGTGTGCTCGACAGCCTGCAACGGATCGCCAGCAGCCCCGATGCAGACCCCGAACTGCGCACCAGCGCCGAGCGCCTGCTCGCCAGCCTGCCGGACGCGCGGCAACTGGGGGATGCGAAGGGCCTGGCCCAGGCCCTGAACAACAGCGGCACCTTCTTCGAAGCCAAGCTGCTAGGCGGGTTGGCCGGCGGCATCGCCCCCGACCTGAAGGCACAGCTTGTCAGGCTGGTGGCCCAGGCCCTGCCCAGCGTGCCGGGCCATCCGCCACTGACCAGCGCGCTGGCCACCAGCACCCTAGCCCAGGCCTTGCCTGGCCTGGCCCGCAGCGCACTAGGGATGCTCGGCCAAGTCAGCCCACGGCCACTGCCCAGCGTCTTCCCCCTGCCCTCGCGTCTTCTGCAGAAGCTGGAAAGTGAAGGCGACCTCCAGCAATTGCTACGCCTGGCCGCCGCCGCCATCTCCCGTCTGCAGAGCCACTCGCTGTCCAGCCTGCAACAGAGCGGCACCTTGGAGAACGGCAACCAGCAGACCACCTGGCAGACAGAGATTCCTGTGCGCCATGGTCAGGAGTTCGTGCCGCTGCAGGTCAAGTTGCAGCGCGAGGAAACACCGAAGCAGCAGGCCGACCGCGAGCGCGAGCAGCACGATCCACTGGAAGCGCTGTGGCGCATCGAACTGGCCTTCGATCTCTCACCACTTGGCCCTCTGCAGGTACAGGCGCAGTTGCTGCAAGGCAAGCTTTTCGGCCAGCTCTGGGCGCAGCAGGAAGCCACCGCGCGCCTGATCGACAGCCAGCTGGGCACACTGCGCGATCGCCTGCTGGCCCGAGGCCTGGACGTCGGGGACCTGGAATGCCACCCCGGCCTCCCCCCGCAGGGGCCACGCACGCGCCTGGAACAACGCTGGGTAGACGAGACCGCATGAAACACAAGCCACCCCGCCAGGCGATCGCCCTGAGCTACGACGGCCAGCAGGCCCCGACCCTGAGCGCCAAGGGCGACGATGAGCTGGCCGAGGCCATTCTCGCCATCGCTCGCGAGCATGAGGTGCCCATCTACGAGAATCCCGAGCTGGTGCGCCTGCTGGCGCGCCTGGAGCTGGGTGAACAGATTCCCGAAGCGCTGTACCTGACCATCGCCGAGATCATCGCCTTCGCCTGGCAACTGCGGGGCAAGGTGCCGGAGGACTTCTTCGACGCCACGCCCAGCGAGCGCGAAATCACTCCTGTGCTGCCGCGCTTGCCGCATCCGGGCTGACGCAGCGGTACATATGTAGTCCCCGGTGGCCGCACAGGGGGGCGACCTTTGCCGTTACTCACTCACGCAAAGGCCCCTGCCATGACCACCGCTTATGTCAACGACGCTGGCACCCAGTTCGCCCGCCAGCACCTGAGCCATTTTCCCCGCCCGGACCGTGCCGCCGGCGACGCCATCAAGCAATGGGCAAGCGCCCGCGGCGTGACGCTCGACCCCGATCAAACCGATGTGGTCACGCTTCACTACCAACCCCATGGCGACCTGGCGAATTGGGATGGCGTGCTCGTGGCGAAGAGCACGCTGACCCAAGCCATGCTGTCCAACTGGCAAGGTGAATCGGACAACAACCTCATCGGCGGACTGTTCGGCGAACCTTGGGCCGGGCACCTACCCGGGCGCATCAGCCTGGTCGAGACTTTGCGCCCCAAGGCCTGGAACGCACCCTCCGGCGTCAACTACCAAGTGTTCAACGGCGTTTTCCGGCGCACCACGCCGCAGGTATACGGCCCCGAGACACTGCTTGGGCTGCCAGCAGAAGACCTGCAACAGTTCATCTGGAAAATGGATTTCCACGCCACCTACAAAGGCATGCTTGATCGCTACTGGGCCAACGCCGGGAACAGCCACCGCATCCTGGCCAAGATGGCCTTCATCGCCACCTGCAACAAACAGGTGGCCGAAGGCAGCCTGGACGAGGCCGGTCGCCAGCTGGCCTGGCAAGCCGCCGAACTCATGCCGCGCACCGCCACCTTTCGCATGCGCGCGCTGAACATCTATGGCTACAGCGCCACCGACCTGATCTACCTGTACGACAAGAACGCGCACACCGCACTGCTGTACGTACCCGGCAACGCCTCGGCACTGCATACCTTCGCCGGCCCCAATGCCCTGAAGGACTGGGTAGCCCAACAGTGCAAGGACCCCGTCAAACGCGAAGCCCTGGCCGGGCATTTCGGCCAGGCCGATCTGCCAGACGGCCTGGATTTCAGCGGCCTGCGCACCGCCCTGGAAGGCCTCGCCGTCTACCCAGCGGTGTACCGCCTGTCACCCAACCGCTCAGGCTTCACCACCGATGGCGCCTGGCCGCCCCGCACCTATGTCAACTATCGACCCGACACGTACAACCCCGCCATAACCGGGGACCTGTTCCAGGCGCTCGCCGAGCGCCAACGCGCACGCAGCTACCAGGATGCCGACGCGGCGATCACCAGTGACAGCGAGATCACCAAAGCCCGCTGGCGCGGCTACCTGAGCTCGGCGATCAACCTGCTCGGCCCCCTGGCTTTCGTGCTGCCGGAGCTGGCGCCCCTGTTCGCCCTGGGCGGCATCGCCCAGTTCGGCTTGGGGCTGGACGCGGCGATCAACGGCCATGGCGTGGATCAGCAAGCCTCGGGCGTAAGTGATGCCACGTTCGGCCTGTTCAACGCCTTGCCGCTGCTGCATGCCGAGGTGACCAAGGCGCCCGCGCTGTTCCGCTTCAAGTACGACGGTTTCGTCTTGCCCAGCGAGGTGAACGGCAAGCTGGGCTACCCCTTGAGCCCGATGGACCCGCCTCTGCTGCCCGCCGAAGAAGCGCTCGAGTATTTCCACCTCCCAGACCCCGTCGCGCCGCTCGAGGGTGGTGACGAGGCAACCCGTGGCGCCGTCATCCGCCTGACCCAGTTCAACGGCGAGCCCGATACCCTGCGCGCAACCATCGGTGGCTACAGCGCCGATGTTGTCTACGACCTGGAGGCCAACGCCTTCGTCCAGCGCGACGACCTCAATGCGGTGGAACCGAAACGCTACATCCCTCGCGTGGCCAGCAGGAACCTGGTCCGTGCGCCGCAAGGCAGGCTGGTCACCGATGAAATGCGCACCGCGAGCCTGCGGGCCATGGGCATCGACCTGCCACTCCCGGTGAAGGTGCCGGAATTCCCCTTGGAGGCGAGCCGAAGAATCCCCGAGCAGATCCTCAGCATCTGGGTCGGCGACCGAACGATACCCGACAACCTGCTGGCCAACCTCGCCAAGAACAGCAGAACGCTAAAGCCCTCACGCTTCAGCCTGCGCCTGTACCTGTCCAACGAGTCGCCCCAGGCCTATGTGCGAAACCTCGAGCGCCTGGCCGAATACGCCCCCGACGTCATCGTGCTGCCCCTGGAGGAGCAACCCTTCTATTCCTCGTTCAAGGACAGCGCCAACTACCCGCAATACCGCGCCGCGATCGACGGCAATGGCGGCATCGCACGCCATTTCTCGTCGGCGGCGGATGTCTTGCGTTTCCCACTGTTGGACCACGAGGGGGGCTTGTACATGGACATCGACGACAGGCTACTGGCCGAGGGCGAGTACCCGGTGACGATCAACGGACGCGGCTACGGCCCGCGGGCCAAACCGATCGACGATACCTTCTTGCAGACCACCCCTGATGGCGTGCTGCTCTACCCGCCGATCGCCAACGAAAAGATGAACATCCACTGCATCTACAACACCAGCCTGATCGGCAGTCATGCCAACAACCCGACCCTGAGGGCCATCAGCGAAGAAATGCACGCTCGCTTTCAGGCCGAACCGAGGTTCTACGACAGCAAACCGGACGCCGCGCGCGACCCGGAGGGTTTCGCCCACTACGCCAATACCCTGAGCCGGCTGACCGGGCCCACCCTGCTGACCGACGTGACCGACCGCTTGCTGCCCGACCTGAAACAGCTCAGGCAAATCACCAACCTCGACTCGCTGTCCACCGTCAATTCCTTCACGTTCGTCGACCGCCTCGCCTACAAGACCGCGCTAGACCGCTACCTGCCGCTCAATGGCGTCGCCAGGATCGGCAACAACCATGCCTGGGCCAAGCCTTGAAGGTCTGACGTTGATAGTCACCCCTGAAACGACAAGGCGACCCGAAGGTCGCCTTGTGCACGCTCATTCGACGCGATGCAACTTGCTCATCAGCTGCGCCTCGGCCTGGGTCAACCCGCAGGTCTGGGTCAACTCCTCGACGCTAGCCCCCATCCCCACCAGTTTGGCGGCCTGGGCAAAGGTGACGCTGTTGGGGTCGCGTTGCTCGAGTTGCTGCAGCTTCTCGGGCAACGGCGCCACCACCGCGCGCAGCTCATGGATCGCCTCGCCCATGCGCACGGTGCCATTCTGGTAATCGTCCAGGCGCTTGGCCAGGTCCTTGATGCGCTGGTCACGCAGCGCATCGCCCTGGGCTTGCTGGGCGGCCAGCTCGCGCTGGCGCTTGCTGTAGTTGAGGAAGAACCACAGGCTCAGTGCCCAGAGCAGCGCCAGGAAGATGACAGCAACCTCGAAGATCAACTCAGATGTTCTCCAACTCGGACCACTCTTCCTCGGTCATCATCTTGTCCAGCTCGACCAGAATCAGCAGCTCGCCGTTCTTGTTGCAGACACCCTGGATGAACTTGGCCGACTCTTCGTTGCCGACGTTCGGCGCGGTCTCGATCTCCGACTGACGCAGGTAGACCACTTCGGCGACGCTGTCGACCAGGATACCGACCACTTGCTTGTCCGCCTCGATGATGACGATGCGGGTGTTGTCGGTGACTTCAGTCGGCATCAGGCCAAAGCGCTGGCGGGTGTCGATGACCGTCACCACGTTGCCGCGCAGGTTGATGATGCCCAGCACGTAGCTGGGAGCGCCCGGAACCGGGGCGATCTCGGTGTAGCGCAGGACTTCCTGCACCTGCATGACATTGATGCCGTAGGACTCGTTGTCCAGACGGAAGGTTACCCACTGCAGGATCGGATCTTCGGAACCTTGTGCAGACGACTTTTTCATTCCCCTAGCCCTCAAAATCCGCCATTGGCGGTGTGCTCTGTATTGCCGCGGCAGTAGCGGCGTTGATTCAGTTGTGTTTGGTGTTCATCTGCTTGACCGCGCCACTGGCGATCAGCTCGGCCAGTTCGGCGACATCGAGCAGCGCGCACATGTGTTCGATCACCGTGCCGGCCAGCCATGGCCGTTGGCCACGCTGGCTGCGCCACTTGATCTCGTTCGGGTCCAGGCGCAACGAACGGCTGACCTGGTGCACGGCCAATCCCCATTCGTAGCCCTGGACTGAAATCACATACTGCAGGCCCTGGCGGAAATCGTCGCGGTAGCGGTCCGGCATCACCCAGCGCGCCGTGTCGAGCACCTTGAGGTTGCCCGCCTGGCAGGTGAGGATGCCGAGGAACCAGTCCGGCTGGCCGAACAGTGGCGTCAGCTCCTGGCCGGCCAGGGTGTAGATCGAGCCCAGACACACCAGCGGTACCGCCAGGGTCAGCCCGGCAACATCGAACAGCAGGCATTCGAACGGTTCGGCGGCCCAGTCCGGACGGCCATCGACGCTGGCCGGCGGTGTTGGCGCGGCGGGTGCCGCCGTCACATTCAGCTCCACCAACGGCGCCACGGGTTCGATGGCCTGGGTCTGGCTCAGGACCGGGATGCTGGCATCGGCCACCACCTCGGTCTCGACCATGGCGACCACCGGCTCCACCACCGGCGCGGCAGGCGGCAGCACGGTCGGCAGGACCTTGGCCTGCGGCTCGGCAAAGGGCCGCGCAGCAGGTGGGGTCGGAATTATCTGGCGCTGGGCGTCTCGGGCCTGTTCCTCGCGAACCGCTGCTTCGAAGTCATCGCCGGGGGCCTGCTCGACAGGCTCCACGACAGGCGTCTCCAACTCCGCCGGCAGCTCGAACGACTCGGTGGCCTCCTGCAGCAGCCCGTCGAGGTAGGACTGCAAGGCCATCTGTGGCTTGGTGGTGATCTGCCGAGCCTGGTTCATCACGCCACCTGCAATGCGGAACGGTAGGTGAGCAGATGCTTGAGCAGCGCCCGGTAGGCGACCACGCCACGGCTCTTGCCGTCGAACTGCGAAGGCGTGACGCCGTTGCGGCTGGCGTCTCGCAGACGCGTGTCCACCGGAATGTAGCCCTGCCAGACCTGGTCGCCATAGGTGTCACGCAGCACCTTCAAGGTGCCCAGCGATGCCTGGGTTCGGCGGTCGAACAGGGTCGGCACGATCTGGTAGGGCAATGCCTGCTTGCGCGAGCGATTGATCATGCCCAGGGTGCTGACCATGCGCTCCAGGCCCTTGACCGCGAGGAACTCGGTCTGCACCGGGATCACCAGCTGCTGGCTGGCGGCCAGGGCGTTGACCATTAGCACGCCTAGCAAGGGCGGGCTGTCGATCAGGGCAAAGTCGAAATCCTGCCACAGTTGCGCCAGACTCTTGGCGATCACCAGGCCCAGGCCACTCTGCCCCGGCGACTGGCGCTCGAGCACCGCCAGCGCGGTGCTCGACGGCAGCAGCGAGATGCGCTCGTCGCTGGTCGGCAGCAGCAGTTGGCCCGGCAAACCTTCGGGTACCGTGCCCTTGTGCAGGAACAGGTCGTAGCAGCTGTGCTCGAGCGCATCGGGGTTGTGCCCGAAGTAGCTGGTCATCGAGCCGTGCGGGTCGAGGTCGACCACGACCACGCGCTTGCCCGCCTCGGCCAGCAAGCCGGCCAGGGCGATGGTGGTGGTGGTCTTGCCGACGCCACCTTTTTGATTGGCTACTGCCCAGACTCTCATCGTGCGTTGCTTCCTCCCGGTATGGCCGCCTGCCCTGCCGGGAACGGTGTGAAATTCAGTGACGGGGATTTGACGAAATCAGCCCCCGGTCGACGGTGCTGGCGAGGCTGGTGCACTTTGTGTGCCAGCCCGGCGCATCGCAGCATCCGGGGTGGCATTGGCACTGCCACTGCCGGTCAGGCTGCGGCGTACCTCCAGGTTACGCGAGATCACCAACACCACCCGGCGGTTGCGCGCACGCCCGTCGGCAGTGTCGTTGCTGGCCACCGGCTGGTACTCCCCGTAACCCACCGAGGCCATGCGCGCCGGGTTGACCCCTTCCATCGCCAGCAACCGGACGATGCTCGCCGCCCGCGCCGACGACAGCTCCCAGTTGGTCGGGTACTGAGCGGTGCGAATCGGCAGGTTGTCAGTGAAGCCTTCGACGTGCACCGGGTTGGCGAACGGCCTGAGAATCTTCGCCACCTTCTCGATGATCTCGAAGGCGACATCGCTGGGCATGGCGTCGGCACTGGCGAACAGCAGCGAGGAGTTGAGCTCGATCTCCACCCACAGTTCGTTGCCGCGCACGGTCATCTGGTTGGACTTGATCAGGTCGCCGAAGGCGTCGCGGACATCGTCGGTGATGGTCTTGAGCGGGTCGGCGCTGGTCTGCGCCAGGCCCGCGTCGGTCTGCTCGCTGTCCTTGATCAGCGGCTCGGCGGGCTTGACGCTCAGCGGCCGCTCGTCACCGATAGGGATCGGCTTCATGCTGCGCTCGGGGTCATTGAAGACCCCGATCAGCGCCTGGGAAATCTGCTTGTACTTGCCCTCGTTGATCGACGAGATCGAATACATGACCACGAAGAAGGCGAACAGCAGGGTGATGAAGTCGGCGTACGAGACCAGCCAGCGCTCGTGGTTCTCGTGCTCTTCGATCTTGCGACGACGGGCCATGGCTTACTCCATGAAGCCTTGCAGCTTCAGCTCGATCGAGCGCGGGTTCTCGCCTTCGGCGATCGACAACAAGCCCTCGAGCAGCATCTCGCGATAGCGAGACTGACGCAGGGTGATGGCCTTGAGCTTGTTGGCGATCGGCAGCAGGATCAGGTTGGCGCTGGCCACGCCGTAGATGGTGGCGACGAAGGCCACGGCAATGCCGTTACCCAGCTGCGACGGGTCGGCCAGATTACCCATCACGTGGATCAGACCCATCACCGCACCGATGATGCCGATGGTCGGCGCATAGCCGCCCATGCTCTCGAACACCTTGGCGGCCTGGATGTCGCGGGCTTCCTGAGTCAGGAAATCGACTTCAAGTATGCTGCGGATGGCCTCGGGCTCGGCGCCGTCGACCAGCAGCTGCAGGCCTTTGCGCGCATAGGGATCGGGCTCGGCGTCGGCCACGCCCTCCAGGCCCAGCAGGCCCTCCTTGCGTGCCGTCAGACTCCAGTTCACCACCCGGTCAATGCCACCGGGCAGGTCCACCCGCGGCGGGAAGAAGATCCAGCCCACGATCTGCAGAGCGCGCTTGAACGCCGACAGCGGCGACTGCAACAACGCCGCCGCCAGGGTACCGCCCAGCACGATCAATGCCGCCGGGCCGTTGATCAGCGCACCGACGTGGCCGCCCTCGAGGAAATTGCCGCCAACGATGGCGACAAAAGCGAGGATCAGGCCGATTAGGCTCAACACATCCATCAGATGCACGCCTCGACCAGGTGCTTGCCGATCTCGTCCAGGCTGTACACGGCATCGGCCAGGTTGGCCTTGACGATGGCCATGGGCATGCCGTAGATCACGCAACTGGCCTCATCCTGCGCCCACACGGTGCTGCCACCCTGCTTGAGCAGGCGTGCGCCCTCGCGACCGTCGGCGCCCATGCCGGTGAGCACCACCGAGAGCACCTTGTCGCCATAGGACTTGGCGGCGGAGCCGAAGGTGATGTCGACACAAGGCTTGTAGTTCAGGCGCTCGTCGCCCGGCAGGATCTTCACCGTGCCACGGCCGTCGACCATCATCTGCTTGCCACCCGGGGCCAGCAACGCCAAGCCCGGACGTAACACGTCACCGTCCTCGGCTTCCTTGACGCTGATCTTGCACAGCTTGTCCAGGCGCTCGGCGAAGGCCTTGGTGAAGGCCGCCGGCATGTGCTGGATCAGAACGATCGGCGCCGGGAATCCGGCGGGCAGTTGGGTCAATACCCGCTGCAGCGCCACCGGGCCACCGGTGGAGGTGCCGATGGCGACCAGCTTGTAGGGCTTGCGCTTGGGCGCCGGCGAATGCGCGGCGGCCGGTGCCGCGGCGCGGGCCGGAGCCGCCGTGCGCACGGGCGTGGTACTGGCGAAGCTGCTGGCCGGCGCATGACTATTGGCCGGAGCCGGCGCGGCGGCGGGCGCCGGGCTGGAATAGGCGCTGAAACGGCGGTTGCTGCGCGAGATGGTATGGACCTTCTCGCACAGCAGCTGCTTGACCTTTTCCGGGTTGCGCGAGATGTCCTCGAAGTTCTTCGGCAGGTAGTCGACCGCACCGGCGTCCAGGGCGTCGAGGGTGACGCGGGCGCCTTCATGGGTCAGCGAGGAGAACATCAACACCGGCGTCGGGCAGCGCTGCATGATGTGCCGCACCGCAGTGATACCGTCCATCATGGGCATTTCATAGTCCATGGTGATGACATCGGGCTTGAGCGCCAGCGCCTGGTCGATCGCTTCCTTGCCGTTGGTCGCGGTGCCCACGACCTGGATCGTCGGGTCCGCCGAGAGAATTTCCGAGACACGGCGGCGGAAGAAACCGGAATCATCCACCACCAGGACCTTGACTGCCATAAACACTCCATTAGGCGGCGCACCCGCCAGGGCGCGCCACCGAAATCAAATACGCCGGGCGGCGTAACGCTTGAGCATGCTCGGAACGTCGAGGATCAGCGCGATCCGGCCGTCACCGGTGATGGTCGCGCCGGACATGCCCGGGGTGCCCTGCAGCATCTTGCCCAGCGGCTTGATCACCACCTCTTCCTGGCCAACCAACTGGTCGACCACGAAGCCGATGCGCTGGGTACCGACCGACAGGATCACCACATGACCTTCGTGCTGCTCCTCATGCTCGTGGTCCTGGACCAGCCAGCGCTTGAGGTAGAACAGCGGCAGCGCCTTGTCGCGCACGATCACCACTTCCTGGCCGTCGACCACGTTGGTGCGCGACAGGTCGAGGTGGAAGATCTCGTTGACGTTGACCAGCGGGAAGGCGAACGCCTGGTTGCCGAGCATTACCATCAGGGTCGGCATGATCGCCAGGGTCAGCGGCACCTTGATGACGATCTTCGAGCCCTGGCCTTTGGCCGAGAAGATGTTGATCGAGCCGTTGAGCTGGGAAATCTTGGTCTTCACCACGTCCATGCCGACGCCGCGGCCGGACACGTCGGAGATCTCGGTCTTGGTCGAGAAGCCCGGGGCGAAGATCAGGTTGTAGCAGTCCGACTCGCTCAGGCGATCGGCCGCGTCCTTGTCCATCAGGCCCTTTTCCACGGCCTTGGCGCGCAGGATGCTCGGGTCCATGCCCTTGCCGTCGTCGGAGATCGACAGCAGGATGTGGTCACCCTCCTGCTCGGCGGACAGCACCACCCGGCCCATGCGCGACTTGCCGGAGGCCTCGCGCTCGTCAGGCATCTCGACGCCGTGGTCAACGGCGTTGCGCACCAAATGCACCAACGGGTCGGCCAGGGCTTCCACCAGGTTCTTGTCGAGGTCGGTCTCTTCACCGACCAGCTCCAGGTTGATCTCTTTCTTGAGCTGGCGGGCCAGGTCGCGAACCAGGCGCGGGAAGCGGCCGAAGACTTTCTTGATCGGCTGCATGCGGGTCTTCATGACCGCGGTCTGCAGGTCGGCGGTGACCACGTCGAGATTGGACACGGCCTTGGACATGGCCTCGTCGCCGCTGTTGAGCCCCAGGCGCACCAGGCGGTTACGCACCAGCACCAGTTCGCCGACCATGTTCATGATCTCGTCCAGACGCGCGGTATCGACCCGCACGGTGGTTTCCGCTTCGCTGGCGCCATGCTTCTCGGCGGCCGGCGCAGGAGCGCGAGCCGGGGCGGCAGGCTTGGCGGCCGCAGCCGGTGCCGCGGCGGGCGCAGGAGCCGGCTTGGCAACGGGCTTGACCTCGGCCTTGGCCGCGACAGGCGCGGCGACGGCGGCAGGCGCCTCGGCGGTGACCGCGTCACTGGAGAACTTGCCCTTGCCGTGCAACTGGTCGAGCAGGGCCTCGAATTCGTGTTCGCTGATGCTCTCGTCGCCCGCGGCGGGTGCCGCGCTGGCCACTGGCGCGGCGGCGCCTGGCAGTGCGTCGACGGCAAAAGTACCTTTGCCGTGCAACTGGTCGAGCAGCGACTCGAACTCATCGTCGGTGATCTCGTCGCTGGCCGGAGTGGCTGGCGCAGGCGCGCTGACGGCGGCATCGGCCGAGAACTGGCCCTTGCCGTGCAGCTGGTCGAGCAGCGACTCGAACTCGGCATCGGTGATCTCGTCACCGCCGCCGCTGATTTCTTCACCCTGCAGTTGCTCATGAACCTGAGCTTCAGCCTTGACCGCATCGAGCGAGTCGAGCAGTTGCTCGAACTCGGTATCGGTGATGTCGGGCTCGGCAGCCGGGGCTTCGACCACGGGCGCCGCCTCGACCACCGGGGTCGGGGCTTCGGCGCCACCGGGCTCGGCCAAGCGCGACAGCGCCGCCAGCAGCTCCGGCGTGGCCGGCGTGACATCGGTACGTTCGCGCACCTGGCCGAACATGCTGTTGACCGTGTCGAGGGCCTCGAGCACCACGTCCATCAGTTCCGCGTCAACCCGGCGCTCACCTTTGCGCAGGATGTCGAACACGTTCTCGGCAATGTGGCAGCACTCCACCAACTCATTGAGCTGAAGGAAGCCGGCGCCCCCTTTTACAGTGTGGAAACCGCGGAAAATCGCATTGAGCAGGTCCGCGTCATCGGGCCGGCTTTCCAGCTCGACCAATTGCTCGGACAGTTGCTCGAGGATTTCGCCGGCTTCTACCAGGAAATCCTGGAGGATTTCTTCATCGGCGCCGAAGCTCATTAAACGTGCTCCTTAAAAACCCAGGCTGGACAACAGATCGTCGACATCGTCCTGGCTGGACACGACGTCTTCACGCTTATCGGCATGAATCTGCGGACCTTCACCCCGAGTCGGATGTTTTTCTTGATCTTTTTCAGCGCGCAGCTGCTGGTGGTCATGTTCGATCCCGGCAAAGCGGTCGACCTGGCTTGCCATCAGCACGAGCTTGAGCAGATTGCTTTCGACTTCGGTGACCAGCGCGGTCACCCGTTTGATCACCTGGCCGGTGAGATCCTGATAATCCTGGGCCAGGACGATATCGTTGAGATGGCCGGCGACCTTCTGATTACCTTCGGCGCTGTGCGTCAGAAAACTGTCCACACGCTTGACCAACTCACGGAATTCCGGCGCTGCCACCTCACGGCGCATGAACCGCTGCCAATCGGCGGACAGGCTCTGGGCCTCGGCGGCGAGGTCGTTGAGCACCGGGGTGCAGGCCTCTGCCAGGTCCATGGTGCGGTTGGCCGCACCTTCGGTGAGGCGAACCACGTAGGAGAGGCGTTCAGTGGCGTCGGTAATCTGCGACACTTCCTCGGCCTGCGGCATGGACGGGTCGATCTGGAAGTTGACGATTGCACTGTGCAGTTCGCGAGTAAGCTTGCCGACTTCCTGATACAGCCCGCGATCGCGGGTCTGGTTCAGTTGGTGGATCAGCTGTACCGCATCACCGAACCGGCCGCGCTCGAGGCTCTCGACCAGTTCCTGGGCATGCTTCTTAAGGGTTGATTCGAACTCACCCAAAGAGTTGTTGGTTGACTCCATTGCGCCCCCCAGACGTGACTCAGCCGTTGACGCGTTCGAAGATCTTTTCGATCTTTTCTTTCAGCGCCACGGCGGTGAAAGGCTTGACCACGTAGCCGTTGACGCCGGCCTGGGCAGCTTCGATGATCTGCTCGCGCTTGGCTTCTGCGGTGACCATCAGTACCGGCAGGTGCTTGAGGCGCTCGTCCGCGCGAACAGCACGCAGCAGGTCGATACCGGTCATGCCCGGCATGTTCCAGTCGGTTACCAGGAAGTCGAAGTGTTCGCTGGTGAGCATCGGCAGTGCCGTGTTGCCGTCATCAGCCTCCTTGACGTTGGTGAAACCCAGGTCACGCAACAGGTTCTTGATGATCCGCCGCATCGTCGAAAAGTCGTCAACGATGAGGATTTTCATGTCTTTGTTCAATTAGACCTCCAAGCAGTCTTAAACGCGCTCGGCGCCGAGCGCGCACTCAATCAATTCGGCACCACAAAAAAACGACTGCATCAAACCTGGTTCAACGCGCCCGCCATTCCCCCAGGCGGCTGCGCAGACGCGCCGCGCACTGGCTGTGCAACTGGCTGACACGCGATTCGCTGACCCCCAGGACCTCACCGATTTCCTTGAGGTTCAGCTCTTCGTCGTAGTACAGCGCCAGGACCAGGCGCTCGCGCTCCGGCAGGTTGGCAATCGCATCGGCCAGGGCGGCCTGGAAGCGCTCGTCCTCCAGGTCCCGCGATGGCTCCAGCTGGCCGCTGGCTCCGTCCTCGTGCAGCCCCTCGTGTTCGCCGTCCTGCAGCAGGTCGTCGAAACTGAACAGGCGACTGCCCAAGGTGTCGTTCAGAATCCCGTAGTAATCATCGAGACTCAATTGGAGTTCGGCAGCAACCTCGTGATCTTTAGCGTCGCGCCCTGTCTTTGCTTCAACACAGCGAATCGCGTCGCTGACCATACGCGTGTTGCGGTGCACCGAGCGCGGTGCCCAGTCGCCCTTGCGCACTTCGTCGAGCATGGCGCCGCGGATGCGGATGCCGGCGTAGGTTTCGAAGCTGGCGCCCTTGCTGGCGTCATACTTGTTGGCCACTTCCAGCAGGCCGATCATCCCAGCCTGGATCAGGTCCTCGACCTGGACGTTGGCCGGCAAACGCGCCAGCAGGTGGTAGGCGATGCGCTTGACCAGCGGCGCGTAGCGCTCGATCAGCTCGTACTGAGCGTCCTTGGCGGCCTTGCTGTACATCTTGAAACCGCTCGCGTTCATAGCACCGGCCCTGCACTGGTGGGCTGCACCAGGCGCTCGACGAAGAATTCCAGGTGTCCGCGCGGGTTGGCAGGCAGCGGCCAGCTGTCGACCTTCTGCGCAATGGCCTTGAAAGCCAGCGCGCACTTGGACCGCGGGAAGGCCTCGTATACAGCCCGCTGCTTCTGCACGGCCTTGCGCACACATTCGTCGTACGGCACGGCACCGACGTATTGTAGGGCGACGTCAAGGAAACGATCCGTGACCTTGGTCAACTTGGCGAACAGGTTGCGCCCTTCCTGCGGGCTCTGGGCCATGTTGGCCAGCACGCGGAAGCGATTCATCCCGTAGTCGCGGTTGAGCAGCTTGATCAGGGCGTAGGCGTCGGTGATCGAGGTAGGCTCGTCGCACACCACCAGCAGCACCTCCTGGGCGGCGCGGACGAAGCTGACTACCGAGTCACCAATACCCGCAGCGGTGTCGATCACCAGCACGTCGAGGTTGTCGCCGATCTCGCTGAAGGCCTGGATCAGGCCGGCATGTTGGGCTGGCGCCAGGTGCACCATGCTCTGGGTGCCGGAAGCCGCCGGGACGATGCGCACACCGCCAGGCCCCTGCAGCAGCACATCGCGCAGCTCGCAGCGACCCTCGATGACATCGGCCAGGGTACGCTTGGGCGTGAGCCCCAGCAGAACGTCGACATTGGCCAGGCCCAGGTCGGCGTCCAGCAACATGACCCGGCGGCCGAGCTCGGCTAACGCCAGAGACAGGTTCACTGAAACGTTAGTCTTGCCGACGCCACCTTTGCCACCGGTCACGGCGATCACCTGTACGGGATGCATGCTACCCATGTCTGTTCTTTACCTTGTCTCGCTTGGACCCAGGCCACATGAGGGGCTGAACGTTCAAGGCCACGGTACGGCCGGGCAACCCCATGATGTAGGTACTTTGCACAGTATTCACCCTCAACCCGCACGCTTGCCAGGGTTGTGGTAGAGATCAGCGAACATGTCGGCCATGGCCTCGTCGCTGGGCTCGTCCTGCAACTGCACACTGACCGCGCGACTCACCAGCTGGTGCTTGCGCGGCAGTTGCAGGTCGTCAGGAATGCGCGGCCCATCGGTCAGATAGGCCACCGGTAGTTCATGACTGATGGCTAGGCTCAGCACTTCGCCGAGGCATGCCGTTTCATCGAGTTTGGTCAGGATGCAACCGGCCAGGCCGCAGCGTTTGTAGCTGTGGTAGGCGGCGGTGAGCACCTGCTTCTGGCTGGTGGTCGCCAGCACCAGGTAATTCTTGGCGGCGATACCGCGCCCGGCCAGGGTCTCGAGCTGCATGCGCAGCGCCGGGTCGCTGGCCTGCAGGCCGGCGGTGTCGATCAGCACCACGCGCTTGCGCAGCAGCGGCTCCAGCGCCTGGGCCAGCGACTCGCCCGGATCGACATAAGTGACCGGCACATTGAGGATACGCCCGAGGGTCTTGAGCTGCTCCTGGGCACCGATGCGGAAGCTGTCCATGCTCACCAGCGCCAGGTTGTTCGCGCCGTACTTGAGTACATAGCGCGCGGCCAGCTTGGCCAGGGTGGTGGTCTTGCCCATGCCGGCCGGGCCGACCATGGCGATGACACCGCCCTCCTCGATCGGTTCGATCTCAGGTATGTCGATCATCCGCGCCAGGTGCGCCAGGACCATGCGCCAGGCATGACGCGGCTCTTCGATCTCGGCAGTGAGGTCGAGCAGCTCGCGCGCCAAGCCGCCTGACAGACCCAGGCGCTGCAGGCGGCGCCAGAGGTTGGCCTGCTGTGGCTTGCTGCCCTGCAACTGACTCCAGGCGAGCGAACCGAGCTGGACTTCCAGCAGCTCGCGCAGACCGGTCAGTTCGAAGCGCATGGCGTCGAACAGGCGCGGATCAACCGGGGCCGGCGCTGCGGCGGCGATCGGTGCAGGCTCATCCACATGCGCTTCGATCAACGGCTCGGACGCGGTCAGCGACTGGCCGGCGAACAGCTGACGGTTGCCGCCCTCGACGGCATCGCCGCGCCCGGTCAGTTCGGCCTGGGCGGTGACGATGCGCGACTGGGTCTTGCGTAGCTCGTCCTCGAGCTCCGCATTGGGCACGCGTGGGGCCAGGGCGGACAGTTTGTAGTCCAGCGCAGCCGTCAGTTCGACACCGCCAGCGATGCGCCGGTTGCCGATGATGGCGGCGTCGGAGCCGAGCTCATCCCGGACCAGCTTCATGGCCTGACGCATATCGGCGGCGAAAAAACGCTTAACTTGCATAACCCACTACCTCAGCCGTTCGGGCCCACGGTGGCAACGATGGTGACTTGCTTGTTGTCAGGTATTTCCTGATACGCCAAAACATGCAAATTCGGTACTGCCAGGCGACCGAAGCGCGACAGCATGGCGCGGATCGGGCCGGCAACCAGGAGGATAGCCGGCTGACCCTGCATTTCCTGACGCTGGGCCGCCTCGATCAACGAGCGCTGAAGCTTTTCGGCCATGCTCGGCTCAAGAAGAACACCATCTTCCTGACCCTGCCCGGCCCTTTGCAGACTATTGAGCAAGATCTGTTCCAACCTTGGCTCCAAAGTGATCACAGGCAGCTCGGACTCAACGCCAACAATGCTTTGCACGATGGCGCGGGACAATCCGACCCGCACCAACGCCACCAGCGCGGCGGTATCTTGACTCTTTGTCGGATTGTTGGCGATGGCTTCGGCAATGCTGCGGATGTCACGCACCGGCACCTGTTCGGCGAGCAACGCCTGCAAGACCTTGAGCAGGCCCGACAAGGAAATGACACCCGGCACCACCTCCTCGGCCAGTTTCGGCGAGACCTTGGCCAGCACCTGCAGCAGCTGCACCACCTCCTCGTGCCCGATCAGCTCGTGGCAGTGCTTCTGCAGGATCTGGTTGAGGTGGGTGGCGACCACGGTGCTGGCGTCGACCACGGTATAGCCCAGCGACTGCGCCTGGGCGCGCTGGCCGACATCGATCCACACCGCCTCCAGGCCGAACGCCGGATCGCGCGAGGCGATGCCGTTGAGGGTACCGAATACTTGGCCGGGGTTGATTGCCAGCTCCCGGTCCGGGTAGATCTCGGCTTCGGCCAGGATCACGCCCATCAGGGTCAGACGATAGGCGCTGGGTTGCAGGTCAAGGTTGTCGCGAATGTGCACGGTGGGCATGAGGAAACCCAGGTCCTGGGACAGTTTCTTGCGCACGCCCTTGATCCGCGCCAGCAGTTGGCCGCCCTGGTTGCGGTCCACCAGCGGGATCAAGCGATAGCCGACCTCCAGGCCGATCATGTCGATGGGGGTGACGTCGTCCCAGCCCAGCTCCTTGGTTTCCATGGCGCGCTGCGGCGATGGCAGCAGGTCCTGCTGGCGCTGGGCCTCCTGTTGGGCGACGGCTTTGGCCTTCTGTTGTTTCTTCCATACCAGGTAAGCGCCGCCACCGGCCAGTGCGCCGAGGCTGAGGAAGGCGACATGCGGCATGCCTGGGACCAGGCCCATGATGATCATCAGCGCGGCCGACACACCCAAGGCCTTCGGCGAGTCGAACATTTGCCGGTTGATCAGCTTGCCCATGTCCTCGGAGCCCGAGGCACGGGTGACCATGATCGCGGCCGCGGTGGACAGCAGCAGCGATGGCAATTGCGCCACCAAACCGTCACCGATGGTCAGCAGGGCATAGACCTTGCCGGCATCGGCAAAGGTCATGTTGTGCTGCAGCATACCGATGAGCATGCCGCCGATGAGGTTGATGAAGAGGATCAGCAGGCCGGCGATGGCGTCACCGCGGACGAACTTGCTGGCACCGTCCATGGAGCCGTAGAACTCGGCCTCCTGGGCGACCTCGGCGCGACGGGACTTGGCCTGGGCCTGGTCGATCAGGCCAGCGTTGAGGTCGGCGTCGATGGCCATCTGCTTGCCCGGCATGGCGTCGAGGGTGAAGCGCGCGCTCACCTCGGAGATGCGCCCGGCGCCCTTGGTCACCACGACGAAGTTGATGATCATGAGGATGGCGAACACCACCGCACCGACGACGTAATTGCCGCCGATCACCACTTCACCGAAGGCCTGGATCACCTTGCCCGCGGCGCCGTGACCTTCCTGGCCGTGGAGCATGACCACTCGGGTGGAAGCAACGTTCAGCGCCAGGCGCAGCAGCGTGGCCACCAGCAGGATGGTAGGGAACGCGGCGAAATCCAGAGGACGCAGGGCGTAGACGCAGACCAGCAAGACCACGATCGACAGGGCGATGTTGAAGGTGAAGAACACGTCGAGCAGGAACGGCGGGATCGGCAACATCATCATTGCCAGCATCACCAGCAGGAGCAGCGGCACGCCGAGGTTGCCCCGACCGAGACCGGCCAGGTTGTTACGGGCGCTGCTGATTAACTGAGTGCGATCCACCGCGATTCCTCTTCAAGCAAAACTTTGACGCCTGCGTGGCGACTGGCGCTGCCTTTGCAAGAAGCTTTCCAACTTTTCTGGGGGGGCTTTTCGGGGGTTCGGGTTCGGGTTCGGGTTCGGGTTCGGGTTCGGGTTCGGGTTCGGGTTCGGGTTCGGGTTCGGGTTCGGGTTCGGGTTCGGGTTCGGGTTCGGGCAAAGAGTGTGGGCTTTGATTTCCGCATGCGCACTCTTTGGCGCTGTCGCCGCTCACTCACCTTTCAGTACGGGCGAACAAGCGTCGACATTGCCAATGAATGCGCATACAACTTACAAAACCACCGCACAATCGGTAATCGGCCAACCCATTAAAGCTGCCTTTGAAAGGGGCTATGGAAGCCCAGAAAAACCACTACCCATTGCGCCCAATAAGATAAAACTCACCCCGACTCCAAACCCCAAGCCACTCCTCCCCGTCGATCTCCCGGGAAACCGCCAGTTCCACCAACTGATAGAACACATTGCGATGCACCAGCGCTTCAAGGTTTCCACGCATCAACAGGTAAGGAGAGGGTTCATCGGTAACCGGATCGAGCTCCACCCGCAGCGGATGGCCCGGCCCAGCCTCGACCTGATCGTCGACATTGCTGGTAAACCGCAGCACCTGCTGCTCCCCGCTGCCCTCGACATCCAGTAGCACGGCGACAAATGGTGCGTCATCGACCCGGATCCCGACCTTCTCCACCGGCGTAACCAGGAAGTAGTCGTCCCCCTCACGCCGAATGATGGTAGAGAACAACCGCACCATCGGCTTGCGACCGATCGGCGTCCCCAGGTAGTACCAGGTCCCGTCCCGGGCGATCCGCATGTCGATGTCACCGCAGAAGTCCGGGTTCCACAGGTGTACCGGGGGCAGCCCCTTGTGCGCGGGGATCTGCGCCAGCAGATCGTTGGCCTTGCCGGAATCGCTCATGACACGCTCGCTCAGTTGCTCATGCCCAGAAGGCTACGAGCGTACTCGCGCATCGGCGCGGCAAGCAAATCCTGTGGCGTGTTGTCGTGGAACGTCAACAAACCGCCGCGACTCTTGATACGCGCGGTGTCGATCAGGTAGCGCGTGCTGGTCTCGATCAGCATCATCTGCACCACGCCACGGTCCCAACCCAGGCGATCGACAGCCTGCTCGTCATACCACTCGTCACCGTTGCCGATGCGATCGTCGGTGCGGGCGAAACGGGTGTAGAGCACATAGTCGGCACCCACCGCGCGGGCCTCGGCGATCGCGTCTTCCAGACCCAGCGGCCCCTGGGCGCGACGCACCAGCGGGAAGTACTCGACGAAGCTTTTGAAGGCCTCCTCGGCGACTGCGTTCTGCCGTGGCAGCGGCCCCTTGCCCGGCGGCACGAATGCGCCCTGGCCGATGAAGATGAACGAGTCCGGCTGCAGGCGGATCGACAGGGTACGGGTGGTGTCGCTATGGTCCAGCAAGCCCGCATCACTCATGTGGTAACGGACGCCCTCCCCCATATCGCTGACATTCATGCAGCCGCCCAACGCCATCAGCGCCAGCAGCAAGACCAGGCTACGCATCTTTCCTCCAGAAACCGGTGACGAAAAACCGGCGAATAGCCGCAGGATGCAGCTTTTGCGCCAGAGTCAGCCGCCGATTACCTTCATCACCATCACATCGCCAGAGAACGCCACGTCCTGCTTGTCCGCCAGGGCCCTCACCAGCAGCCTCTGCAATGCCGGGAGCGCCTGATGTCGGGGCTTGTCCAGCAGGTCGCCGACAAAGTGACGATTGCTCGACGACAGGCAGCCATGCAGCCAGCCGGTGGACGACAAGCGCAGGCGCGAACAGCTGCGGCAGAACGGCACGCTCTCGTTGGCGATCACGCCGAAATGCCCCCTGCCGGGAATGCGGTAGCGCAGGGCCGTGGCATCCAGCGGGCGCGGCGCCTGCTCATAGCTGTACGACTCGCCGATCAGCGCCAGCAGTTGCTCCAGGCCAACGAACTGCTGCAGGAAGGCATTTGCGTCGCGCGCCAGGTGGCCCATGCGCATCAGCTCGATGAAGCGCAGCTCGTAGCCCCGTTCGAGGCAGTAGTCGAGCAGTGGCAGCACCTGATCGAGGTTCTGTCCGCGCATGGGCACCATGTTGACCTTGATCGCCATGCCCGCAGCACTGGCCTGCGCCATGCCCGCCAGGACGCTGGCCAGGTCGCCGCCCCGGGCGATCCGGCGAAAGGCACTGGCGTCGAGGGTATCGAGGGAAACATTGAGCCGGCGGATACCGGCATCACGCAGCAGCGGCAGCTTGCGGGCGAGTAACTGACCGTTAGTGGTCAGGCTGATGTCGTCCAGCCCCAGGCCCGCCACCGCGCCGAGAAAGGCTTCCAGTCGCGGGCTGACCAGCGGCTCGCCGCCAGTGATGCGCAGCCGTTCGACCCCGGCCGCCTCCACCAGGTAGGCCACGCCCCGGGCCAGGGCATCCGCCGTGAGCTCGTCCTGCGCCGCCACCAGGCGCTTGCCATCGGGCACGCAGTAGGTGCAGGCATAGTTGCAGGCAGCAGTCAGGCTGACGCGCAGGTTGCGAAAGCGCCTGCCTTGACGATCGACGATCATGGATGACTCCGGCGTGGAAGATTCTGGCGGGCAAAACCTGACTCAAAAATCAGGTTTTTGCAAGCCTTCCCGTCGAAGCCTGGATGCAACGCGCCCGCCGAAGACTCGACGGGCGCGCCTTGGACGGCTTTAGTTCGAGGCTTCCGGGTCGCGCTTGCGCTTGTTGCCCATGCGCACGCCGATGTCCATGAGGAACTGGAAGAAACCTTCCTGATCTTCGAGCACATTGCTCCAGAACGGCGAGTGGTAGAGCGCCACCGCGCCATGGACCAGCGCCCAGGCCGCGCAGTAGTGGAAGTACGGCGGCACGTCCTCGAGCTTGCCCTCGCTGATGCGCCCCTTGATCAGCTGGGTGAGGCGATCGAAGTTGGAGGCGCGGATGCTGTGTAGCTGCTCGACCATTTCCGGCACCTGATTGCCCTTGACCACCTTCTCTTCCAGGCGGTCGAACAACCGGTAGCGCTGCGGGTCGCGCATGCGGAACTCGAAGTAGGCACGCGACAGGGCTTCCTTGTCGCGGTCGACGTCAGCCGAATGCAACAGCTCATTCAGGTCGCGCTCGTAGTCGAGCATCAGGCGCAGGTAGATTTCCGCCTTGGACTTGAAGTGCTTGTAGATCGTGCCTTTGCCGATACCGACGGCGTCGGCGATCATCTCGACGGTGACGCTGTCTTCACCCTGTTCGAGAAACAGCTTGAGCGCCGTGTCGAGGATCTCTTGTTCGCGACGGCGAAACTCACGGACCTTGCGAGGTTCTTTCTGCATAAAGAAGGACTGGGATGACAATCGAAGCGGATTATTATGCCTAACTGGCGGCAAATTGCACGGATCTTCCAACCATGTCTGTGTTTCTTGATGAGTTCGAGCAGGCGCCGGGCCTGTGCTACCTGAATCACGCGGCGATCGCCCCCTGGCCGCGTCGGACCGCCGAGGCCGTGGCGCGCTTCGCCCAGGATAACGTCCGCCTGGGCGCCCACGAATATCCCGCCTGGCTGGCCACCGAGCGCCGCCTGCGCGAACGCCTGGCACGCCTGCTGAATGCGCCCACCATCGGCGACATCGCCCTGGTGGGCAACACCTCCCAGGCGCTGTCGCTGGTGGCCTTTGG
Organism: Pseudomonas sp. P110(2024); assembly: GCF_057480795.1. Classification (NCBI taxonomy): domain Bacteria; kingdom Pseudomonadati; phylum Pseudomonadota; class Gammaproteobacteria; order Pseudomonadales; family Pseudomonadaceae; genus Pseudomonas; species Pseudomonas sp. P110(2024). The sequence continues at coordinate 209,964 of NZ_JBLIYT010000007.1, forward strand.
CCTGGACTGGCGGCCCGGCGACCAGGTCGTCATCAGCGACGAGGAATTCCCCTCCAACCGCGTGGTCTGGCAGGCCCTGGCTGATCGCGGGGTCGAAGTGGTCGAGGCAAGCCTGGCCGTCGCCGATCCGGAAGCGGCGCTGATCGCCGCCTGCGGCCCGCGAACGCGCTTGCTGTCGGTCAGCGCCGTGCAGTTCGCCAGCGGCCTGCGCCTGGACCTGGCACGCCTGGGCGCCGCCTGCCGCCAGCGCGGCGTGCTGTTCTGCGTCGATGCGATCCAGCAGGTCGGCGCCCTGCCCTTCGATGTGCAGCACTACCAATGCGACTTCGCCATGGCCGACGGCCACAAGTGGATGCTCGGCCCCGAGGGGCTGGGGGTGTTCTATTGCCGTAGCGAGCTGCGTCGGCAGTTGACGCTGCATGCCTATGGTTGGCACATGCTCGAACACCTTGGCGACTTCGAACGCCGCCAGTGGCAACCGGCGCGCAGTGCGCGGCGCTTCGAGTGCGGCAGCCCGAACATGCTCGGCGCCTGCGCGCTGGAGGCCAGCCTGTCGCTGCTGGAGGATGTCGGCATGACGGTGGTCGCCGAACAGTTGGCGCAGCGGATCGAGCAGCTGTATCGAGGGCTCACGGCCATCCCTGGTGCGCAGTTGCACAGCCCGGGCGATCCTTCACGGCGGGCCGGCATCGTCAGTTTCAGCCTGGACGGCCATGCCAACGCCGACATTTATCGGGCCCTGAGCAATAACGGAGTAATTTGCGCAGTACGCGGCCCTGGGGTACGGTTTTCCCCACATTTCTATACCGACCACCGCCTGATCGACGAAGTACTGCGGCAGGTAGGACAGATTGCCATGCACTGAACGCGCAAGGGGCTGCGATCGTATTCCAAATCTGTTTAAAAAACGATCAATCGCCGCTGGCGAGGCGCCAATCCTGACCAATACTTGAAGTGTTGGCGCGGCGCATCCCCCCCAAGTGGCGCGTCGATAAAGGTGCCCAGGGACCGTGTGCCTTTGTTTTACTCCTAATGGTCTTAACCCGGATTCCCCCCCCAGAACCCGGGTTTTTTTTGCCCGGCTCGGAAGGTTCGGCGCAGCGACTTCAGGCCACTCTTGCCAGCGGGAACAGTCGCTTGAAGTTGCTGGTCGTCTGCCCAGCCAACTGCTCGTAGCTCACCCCGCGCAGCGACGCCACATACTCGGCCACTTCTCGCACATACTGCGGCAGGTTCGGCTTGCCGCGATGCGGGATCGGCGCCAGGTACGGCGAATCGGTCTCCACCAGCAGGCGATCCACCGGCACCTGCCGGGCCACCTCGCGCAGGGCGTCGGCATTGCGGAAGGTGACGATGCCGGACAGCGAGATGTAGTAGCCCAGGTCCAGCGCGGCCCTGGCCATCGGCCAGTCCTCGGTGAAGCAGTGCAGCACCCCGGCCTGGGGCAGGCTGGCCTCGCGCAGCAGCGCCAGGGTGTCCTCGCGGGCCGCCCGGGTATGCACGATGACCGGCTTGCCGGTCTGCCGCGAAGCCTCCAGATGCAGGCGGAACGAGGCCTGCTGCAACTCGGCGGCCTCCGGCTCGTAGTGGTAGTCCAGCCCGGTCTCGCCAATGGCCACCACATGCGGGTGGGCCAGTTCGCGCAGCAGCCACTCCAGGGCCGGCGTCTCGCCGGGCGCCAGGTCGAGCGGGTGCACGCCCACCGAGCAGTCCACGTCGGCATAGCGCTCGCTCAGCGCCTTGACCGCGCCGGCATTCTCGGCGCTCACGCCGATGCACAGGAAGTGCCCTACCCCGCGCTCACGGGCCGCCTGCAGGGCGGCGTCGAGAGAGCCCTGGTGGGCGCTCAGGTCGAGACGGTCGAGGTGGCAATGGGAATCTACGAGCATGGGAACACGACACACATGAATGAACGGTGGAAATCAGCGCATGCCCGGCAGCTGCACCCAGTGGGCGAGCAAGGCTTCGAGCAGCAGTACACGGTTGAGGTTGGCCTTGCCCAGCACCTTCTGGCGCTGTTCGAGGATCCACGCCTGGACCTCCAGCACCTTGCCCTGGCGGCTCTTCTGCGCCAGGTACTGCAGCACCTTGCGCATGTCGGCCAAGCCTAGTCCTTCCTCATCCTGGGTCAACTGGTAGCGCAGGATCAGGTGCGACCAGTCGCAAAACCAGTCGAACAGCAGCAGCAACGGCACGTTGCTCCAGGCCTCGGCCAGCTGACTGGGCGACTGCTGCTGCTTGAGCAACTTCTTCACCCCCTCGGTCACCAACGCACGCTGCTCGCGCACGCCCTGGGCCTGCAGGCTCACGGCCATCAGCGGCGAACCGGCGGCCAGGGTCAGCAGCTCCTCGCGCTCTTCCTCGGCGCTGCCGGCAAGGGCGGCGGCCAGCCAGGCGCGGCTCTGCTCCTGGCTCGGCTGCGGGCAGGCGACCTGCTGGCAGCGGCTCTTGATGGTTGGCAGCAGACGGCTGGGCTGGTGGCTGACCAGCAGCAGCACGGTATCGCCGGAGGGCTCTTCCAGGCTCTTGAGCAGGGCGTTGGAGGCATTGATGTTCATCGCCTCCACCGGCTCGATCAGCACCACCTTGCGCCCGCCCTGCTGGGCGGTTTGCACCACGAACGACACCAGATCACGCACTTGGTCGATCTTGATCGGCTTGTCGGCCTCCTCCGGCTCCAGCACGAAGTTGTCCGGGTGGCTGCCTGCCTTGAGCAACAGGCACGACTTGCACTGGCCGCAGGCATCCAACCCCTGCGGCTGCTGGCACAGCAGCCGTGCCATCAGGCGCTCGGCCAGGGCGCGCTTGCCGATGCCCTGGGGGCCGTGCAGCAGGTAGGCATGGGCATGCTGGGCACGCCCGGCCAGTTGTTGCCAGAGCGCCTGCTGCCAGGGGTAGGCATCAGCCACGGCAACGCTCCAGGATACCCGGCACCAGGGCGTCGATGGCCTGCTGCACCGCGCTCAGCGGCTGGGCGGCGTCCAGCAGCCGGTAGCGCTGCGGCTGCTGGCCGGCACGCTGCAGGTAGGCCTGGCGCACCGCATCGAAGAAGGCCTGGCCTTCCTGCTCGAAGCGGTCCAGCCGGCCACGGGCCGCGGCACGGGACAGGCCGACCTCCACGGGCAGATCGAAGACCAAGGTCAGGTCAGGACGCAGCTCGCCCTGGACGAAGGCCTCGAGGATGGCGATGCGCTCCACCGGCAGGCCGCGGCCGCCGCCTTGGTAGGCGTAGGTGGCGTCGGTAAAGCGATCGCACAGCACCACGGCGCCACGGGCCAGCGCCGGGCGGATGACTTCGGCCAGGTGCTGGGCACGGGCGGCGAACATCAGCAGCAGCTCGGTGTCGACCGCCATGCGCTCCTCGCTCGGCGCCAGCAGCAGTTCGCGGATGCGCTCGGCCAACGGCGTGCCACCAGGCTCGCGGGTCATGACCACATCGACGCCCTGCTCGCGCAAACGTGCCGCCAGGTAATCGCGGTTGGTGCTCTTGCCGGCGCCTTCAGGGCCTTCCAGGGTGATAAACAAACCGCTCACGAGTGTTCCTTAGTGTCTGCTGGCACCGACGTGTCGGCCGGCGCGGATTCATCGGTGGGGGCCGGCGCATCGCTTTGCGGCGCGGGAGCAGGCGCCGCGTCCGGGGTCGCCTGCGGCGCTGACGTCGCCGGCTCGGCCTGCGGCGCAGGGCTGGAACGATAGTCTGCCCGACGCTTGAGCTGGAACTCGCGCACCGCGCTGTTGTGATCATCCAGGTCGTCGGAGAACACATGGCTGCCATCACCCCGGGCAACGAAGTACAGGCTCGAACCGTCGCTGGGGTTTAGCGCGGCGTGAATCGCCTCGCGTCCGACCATGGCGATCGGCGTCGGCGGCAAGCCGGTCATGGTGTAGGTGTTGTAAGGGGTCGGCTCGCGCAGGTCGGCGCGGGTAATCTTGCCGTTGTAGCGCTCGCCCATGCCGTAGATCACGGTAGGGTCGGTCTGCAGCATCATGCCCAAGCGCATGCGCCGCACGAACACGCCGGCGATCTGCCCACGCTCCTGGGGAATGCCTGTTTCCTTTTCCACCAGCGAGGCCATGATCAGCGCCTGGTACGGATCGCGATACGGCAGGTCGGCGCTGCGTTCGGCCCACTCCTTGGCCAGCACTTCGTCCAGGCGCATGTAGGCCTGCTGCAGCAGCTCGACGTCGCTCATGCCGCGCACGAAGCGATAGGTGTCGGGGAAGAAGCGACCCTCAGGGAACACACCGGTGTGGCCGAGCTTGTCCATCACTTCGGAATCGGACAAGCCTTCGAGGGTGTGCTTGAGCTTTTCATGCTTGGCCACCGCGGCACGCACCTGGCGGAAGGTCCAGCCCTCGACCAGGGTGAGGTTGTACTGCACCACGTCACCGCGCTTCCAAGCGTCGAACAACTGCCCCACGGTCATGCCCGGGGTCACCCGGTATTCGCCGGTATGCAGCGGCGTGCCCGCCATGTTGAAGCGCCAGTAAAGGCGCAGCCATAGCGGATCGTCGAGCAGGCCTTCGCTTTGCATGCGATAGAACATACGGTTGGGCGTCGTGCCGCCGGGCACGTCGAGCAGGCGCTCCTGCGCCACTTGCAGGGGCTGCTCCAGGACCGAGTTGACCTTCCAGGCGGCCCAGCCCAGTGCCAGGCCGGCGAGGATCAAGCTCATTTCCAGCAGCAGCAGGAATTTGCGTCTCACGAATCAGGTATCCAGTAACGTACGGGCAACGGCCTGCAGTTTACGGGTGAGCGGCCCGGCCGGCCAGTTCAGCGCGGCGAATTCACGCACGGGCCAGATGCCGTAGACACTGTTGCAGACGAACACTTCGTCGGCCTGCTCCAACGCCTCCAGCGGCAAGTCCCGTACCTGGGTGGGAATACCCAGCAACCGCGCCTGCTCCAGCAATGCCGCGCGCATCACCCCGGCCACGCCACAACGGCTCAGTTCGGCAGTCAGCAGCACGCCGTCACGCACCAGGAACAGGTTGCTGTACACCCCTTCGATCACCCGCCCTTGGGCGTCACGCATCAAGCCTTCGGCAAACGCCGGATCCTGCCATTCGGCGCGGGCCAGCACCTGCTCGAGGCGGTTGAGGTGTTTGAGCCCGGCCAGCAGCGGTTGTTCCGCCAACCGCGTCTGACAGGCGTACAGGCGCACACCCTGTTCGGCATGTTCGCCAGGATAGGCCGGCAAGGGGCTGCCCTGAAGGATGCGCCGCGCCTGGGCGCCAGCCACCGGGGCATAGCCACGCTGACTGTCGCCGCGGGTCAGGATCAGCTTGGCGACGCCCTCGCCCAGCAGCTGGGCGAATTGCAACAGTTCATTGCGAACCAGCGCCAGGTCGGCCTCGATCGCCAGCCGCTGGCAACCCAGCGCCAGGCGGTCGAGGTGCAGCGCCAGCAGGCTGGGCCTGCCGCCGCGCACGGCAATGGTCTCGAACAGGCCATCGCCGTAGGCCAGGCCGCGGTTCTGCAGATTGACCGCAGCCGCGTCCTGGCCATCGATCCAGCTGTGCATCAGTCGGCGAACCGACGGAATACCAGCGAACCGTTGGTGCCACCGAAGCCGAACGAGTTGGACAGCACCACGTCGATCGGCATGCTGCGCGCCTGGTGAGGCACGAAGTCCAGGTCGCAGCCTTCATCGGGCTCGTCCAGGTTGATGGTCGGCGGCGCCATCTGGCTGTTGATCGCCAGGACGCTGAAGATCGCCTCCACCGCGCCGGCGGCGCCGAGCAGGTGGCCGGTCATCGACTTGGTCGAGCTGACCGCCAGCTTGTAGGCATGCTCACCGAACACGCGCTTGATCGCGGCCACTTCGGCCACGTCGCCGGCCGGCGTCGAGGTGCCGTGGGCGTTGATGTAGCTGACGTCCTCAGGCTGGATGCCGGCATCACGCAGGGCATTGGCCATGCAGCGGGCAGCACCTTCGCCGGAGTCGGGCGGCGAGGTCATGTGATAGGCGTCGCCGCTCATGCCGAAGCCGACCAGCTCGGCGTAGATGGTGGCGCCACGGGCCTTGGCGTGCTCCAGTTCTTCGAGCACCAGGGCGCCAGCACCGTCGGACAGCACGAAGCCGTCACGGCCCTTGTCCCACGGACGGCTGGCACGGGCCGGCTCGTCGTTGCGGGTCGACAGCGCGCGGGACGCGCCGAAGCCGCCCATACCCAGCCCGCAGGCGGCCATTTCGGCGCCACCGGCGATCATCACGTCGGCTTCGCCGTAGGCGATGTTGCGCGCGGCCATGCCGATGCAGTGGGTGCCGGTGGTGCAGGCGGTGGCGATCGCGTAGTTCGGCCCTTGCAGACCCAGGTGGATCGACAGGAAGCCGGAGATCATGTTGATGATCGAGCCCGGCACGAAGAACGGCGAGATCCGGCGCGGCCCCTGCTCGTGCAGGGTCTTGCTGGTCTCTTCGATGTTGGTCAGGCCGCCGATGCCCGAGCCCATGGCCACGCCGATGCGCTCGCGGTTGGCGTCGGTGATTTCCAGGCCGGCGTTGCGCACCGCCTGGAAGCCGGCCGCCAGGCCGTACTGGATGAACAGGTCGAGCTTGCGGGCCTCCTTGGCCGACAGGTACTGCTCGACTTCGAAGCCCTTTACCGAGCCGCCAAAACGGGTGGAGTAGGCAGACAGATCCGTATGCTCGATCGGACCGATGCCACTGCGGCCAGCCAGAATGCCCTGCCAGGTGCTCGGTACATCGGTACCCAGTGGCGACAGCATACCCATACCAGTGACCACGACGCGTCTACGCGACACAGTACTCTCCTCATTTCCAAATTACAGAGTCTCTTGCCAGTGCACTGGCGCGGCCAATGGCCTGGCAACAGACTCCGCTGATTGCAGGGCTTGCAAAGAAAAAACCGCACGCCGGCGACGGCAGTGCGGTTTTTCCCGACAAGTAGCGTCGACTGAAACGTCTTAGGCCTGGTGGGCGTTGACGTAGTCGATGGCAGCTTGAACGGTAGTGATCTTCTCGGCTTCTTCGTCAGGGATTTCGGTCTCGAATTCCTCTTCCAGAGCCATCACCAGCTCAACGGTGTCAAGCGAATCGGCACCCAGGTCCTCAACGAAGGAAGAGGTGTTCTTCACTTCATCTTCCTTGACGCCCAGTTGCTCGGCGACGATTTTCTTGACGCGTTCTTCGATGGTGCTCATACCTAGTTTTCACTCCTAATGGACATATGTCAGGCAGCTGGCCGGTGACCAAGTTTATAGGAAGACGCCTGCTTTTCAAGCGTAACGCGCCTTCCACCAGGCCACCGGGCCCTCTGCCCGGAATCTGGTTGCAGCTTTATAACGGATTTTAGGCTCGCAGTATGACTCTTTTTTGAAGCAATCCGTCACATTGAGTTGCGGTTTTTACATGTACATCCCGCCGTTCACCGGCACGGTGGCGCCGGTGACATAGGCTGCGCCGTCGGAAGCCAGGAAGGAAACCACTTTCGCGATCTCCTCGGCCTGACCCAGGCGGCCCAGCGGAATCTCTTTTTGCAGGGCCTCGCGCTGCGCTTCTGGCAGCTCGCGGGTCATGTCGGTGTCGATGAAGCCCGGGGTCACCGAGTTGACGGTGATGCCACGCGAGCCCACTTCACGGGCCAGGGCACGGCTGAAACCTTCCAGGCCGGCCTTGGCGGCGGCGTAGTTGGCCTGGCCGGCGTTGCCCATGGCACCCACCACCGAACCGATGCTGATGATACGACCCCAGCGGGCCTTGGTCATGCCGCGCAGCACGCCCTTGGACAGACGGTAGAGGCTGTTGAGGTTGGTGTCGATCACGTCGAACCACTCGTCGTCCTTCATCCGCAGCATCAAGTTGTCGCGGGTGATGCCGGCGTTGTTGACCAAGATGGCCGGCGCGCCGAACTGCTCGCCGATGGCGCCCAACACCGCGTCCACGGACTCGGCGCTGGTGACGTTCAGCTCAAGACCGGTACCGTTGATGCCGTGTTCTTTCAGGGTGGCGGCAATGCGCTCGGCGCCAGAGGCGGTGGTGGCGGTACCGATCACGGTCGCGCCCTGGCGGCCCAGCTCGAGGGCGATGGCCTGGCCGATACCACGGCTGGCGCCGGTGACCAGTGCAACTTTACCTTGCAGGCTCATGCAAGCTTCTCCGAATTCAGGCCAGCGCCGCACGGGTGGCGGCGACAGCGTCTGGGGTGTTGAGGTTGTAGGTGGTCACGCCGTCGGCGCAACGCTTGTTCAGGCCGGCCAGGACCTTGCCCGGACCGCATTCGACCAGGTTCACCGCGCCGCGCTCGGCCAGGGCCTGCACGCACTCGACCCAGCGTACCGGCTGATACAGCTGCGCCAGCAGGTCCTGCTTGAGGGCATCGAGGTCGGCGGCGATGGCGGCAGTGACGTTCTGCACCACCGGGATCTGCGGGGCCTTCCATTCGATGGCGTTGACCGACTCGGCGAAACGCTCGGCGGCCGGCTTCATCAGCGCGCAGTGCGACGGCACGCTGACCGCCAGCGGCAGGGCGCGCTTGGCACCGGCCTCTTTGCACAGCTCCATGGCGCGATCCACCGCTGCCTTGTTGCCGGCGATGACCACCTGGCCAGGGGAGTTGAAGTTTACCGCGCTGACCACTTCGTCTTCGGCAGCCTTGGCGCAGATCTCGACCACGACCGCGTCGTCCAGGCCAAGGATCGCGGCCATCGCGCCATGACCGGCCGGCACGGCTTCCTGCATCAGCTGACCGCGGCGCTCGACCAGGCGCACCGCGTCCTTCAGCGACAGGCTGCCAGCGGCGACCAGGGCGCTGTATTCACCCAGGCTATGACCGGAGACGTACGCAGGCTGCGCGCCACCCTCTTCCAGCCACAGGCGCCACAGGGCAATCGAGGCGGTCAGGATGGCCGGCTGGGTCTTGTCGGTCTGGTTGAGTTGTTCTTCCGGGCCTTCCTGGACCAGTTTCCACAGGTCGTAGCCCAGGGCCTCGGACGCTTCCTTGAAGGTCTCGACGATTACCGGTTTTTCGGCGCCCAGCTCCTTGAGCATGCCCAGCGACTGGGAACCTTGACCAGGAAAGACGAATGCGAGGGATGCAGACATTGAACAAGCCCTTATGATCTTGTCGTCGGATGGGGTGCGCCGGGCCTTGGGCCGGGCGCGCAATCTGAAAGCTTGGATGGAGCGGCAGACCAAGCGGTCACATTTAAGCACTTCATTGCGGATATGCCTAAGACCTGTTTTAGCCTTATCACGGCAACAGGTCTTCGAGGCGTCCGTGCAGACGCTGCGGCAGGTTTTCCTGGATCTCGATCAACGCCCGCTGGATCGCACTCTGCAAGCCCTGCACGCCGGCAGAACCATGGCTCTTGATGACGATGCCCTGCAAGCCCAGGAAGCTTGCGCCATTGTGTCGCGCCGGCGCCAGGTCGGCCTGCAGGCGCTTGAGCAACGGCATGGCCATGGCCCCGGCCGCCCGCGCCAGCAGCCCGCCACGGAACAACGCCTCGATGCGCGCGCCGATCATGGTCGCCAGGCCTTCGCTGGACTTGAGCAGGATATTGCCGACGAATCCATCGCACACCACCACGTCCGCCTCGCCGCGGTACAGCCCGTCGCCTTCGACGAAGCCGATGTAGTTCAGGCCCCGGGCGTTCTGCAGCAGACTGGCGGCCAGCTTGACCTGCTGGTTGCCCTTGATGTCCTCGGTACCGATATTGAGCAGCGCCACCCGCGGCCGGTGCACGCCCAGGGCCTGGGCGGCCACCGCGCCCATCACGGCGAACTGGTAGAGGTTTTCCGCGCTGCAATCGACATTGGCGCCGAGGTCGAGCAACTGGCAATAGCCCGCCTGGGTCGGAATCGCCGCCACCATCGCCGGGCGATCGATACCAGGCAGGGTCTTGAGCACCAGGCGCGACAGGGCCATGAGCGCGCCGGTATTGCCGGCACTCACGCAGGCCTGGGCCTTGCCATCACGCACCAGTTCGAGGGCGACGCGCATCGACGAGTCCGGCTTGCCACGCAACGCCTGCGATGGCCGCTCGTCCATGCCGATCACTTCGCTGGCCGCGACAATCTGCAGGCGCGCGCGATCCGCAGCCGCAAGGCCGCTGAGGAGATCTTCAAGGAGGGAGGGTTGACCGACAAGGGTCAGGTGCAGCGAGGGGGTAGCCGAAAGGCAGGCAATGCTAGCCTGGACAATGTTGCGGGGACCGAAGTCCCCGCCCATTGCGTCGATCGCGATGATCTGAGCGGACAAGGATTACTCGTCGGCGCCCTTGTCGATCACTTTGCGACCACGGTATACGCCTTCTGGCGATACGTGGTGACGCAGGTGTACTTCACCGGTGCTCTTCTCTACCGACAGAGCTTCTGCCGACAGGGCGTCGTGCGAACGGCGCATGTCACGGGCAGAGCGGGATTTTTTGTTCTGCTGAACAGCCATAATTGATTAACTCCTAAACGTTTGGGTCACGCTTTAACTGCGCCAATACACTGAACGGGTTGGACCGCGATACCTCGTCCTTGCTCGGCTCGGGCTCATCGAGTCCCGCCGGCTGCTGGCATTCTTCCGGATGATGAGCAGGCACGATCGGCAGGGCGAGCAACAGCTCTTCCTCGACCAACGCCTGCAGATCCAAAGGATCTTCGCCCAGTTCCAGCACGTCATAGCCTTTCGGCAACGACTGGGTGTTCGCACCCTCCTTCACCACGGCGTATGTGCATTCGCTGTGGATCGGCAGGGTGACCAGCTCAAGACAACGCTGGCAAACCATCTTGACTTCGACATCCAGCGCGCTGTGGATAACCACCACGTGCTGTTCATCTCGTTCAAAATCGAACTTCGCCTGCACCGTACCGACATTGTCGGAAAGCGGGTCGCAGAGTCTTTCCAAATCAGCGAGTTGCAGCGAACCTTCGAGGGTTACGCCACGATCAGCCAATTTGCGCGGGTCAACGTGAGGTGGAATCGGGTCATTCAACATAGGCGCAGCATTCTAGGGATGCACCCCCTCCCTGTCAAAGGAAATTAGGTGTCATCTCGCATGTTAGAATTCGGGGTAATTGCCCAGGAGTCTACCATGCTTCCCTTGTTACTGGCTTCCAGCTCTGCGTACCGCCGTGAACTGCTCACCCGCCTGCGCCTGCCCTTCACCTGGGCAAGCCCCGACCTTGACGAACGGCGCCTCGATGACGAACCCGCCGTCGAGCTGGTCCGCCGCCTGGCTCGACAGAAGGCCGAAGCCCTGGCCGCCAGCCACCCCGACCACCTGATCATCGGCTCCGACCAGGTGGCGGTGCTGGGCGAGCAAATCCTCGGTAAACCCCACACCTTTGAACGCGCCTGCGAGCAATTGCTGGAGAGCAGCGGGCAGCAGGTCACTTTCCTCACCGGGCTGGCGCTGCTGAACAGCGCCACCGGCCACTGCCAGGTTGATTGCGTGCCGTTTACCGTGACGATGCGCGAGCTGGATCGAGAGCGCGTGGAGCGCTACGTGACGGCCGAGCAGCCGCTGGATTGCGCCGGCAGCTTCAAGGCCGAGGGACTGGGGGTCAGCCTGTTCCAGAGCACCCACGGCTGCGATGCCACGAGCCTGATCGGGCTGCCACTGATTCGACTGGTGGACATGCTGCACAAGGAAGGCGTGCAGGTGCCTTGAACATGCAATCGCGGGGCAAGCCCGCCCCCACGAGGCCAATGAGCGACCAGTGGGAGCGGGCTTGCCCCGCGATGAATGCCACGCCGATTCAGCTCAACGCAGCGAAGGCCCCTGGAAGCCCATATACAGCGCCAGGCGCTCCGCCACGCTGGCACCGATACGCTTGGAGAAACGATCAAACGGCGACTCCTGCACAGTGAAGTCCACCAACTCCTTCTCACCCACGATGTCGCGGGCGACATAGCTGGCACTGCCCAGCCCGTCCACCAGACCCAGCTCCTTGGCCTGCTCGCCCGACCAGATCAGCCCACTGAACAGCTCAGGGTGATCCTTGTCTTTTAGGCGCTCGCCACGCCCCTGCTTGACCATGGCGATGAACTGGCGGTGCGTGGTGTCCAGCACACCCTGCCAGAACGCGGTTTCTTCGGGTTTCTGTGGCGAGAACGGATCAAGGAACGCCTTGTGCTCGCCAGCCGTATAGGTACGACGCTCCACCCCCAGCTTGTCCATGGCCCCGACGAAGCCGTAGCCGGCCGCGGTGACACCAATGGAACCGACCAGACTGGCCTTGTCGGCATAGATCTCGTCGGCGGCGCTGGCGATGTAGTAGGCCCCGGACGCACCGAGGTCGGCGATCACCGCATACAGCTTGATGGCAGGGTACTCGGCGCGCAGGCGACGGATCTCGTCGTACACATAGCCCGACTGCACCGGACTGCCGCCCGGGCTGTTGATACGCATGACCACAGCCTTGGTCTTCGGATCCTTGAACGCCTCGCGCAGGCTCTTGACGATATTGTCGGCGCTGGCCGGCTCCTGGTCGGCAATCACGCCGCGCACCTCGACCAGCGCGGTGTGGTTGCCGCTGCGCGAGGCCGCCTTGTCCACATCCATCAACGGCGTGAACAGGAACAGGATGCCAAACAGGTACACAAAGGTCAGCAGCTTGAAGAAGATCCCCCAGCGCCGCGCCCGGCGCTGCTCCTGGACGCCTGCCAGCAAGGTCTTCTCCAGCAGCTTCCAGCTCTTGCGCTCCTCACCGGCTTCGTCCGGCTCGGGCGCCTTCCATTCGTCAGTCATGCTCACCTACCTTGGAAATTGATCTGCGCAGGCTCGGCCAGCCATTCGCGCAACTGGGAAAAATGCTCGATGCACACTTGCGGGCCGAATTCGGCCAAGGCCTGCAGCGACATGGCGCCGTAGCCCACCGCTACCGAATGCATGCCGGCGTTGCTGGCCATCTGCAGGTCGAACGCCGAATCTCCGACCATCAGCGCCCGCCCGGGTTCGACCCGGCAATGGGCGAGAATCTCTTCGAGCATCAGCGGATGCGGCTTGCCACGGGTTTCGTCGGCAGCCCGGGTGATGTCGAAATAGCCTTCCCAGCCATTGGCCTTGAGCACCCGGTCCAGGCCGCGCCGCGCCTTGCCGGTGGCCACTGCCAGACGATACCCCTCGGCACGGAACGCCTCCAGCGACTCGACCACGCCGTCGAACAACGGCGACGGCTGCTGGTCCAGCGCCATGTACACGTCGGCGTAGTGCCGGCGGAACGCCTCGACCTGCGGCGCATCGAGGTGCGGGTACAGGGTGGCGATCGCCTCCCCCAGCGCCAGGCCGATGATGCCCTTGACCGCCTCGTCGCTGCTGGGGGCCTCGCCGGCACGCCCGGCGGCCACGTTCATGGCCTCGACGATGCGCCCGATGGAGTCGGCCAGGGTGCCGTCCCAGTCGAAGATCAGCAGGTCATAACTTTTATTCATGGCTCAGGACGCCAGTCGCTCGATGGTCTTGGCCCACATCTCATCCACCGGCGCCTCGAGCTTGAGCTCACCACCATCGGGCAGCGGCACGGTCAGCTGGTAGGCATGCAGGAACAGACGCTTGCCGCCCAGCTCGCGGATCTCGCGAGTGAAGTCTTCATCGCCGTACTTGCTGTCGCCGGCGATCATGTGCCCGGCATGCAGGGTATGCACGCGGATCTGGTGGGTACGCCCGGTGATCGGCCGCGCCTCGACAATGGTGGCGAACTCGCCGAAGCGGCGCAGCACGCGGAACATCGTCAGCGCGTCCTTGCCCTCGTCGTTGACCTCGACCATGCGCTCGCCGGAACGCAGGTTGCTCTTCTGCAGCGGCGCATTGACCTGCTTCTTCGAGGTCGGCCAATGGCCGCGCACCAGCGCCATGTAGCGTTTGTCGACGCCATCGCCGCGCAGGGCGGCATGCAGGTGGCGCAGCATGCTGCGCTTCTTGGCGATCATCAGCAGGCCCGAGGTGTCGCGGTCCAGGCGATGCACCAGCTCCAGCTCCTTGGCGTCCGGGCGCAGTTGGCGCAGCGCCTCGATCACGCCAAAGCTCAGGCCGCTGCCGCCGTGCACGGCGATGCCGGCCGGCTTGTTCATCACGATCAGCGCCTTGTCCTCATAGACAATGGCCGCCTCGAGGCGCTGCAGCAGCCCCTGGGCCACCGGCGCCGGCTCGTCGCGCTCGGGCAGGCGCACCGGCGGCACGCGCACCACATCGCCGGCCTGCAGCTTGTACTCGGGCTTGATCCGGCCCTTGTTGACCCGCACCTCACCCTTGCGCAGGATGCGGTAGACCAAGGTCTTGGGCACGCCCTTGAGGGCCGTGATGAGGAAATTGTCGATGCGCTGGCCGGCAAGCTCCGGCGGGACTTCGATCAGCTGAACGCCGGAAGTCGGGGGGGTATTGGTCGTCATGGCGGGATCATAACAATTTTTTATGGAATTGAAGCACTTAATCATTGCTGCTATAGTCGCGAACGCCGCCAAAAGCGGCAGGCCAGCGGCACCAGGCTCTACGCCGGCCCTGACCATCGCAATTCCCGAGGACGCGAGGCCGTCCTACGGAGCGTTCGCCAGTTTAACTAAATGCCTGGAATCGCCACCAGCGCTGTGTAGAGAAGACCGAAAAAAAACGACAAGTGCGGTGTTTCACCTGCTTATCCCGATTCTTTTCGCCGTACCTCTGCCCGCCACCGTCGTTTCCGCGCATTCGGGCGAATGCTTCGGAAATACCTGCCTTGGATATGTTATGGCGCCAGCCCGGAACCGGGCTGGCGAAAAATGCAACCCGTTGCGGATTCAGCGCGCGGCAGCACCGAATTTTCAGGGATACGTGCAGGGTGGAGATGTACAGCCCTCGGACCGTGTGGCACCGAACCCGCCCCAGCGCCCCATTCAACGGGCAATGAGCGGACAAGGTCCTGAACAGACGCCCTGGTGGCGTCCACGGACGACCGGTTGATTCCTCCTCCTGACTGAGTGCACCAGGCCCGCTCGATTGATTCGGATAACCTTCGAAAAGCTCGACAGGTCTTTTGGCACCGCAAAACAGGACGCGTCGTCGCGACAACGGCAGGCTGGGCAACCGGCTGGTGCCGAACGTCGCCAGACACGGGGGTGGCCCGCCACCCTTTGCGCACCTTGGCACCGACCCTGACAAGTCGTGTGTGCCGCACGCCGTTTCCGGCAGCCCGGAAACCGACGGTACAACATGAAAAGAATGCTGATTAACGCAACTCAGCCCGAAGAGTTGCGTGTAGCCCTGGTGGACGGCCAACGTCTCTACGACCTGGACATCGAGTCCGGCGCCCGCGAGCAGAAAAAGGCCAACATCTACAAAGGCAAGATCACCCGGATCGAGCCCAGCCTCGAAGCGGCCTTCGTCGACTTCGGCTCCGAACGACACGGCTTCTTGCCGCTGAAGGAAATCTCCCGCGAATACTTCAAGAAAGCCCCTGAAGGCCGGGTCAACATCAAGGAAGTCCTGAGCGAAGGCCAGGAAGTCATCGTCCAGGTCGAGAAGGAAGAGCGCGGCAACAAAGGCGCCGCCCTGACCACCTTCATCAGCCTGGCCGGCCGCTACCTGGTACTGATGCCCAACAACCCGCGCGCCGGTGGCATCTCCCGCCGCATCGAAGGCGAAGAGCGCAACGAACTGCGCGAAGCGCTGAACGGCCTGACCGTTCCGGGCGACATGGGCCTGATCGTGCGCACCGCGGGCCTGGGCCGCAGCAGCGAAGAAATGCAGTGGGACCTCGACTACCTGCTGCAGCTGTGGACCGCCATCAAGGAAGCCTCGCAAGACCGCGCCGCGCCGTTCCTGATCTACCAGGAAAGCAACGTCATCATCCGCGCCATCCGCGACTACCTGCGCCAGGACATCGGCGAAGTGCTGATCGACAGCATCGACGCCCAGGAAGAAGCCCTGACCTTCATTCGCCAGGTGATGCCGCAGTACGCCAGCAAGGTCAAGCTGTACGAAGACAGCGTGCCGCTGTTCAACCGCTTCCAGATCGAAAGCCAGATCGAAACCGCCTTCCAGCGCGTGGTTGACCTGCCGTCCGGCGGCTCGATCGTCATCGACCCGACCGAAGCCCTGGTGTCCATCGACATCAACTCGGCGCGCGCCACCAAAGGCAGCGACATCGAAGAAACCGCCCTGCAGACCAACCTGGAAGCGGCCGAAGAGATCGCTCGCCAGCTGCGCCTGCGCGACATCGGCGGCCTGATCGTCATCGATTTCATCGACATGACCCCGGCCAAGAACCAGCGCGCTGTCGAAGAGCGCGTGCGTGAGTGCCTCGAGGCCGACCGCGCTCGCGTTCAGGTTGGCCGCATCTCGCGCTTCGGCCTGCTGGAAATGTCCCGTCAGCGCCTGCGTCCATCGCTGGGCGAAAGCAGCGGCATCGTCTGCCCACGCTGCTCCGGCACCGGCATCATCCGTGACGTCGAGTCGCTGTCGCTGGCGATCCTGCGCCTGATCGAGGAAGAAGCACTGAAGGACCGCACCGCCGAAGTGCGCGCCCAGGTACCGATCCCGGTGGCCGCCTTCCTGCTCAACGAGAAACGCAACTCGATCACCAAGATCGAACTGCGCACGCGCGCACGCATCATCATCCTGCCGAACGATCACCTGGAAACCCCGCACTTCGAAGTCCAGCGCCTGCGCGACGACAACCCCGACGTGCTGAACAACCAGTCCAGCTACGAGATCGCCTCCGCCGAGACCGAAGAAGCGCCGCAGCCGACCGCCACCCGCACCCTGGTGCGCCAGGAAGCCGCGGTCAAGACCGCGCCGGCCCGCGCCAACGCCCCGGTGCCGACAACCGCTGAAGAGCAGCCGGCCCCTGCCGCGCCGGTCGCCGCCCCTGTCGCCGCCGAGCCGAGCCTGTTCAAAGGCCTGGTCAAGTCGCTGGTCAGCCTGTTCGCCGGCAAGGAAGAGCCTGCCGCCGCACCGGTCGCCACCACCGAGAAGCCAGCCACCGAACGCTCGCCACGTAACGAAGAGCGCCGTAACGGTCGCCAGCAGAGCCGCAACCGCAACGGCCGTCGCGAAGAAGACCGCAAGCCACGCGAAGAGCGCGGCGAGCGCGCCCCGCGTGAAGAGCGTCAGCCTCGCGAAGAGCGTGCCCCGCGTGAAGAACGTGCGCCACGCGAAGAGCGTCAACCGCGCCAGCCGCGTGAAGACCGCCGCGGCAACCGCGAAGAGCGCGTGCGCGAACTGCGCGAGCCACTGGACGCCGCACCGACTGCCCGCGAAGAACGCGCACCGCGTGAAGAGCGTGCGCCACGCGAAGAACGCGTAGCCCGTGAAGAGCGCGCGCCACGCGAAGAGCGTGCACCGCGTGAAGAGCGTGCACCGCGTGAAGAACGTGCTCCACGCGAAGAGCGCGCTCCGCGTGAAGAGCGCGCTCCGCGTGAAGAACGCGCCCCCCGCGAAGAGCGTGCACCGCGTGAAGAACGTGCCCCACGCGAAGAGCGCCAGCTGCGCCCTGAGGTGCAGGCCGCCGAACAGGCCGTGGAGCTCGCCGAGGAGCAACTGCCGAACGAAGAGCTGCTGCAGGACGAGCAGGAAGGCGCCGATGGCGAGCGTCCACGCCGCCGTTCCCGTGGCCAGCGTCGTCGCAGCAACCGTCGTGAGCGCCAGCGCAACGCCAATGGCGAGCTGATCGACGGCGGCGACGAAGACGCCGGCGAAGAGCAGCCACAACAGCACCAGGCCACCGAGCTGGGTGCTGAATTGGCCGCCGGTACAGCCGTGATCGCTGCCGTTGCCACCAGCAACATCAGCGCCGACGCCGAGGCCCAAGCCAACCAGCAGGCCGAACGCGCCAGCGCCGCTGTCGCCGAGACCCAGGTGCAAATCACCGAAGTCGTGGCCGAGCAGGTCGCCATCGCCCCGGTGGTCGAGCAGCCTGTCAGCGAGCCAGTGGTCGCTGCCGAGCCGAGCATCGAGCCTGTCGTCGAAGTGGCGCCACAGCCTGTGGTCGAAGAAGCCGCCGCCGAGCAGCCGGCCACCGCCGTTGTCGAGGCAGCAGTCGAGCCGGCCGCGGTCGTGCAAGCCCCAGTAGTGGAAGCGGGCGAGATCGAGAAGGCACCGGTTGCCGAAGCGGTTGAAGCCAAGGCGCCAGTCGCCGAACAGCCTGCCCCGGTAGCTGAAGCCGTCGAAGCCCAGCCTGAAGCGGTCGAAGCCCCGGTGGCCGAGCCTGCGCCAGCCGTGGTTGCCGAGCAAGCACCGGTCGAGCCGTCCACCATCATGCTGCCGAACGGCCGTGCGCCGAACGACCCGCGTGAAGTGCGTCGCCGCAAGCGTGAAGCCGAAGCCGCCGCCGCTGCTCTGGCCGCCGCCCAGGCTACCCCGGCCGAAGCCCTGGAAACCGCTGACGAGCACAAGCCTCATCACGGTTGATAGCCTCGGCTGAATGAAAAAGCCCCGCCAGTGCGAACTGGCGGGGCTTTTTCTTTGCCGGTGGATGGCACCGGCTCTGCCGGTGATCGCGGGGCAAGCCCAGGCCACCCCATCAGTACAGGTTCGGCTCCATCTCCAGCTCAACCCCGAAGCGCTCGAGGATATCCGCCTGGATCCGCCGCGCCAGCGCATGCAACTGCGCCCCGCTCGCCTGGCCGTAGTTGACCAGCACCAACGACTGCAAGCGGTGCACCCCCGCATCGCCATCGCGATAGCCTTTCCACCCCGCCTGCTCGATCAACCAGCCGGCCGCCAGCTTCACTTGGCCATCGGCCTGGGGATAGGCCACCACGCCAGGATGCCCGGCACGAATACGCTCGGCCAACTCAGCGGACACCACCGGGTTCTTGAAGAAGCTCCCTGCATTGCCCAACTCAGCCGGATCCGGCAGTTTCTCCCGACGGATACTGCAGATCGCGTCGCTGATCGCCTGCGCGGTCGGCTGCTCGACGCCCTGCTCCGCCAGGCGCTGACGCACCGGGCCGTAGTCCAGGTGTGCCTGCAAGGTACGATTCAAGGCAAAGCGCACGCGTACAATCAGCCAGCGCCCGGGGTTGCGTTTGAACACGCTGTCGCGATAACCGAACGCGCACTCTTCCAACGAGAAATCCCGCAGCTCGCCGGTCTCGCGGTCCAGCGCGGTCAAGCCGGCGAACACATCCTTGATCTCCACGCCATAGGCACCGACGTTCTGCATCGGCGCGGCGCCCACGGTGCCGGGGATCAAGCTGAGGTTTTCCAGCCCGCACAAGCCCTGCCCAAGGCTCCACTGCACGAACGGGTGCCAGGGCTCGCCGGCCTCGGCCTCCACCACCACCCGCTCACCATCATCGCTGAGCAGGCGTCGGCCACGGCTGGCCATGTGCAGCACCAGGGCCTCGACATCGCGGGACAACAGCAGGTTGCTGCCGCCGCCAATCACCAGCACCGGCACCTGCCGCTCGGCGGCCTGGGCCAGGGCCTGGCGGGCTTCGTCGTCGTCATGGGCCTGGGTGAAGTAGCGGGCACTGACATCGATGCCGAAGGTGTTATAGGGCTTGAGCGACACGCGCTCCTGCCAGTGCGCCGTCATAACCGCCCCTTGATTTCCACGACCAGCTCGCGGCAGGCCGCCTCGATCAGGTCCAGGACCTGCTCGAAGCCTTCGGCACCGCCGTAGTAAGGGTCCGGCACTTCGTCCAGGGCCGCGCCATAGCGGCGCAGGAACAGGTCGAGCTCGCCCTTGGCGTTGTGCGGACGCAGGGCCTGCAGGTTACCCAGGTTGCTCTTGTCCATGGCCAGGACCAGGTCGTACTCGGCAAAATGCGCCGCCTTGATCTGCTGGGCACGCTGGCGCGACAGGTCGTAGCCACGGGCCAGGGCGGCCTTGCAGGTGCGACTGTCGGGCGCCTTGCCGACATGCCAGTCGCCGGTGCCGGCGGAGGCCACCTGCACCACATCACCCAGGCCTGCGGCCTCGAGCTGATGGCGCAGCACGCCTTCGGCGGTCGGCGAGCGGCAGATGTTGCCGAGGCAGACGAACAAAACGCGCATCAGGCCTCCAGCAAGCGCCGAACGCGCTCCAGGTCTTCAGGGGTGTCCACGCCCACGGCCGGCGCCTCGATGGCGTCGGCGACATGGATGCGCACGCCGTGCCACAGGGCACGCAGCTGCTCCAGCGATTCGGTCTGCTCCAGCCAGCATGGGCCCCAGGCGACGAAGTCCTGGAGGAAGCCCACCCGGTAGGCGTACATGCCGATATGACGGCGATAAGGCACGCCTTCCGGCAGCTGGTCGCGGTTGTGGGCGAAGGCGTCGCGGGCCCAGGGCAGCGGCGCGCGGCTAAAGGTCAGGGCCAGGCCGTGCTTGTCGCTGACCACTTTGACCGCATTGGGGTTGAAGATGGTTTCCGGGGCGTGGATCGGCTCGGCCAGGGTGGCGATGCCAGCCTCCGGGTGCGCGGCGAGGTTGGCCGCCACCTGGTCGATGATCACCGGCGGTATCAGGGGCTCGTCGCCCTGCACGTTGACCACGATGGCATCGGCGGCCAGGCCCAGCTGGGCGGCGACCTCGGCCAGGCGATCGGTGCCCGACTCATGGTCGGCACGGGTCAGCAGCACCTCGGCGCCAAACGCCTGGCAGGCCTCGACGATGCTGGCATCGTCGGTGGCGATGACCACGCGGCTGGCGCCGCTCTTGCGCGCCTGCTCCCACACATGCTGGACCATCGGCTTGCCGGCGATCGGCAGCAATGGCTTGCCCGGCAGGCGCGTGGAGCGCAGCCGGGCGGGAATCACCACGGTGAAGTCCAGGCTCATTTGTCCAGGCGCTCTTCGTCGGTCAGGGTGCGCGCCTCGCTTTCCAGCATCACCGGGATGCCATCGCGGATCGGATAGGCCAGGCCGGCGCCCTTGCTGATCAGCTCGGTCTTGTCGGCGCTAAGCTTGAGCGGGCCCTTGGTGATCGGGCAGGCCAGGATATCGAGCAGTTTGGTGTCCATGGAGGTGTCCTTGCGACGGAAAATGAAAAAAGGCTCAGGGGCGGCCGGGCAGCAGGCGGTCGAGCTGGGCGTCGAACCAGGCGCTGAAGGCGGGCGTCGGCACGGCGTCGACCGCCAGGTACCACCAGTCGTCGGCGGCGAAGGGCCGGCATTTCACCGCATCCTTCTCGGTCATCACCAGCGGCAGCGGCGGGCTGAACGACAGCACTTCACGGCTGTAGGGC
Organism: Pseudomonas sp. P110(2024); assembly: GCF_057480795.1. Taxonomy (NCBI): domain Bacteria; kingdom Pseudomonadati; phylum Pseudomonadota; class Gammaproteobacteria; order Pseudomonadales; family Pseudomonadaceae; genus Pseudomonas; species Pseudomonas sp. P110(2024). The sequence continues at coordinate 231,070 of NZ_JBLIYT010000007.1, forward strand.
GCATGGTCGGCGAAAGGGTGCGGCACCGGCTGCCAGTGTAGCCCCAGCAGGGTGTTGAAGAAACGTTGCGGATTGCCGATGCCGGCCACGGCGTGCAGCGCCTGGCCAGGCGGGAACAGGTCGAGCTCGCGGCGCTCGCCGCTGCGCAGGTTGATCAGCGCCGAGGGTTGCAGGCGGAAGGCGAAGCCGTCGGCGCGGTCGGTCTCGGCGCCGTTGAACAGCACCGCGTCGGCCTCGCCCAAGCGCTCGACCGGCTCGCGCAACGGGCCGGCCGGCAGGCAGCGGTGATTGCCCAGGCCCCGGGCGGCGTCGATCAACACCAGCTCCAGGTCGCGAGCCAGGCGGTAATGCTGCATGCCGTCGTCGCACAGGATCAGGTCCGGCGCATCACTGGCCAGCAAGGCCTGCACGGCACGGGAACGGTCGGGGTCGATCACCAGCGGCACGCCGGTGCGCTGGACGATCAGCAAGGGCTCGTCGCCGGCCTGGTCCGCAGGCTGGTCAGCCTGGACGCGCCAGGGATAGTGCGGTGGTTTGGCGCCATAGCCACGGCTGACCACGCCGACCTTGAGCCCCTGCCGGCGGCAATGCTCGATCAGCCAGAGGATCATCGGCGTCTTGCCGGTACCGCCGACGGTGATATTGCCCACCACGATCACCGGTACCGGGGCACGGTAGCTCGGGCTTTCGCCGCTGAGGAAGCGCGCGCGCTTGCGCGTCACCACGCGACGGTACAGGGCCTCCAGCGGCCGCAGCAGGGCCAGCGCCGGGTGCCCGGCGTACCAGGCGGCGAGCAGACGGTCGGCGAAGGCCATCAGGGCTTGCCCTGCGCGGCCTCGACGGTGGTCATGCGCAACTTGCTGAAGCCGAGCTTGCCGGCCGCGTCCATTGCGGTGATCACAGCCTGGTGCGGGGTCTTGCCGTCGGCGCTGATGGCCAGCGGCAGGGTGATGTCACCGCCGGATTCCTTCTCGATCGCCTCGGTCAGGGTGTCCAGGTCGCTCTTGGGCAGCAGGTGGTTGTTCACCGAGTACACGCCGTCGGCGCTGATGGTGATCTCCACCAGCTTGCCCTGGTCGGCCGGCGGCTGCTCGGCGCTGCTGGCCTCCGGCAACTCGACACGCAGCTGGGTCTCGCGGGTGAAGGTGGTGGTGACCACGAAGAACAGCAGCAGCACGAACACCACGTCGATCAACGACGCCAGGTTGATGTCGACGTTCTCGCGCTGGCGATTGCGCCGGAACTTCACGCCTTGCCTCCGGCCACTTCCACTTCGCGGTCGCCCTGCAGCACTTCCACCAGCTTGATCGCCTCCTGCTCCATGCCCACCACCAGCTCATCGATGCGGCGCAGCAGGAAGCGGTGGAAGAACACCGCCGGGATACCGACCATCAGGCCGGCCGCGGTGGTGACCAGGGCCTTGGAGATCCCCCCGGCCAGGACGGCGGCGTTGGCGGTCATCTGCGAGCCCATGAAGGCGCTGAAGATGTCGATCATGCCCAGCACGGTGCCCAGCAGGCCCAGCAGCGGGGCCATGGCGGCGATGGTGCCGAGGGTGCTGATGTAGCGTTCCAGCTCGTGGATGACCCGCGAGGCGGCCTCCTCGATGCACTCTTTCATGATCTCGCGGCCGTGGCGCGAGTTGGCCAGGCCCGCGGCGAGGATCTCGCCCAGCGGCGAGTCGGCGCGCAGGGCCTTGAGCTTGTCACTGGTGAGTTGCTTGTCCTTGATCCACATCCACACCTGGCCCAGCAGGTGCGGCGGGGTGACACGGCTGGCGCGCAGGGTCCACAGGCGCTCGACGACGATCGCCATGGCGGCGATCGAGCTCAGGATGATCGGCAGCATCATCCAGCCACCGGACTTGACCAATTCCCACACAGTTAGCATCCCCTCGGAAAAAGGCCGCCACTCTACCATAGGACCGCCTGGGGCTCATCTGCCGGAGGTCAGGGAATTCCTGTGTTGCCCCAGGGGGCTGCTTTGCAGCCCTTTCGTGACGCAAGGCCTGGTCGGAAGGGGGCGCAAAGCGCCCCCCGGTTCAATCCTCGATGGCGCGCCAGAACCGACGTTCCCGCCGCACACCTTCCACCCCACCCCGACTCCCCAGCACCAACCGCAACGCCCCCTCCAACGCCGTGTCATGCACCACCACCCCGTGCCGGCGATAGCGCTCGATCACCTGCCCATGGGGATGCCCGAAACCATTGTGCCGCCCCCGGGAAACCAACACCCCGCGCGGCGCCGTGGCCTGGACGAACGGCTCGCTGGACGACGTGCGGCTGCCATGGTGCGGCGCCTGCAACCAGTCCACCCGAGGATCGTCGGTCGCGGCCAGCCAGGCCCGCTCCGCACCGGCCTCCATGTCCCCGGCCAGCAGCAGGCGTTCGCCCTTGGCCTGCACGCGCAACACACAGGAGCGTTCGTTGCTGGAAGCCCCCTGCGGCCAGTGCCAGAGCTCGAAATCGACGCCATCCCACTGCCAGCGCTCGCCACTGCGGCACAGCGAGGCCGCTTCCAGCCCGGCAACCTCGCCGGCCAGCACTCGCGCCACCGAAACCCCACGCCGCACGGCCGCCGCCCCACCGGCATGGTCGGCATGGCCATGGCTGATCAGCATCACATCCAGCGCCTTCACCCCAAGCTTGCGCAAGGTCGGCAGCACCACCGTCTCGCCCAGGTCACTGCCACCCTGGGCCGGGCCTGCGTCATACAGCAGCGCGTGATTGCGGGTGCGCAGCAGCACCGCCAGGCCCTGCCCCACATCCAGCTGCCAGACCTCCACCTGCCCCGGCGGCACCTGTTCGCGTGGCGCCCACAGCGCCAACAGCAGGACCACGCCCGGCGCCCGCAACGGCACGCCCCGGGGCAGCAACACCAGCACGGCGCCCAGGCACACCAGCAGCCAGGCCCACAACGGCAGTGGCTCGGGAATCCAGGCCGGCCGCAGCCCTGCCAATCGCGTCAGCACGGCAAACAACCCATCCAACGACAGGCCCGGCAGCCACAGCATCCCCTCCCCCAGCCCAGGCACCGGCAGCAGGGCCGTACCCAGCAACGCCAACGGCAGCACGCCCCAGCTGAGCCACGGCACCGACAGCAGATTGGCCAGCGGCGCGCTGAGACTGACGGGCAGCCCCAAGGCCAGCAGCACCGGCAGCAACCCCACGGCGATCACCCACTGGGCGCGGGTCCAGGCCTGCCAGGGCCGCCAGGCACCCAGCCGGGCGGCAAAACACAGCACCAGCACCGCCACGGCAGCGAACGACAGCCAGAAACCCGGCAACAGGCTGGCCAGCGGCTCGACCAGCAGCACGCCCGACAGCGCCATCAGCAACGGCACCCAGGCGCCCAGATGGCGAAAGCGCAAGCGCCAGAGCAGCACCACCGCCAGCATCAGGCACGCCCGCTGCACCGGCACGCCGAACCCCGCCAGCCAGCCGTAGCCCAATGCCGCCGCCATCGCCAGGCCACAGGCCCAGGGCAGCCACGGCAGGCGCCCTGGCCACCCCCCCAGGCGCGCCAGCCCCGCCACCAGCCCGTAGACCAATCCGGCCAGCAAGCCGATGTGCTGCCCGGAAATCACCAGCAGGTGTACCGTGCCGGTGGCCTGCAGCACCTGCCAGTCCTCCCGCGCCAGGCCTGCGCCATCCCCGAGCACCAGGGCGGCCAACGCCGCCTCACGGCCATGGGCATCGGTGGCCAGCAGGCGCTGGCGCAGGCCGTCGCGCCAACTGCTGGCCTCCTCGCCCTGGCGCATGCCGGCCTTGACCGTGCCGGTGGCACCGACCCGCCGCGCCAACAGCGTGGCCTCCTGATCCGGGCCATGGGGGTTGAGCAGGCCCTTCGGCCGACGCAGGTTGACCGCCAGCCGCCAGTGCTCCCCCGCTCGCAGCGGCGGCCCCTCGAACCAGCTCAATTGCACCCGCTGCGGCAACCGGGCCCGACGTGACTGCGGCTGCTCCAGCTCGAAACGCACGCCGCGCTCGGTACGGGTCGGCAGGCCGACCACCCGCCCCTCCAGCCACAGCGTGCGGCCATCCAGCGCGGCCGGCAGGCGGTCGTCCAGGGCCTGCTGCGCCGACCAGCAGGCCCAGCAGCCACCCAGCACGAACCAGCCCAGCGGCCTGGCCCGGGTGCGCAGGCAGGCCAGGGCCAGCAACAGCAATGGAATCAGCCATCCGACCGGTGGCAGGGCAGGTAAAAAGCGCAGGCTCAACAGCCCGAGGACCAGCGCCAGCATCCCTGTGCGCATGAGATAGAGCTCCAGAAGCGAAAACGGCCCCTGAGGCTTAGCTGATCGGCGGAAAAAACCTGCTAAACAATTGTCACAAACTCTGAACGAGGCTGCGCTTCAATCAAGGCATACTGACGCCCTTCAACCCCGCCGGGAGCCCACATGCCGCGCCGTCTGTTCAAACGCTACATGCCGGACCCGACCAGCATCCGCGAACACAAGTCCTTACGCTTTTTCGGCAAGCTGCTGCACGACCCCAACCTGTGGCACCTGAATCGCCATTCGGTGGCGCGGGCCATGGGCGTCGGCCTGTTCGCGGCGCTGATCCCGATCCCCATGCAGATGCTGCTGGCCGCCGCGCTGGCGATCCCGGTGCGCGGCAACCTGCCAATCGCGGTGAGCCTGGTGTGGCTGACCAACCCGCTGACCATGCCGCCGGTGTTCTTCGTCACCTACATGACCGGCGCCTGGCTGATGCAGGTGCCGCCGCGCACGCTGCCCGAGGAAATCACCGTCGACTGGGTCACCGACCAGCTGGCGACGATCTGGCAACCGTTCCTGCTGGGCTCGGTGGTGTGCGGGGTGGTGCTCGGCGTGCTCGCCTACTTCACCACCATGGGCTACTGGCGCTGGTGGGTGGGCCGGCAGTGGCGCCGGCGCCAGTGCCGTTGTGCCCTCACCCGCAGCTCAGGCACGCATGCCGCGGCCGCTGACCAGCAGGCGCACGCACAGCAGGTAGAGCAGCGCGGTGGCCACCAGCATGAAGCTGATCGCCGTGCCGATGCTGATGTCCGACACCCCTAGGATGCCGTAGCGGAACGAGTTGACCATGTGCAGCACGGGGTTGGCCAGCGACACGGTCTGCCAGAACGGCGGCAGCAGGTTGATCGAGTAGAACACCCCGCCCAGGTAGGTCAGCGGCGTCAGCACGAAGGTCGGGATGATCGAGATGTCGTCGAAGTTGCGCGCGAACACCGCGTTGACGAAGCCCAGCAGCGAGAAGATGGTCGCGGTCAGCAGCACCACGACGATGGTCACACCCAGGTGATGCACCTGCAGGTGGGTGAAGAACAGCGACAGGATGGTCACGATCACCCCCACCGCCAGCCCGCGCAGCACACCGCCCAGCACATAGCCGACGAGGATGGTGTGCGGCGACACCGGCGACACCATCAGCTCCTCGATGGAGCGCTGGAACTTGCTGCCGAAGAAGCTCGACACCACGTTGCCGTAGGAGTTGGTGATCACCGACATCATGATCAGCCCCGGCACGATGTACTCCATGTAGGTGAAGCCGCCCATGTCGCCGATCTGCCGGCCGATCAGGTTGCCGAAGATCACGAAGTACAACACCATCGTGATGGCCGGTGGCAGCAGGGTCTGCGGCCAGATGCGCAAGAAGCGCCGCACTTCGCGGTAGACGATGGTGTTCAGGGCGACCCAGTTGGTGCGCAGTTCCACACTCATACGGCCACCTTCGACAGGTTCTTTTCCACCAGGGACACGAACAGCTCCTCGAGTCGGTTGGTCTTGTTGCGCAGGCTTTGTACCTCGATGTTCTTCAGCGCCAGCTGGCCGAACAGCGCGGTGATGCCGATGTCCTTGTCCACCTGCACCTCCAGGGTGTGCGGGGTGATCAGCCGGCACGGGTAACCCTGCAGCTCAGGCGCGGCGGGCAGGTCGTGCTTGAGGTCGAGGACGAAGGTCTCGACGTGCAGCTTGCCCAGCAACTGGCGCATGCTGGTGTTCTCGACGATGGTGCCGTGGTCGATGATGCCGATGTTGCGGCACAGCTGCTCGGCCTCTTCGAGGTAGTGGGTGGTGAGGATGATGGTGATGCCCTTCTGGTTGAGCTCGGTGAGGAAGCTCCACATCGAACGGCGCAGCTCGATGTCCACCCCGGCGGTCGGCTCGTCGAGGATCAACAGGCGCGGCTCGTGGATCAGCGCCCGGGCGATCATCAGCCGGCGCTTCATGCCGCCGGACAGCGAACGCGACGGCACGTCGCGCTTGTCCCACAGCCCGAGCTGCGTCAGGTACTGCTCGGCGCGCTCCTTGGCCACCTTGGGCGGGATGCCGTAGTAGCCGGCCTGGGTGACGACGATGTCGAAGGTCTTCTCGAACTGGTTGAAGTTGAACTCCTGGGGCACCACGCCCAGGCAGCGCTTGAGCGCCGCAGGCTCGCGGTCCAGGTCGTGGCCGAACACGTTGACCGTGCCGCTGGTCTTGTTCACCAGGGTCGAGAGAATGCCGATGGTGGTGGACTTGCCGGCGCCGTTGGGGCCGAGCAAGGCGAAGAAGTCGCCTTCGGAAACGTCCAGGTCGATGCCCTTGAGGGCCTGGAAACCGTTGCCGTAGGTCTTGGTCAGCTGTCGGATGGACAGGGCGGAACTCATAGCGGGTCGGGTACCGAGAAAAGGGTGCGGGACACGCCAGGTGAAGTCACTGGCGCAGTGAGTGCGGCCATGGTGCAAGGGCTGGCCGCACAAGTACAGTCACATGTATCGATAGTGACTATCGAAGTGGCGTCACGTCAGGGCGCTCATCACCGCCGCCTGGTAGGCCGGGCGTTGCTTGAGGCGCTCGTACCAGGCTTGGAGGTGGTGCATGGCCGGGCGTTCAATCGGCATTTCGAACCAGGCGTAGATGAAGCTGCCCAGGGGAATGTCGCCCATGCCGATCTGCTCGCCGGAGAGGTACGGCTGCTTGGCCAGGGTCTCGTCGGCGATGGCCAGCAGTTGCGCGCACTGCTTGTGCGCGGCGTTGATCGCCACCCAGTCGCGCTGGTCCTCGGGGGTGCGCAGCAGGCCCCAGAACAGCGGGCGGAAGGGGCCGGCGAAGGACGAGGTGGTCCAGTCCATCCACTTGTCGGCCAGGGCGCGCTGGCGCGGGTCGTCGAGGTACCAGCCTTGTTCGGCGCCGTACTCGGCGCATAGGTAGCGCACGATGGCGTTGGACTCCCACAGCACCAGGTCGCCGTCTTCGAGCATGGGCACCAGGCCGTTGGGGTTCAGGGCCCGGTAGTGCGGTTCGTTGACCACGCCGAAGGCGCCGCCGGCATCGATGGACTCGAAGTCCAGGCCCAGCTCGTGGGCGATCCACAACGCCTTGCGCACATTGCTCGAATTCTTGCGGCCCCAGATCTTCAGCATGGCAACGTCCTTAATGAATGCGGGAGAGGGGTCAGTCTACTCCAAGCGGTGGGAGGTGCCAGTGAAACCGGGGCGCCGCTTTGCGGCCCTTTCCGACCGGTCCGACGCCTCGGCAAGGCCGCTCCCACAGGGTATACGCCAGCTCTGCCATGGCGCGGTCCCTGTGGGAGCGGCCTTGTGTCGCGAAAGGGCTGCGCAGCAGCCCCGGCGATTTCAAAGACTGTCAGATCTTTCCGAACCTGAAACCAAATGCTTCAGCCAGCAAAGCTTGGGAACTATCCTACGCGCTTGCCGGAAGCCGCCGCGTTGTCGGGGAAATACCCCGGGGATAACTTCATCGGGTCGCCCAATTGGGTGACCGGGTGTGAGAAACCCGATTTCCACAACGGTAACGCGCCTCCGTCATGGTGGCCGTGTACGGGCAGACCTCGGTCTGGCCGGGTTTACCTTGTGGCCCGGATTTCTCACCTCGTACATGGCTGCCACCTTGATCTCGTGAGAAAGGATGCGGGTGGTGGTTACTCGTAACCACAAGGAAGCTCGACCATGCAAAAAATCGTCCCCGACCCACCCCGTCTCTCCCACTTCCTCACCATCCGCCCCACCCTCCCCCGCGACGACGCCATGGCCGCCGCCGTCGAAGTGGCCACCGCCATCTCCGACGTCCTCGACATCTACTTCAAGACCGAGCCCGGCGAAGTCCAGGACCGCCTGTTCATCGCCAGCGACTACCTCGGCCAGCTGGCCTGCGCTCTGCTCGAGCACAAGCCGCAGGTGCAGCCATGAGCCGCGGCCACACCGCAGGCCGCACCACCTGCCTGGACCTGTTCAAGGTCGAGCCGGGCGTTACCTTCGAGGATGCCTTCAGCGAGTTGTCGGTGCTGCTCGGCTGCATCCGCCACCTGACCTGCGAGGCGGAGATGGAAGGCGACCTGCTGGCCGGCAGCTCGGCGCGGATCCTCAGCGCCATGGCCAAGGCGCTGATCGATGATATGGAGGTGGGGTTGAACCGCTCCAGATGATCTGATGACCGCATCGCGGGGCAAGCCCACTCCCACGCCCACATTGCATATCTGGCGTGGGAGCGGGCTTGCCCCGCGATGACTGCATGACATTCCCTACCGAACTCCCAGCGCCCCACCCTGTCATCTCCTAGGCAGGCCATCCACCCCAACACGTCTAAGCTCTGTGGATCGCCCCCGCCCCCCGCTTCCAAGGAGGAAGAATCATGCTGCTGTTGTGGTTGCTGGTCCTGGTGCTTGGCGCCGCGTATCTACTGCACCGGCGCCTGGCGCCCCTGCAAATCCTCGCGGCCATCGCCGCGTACACCCTGCTGATGGGCATCTTCAGCACCGCGCCAGGCTGGCTGCTGGCGCTGATCTGGGTAGTGATCGCCGCCAAGACGGCCTTCTTCGCCCTGCCGGAGCTGCGCCGTAAACTATTCACCGCGCCGATGTTCAACTGGTTCCAGCGTACCCTGCCGCCAATGTCGCAGACCGAGCGCGAAGCCATCGACGCCGGCACCGTGTGGTGGGACGGCCACCTGTTCAGCGGCCGCCCCGACTGGAACACCCTGCTCGACTACGACGCACCCAGGCTCAGCGAGGAGGAACAGGCCTTCATCGACGGCCCCACCGAGCAGCTGTGCGCCATGGTCAGCGACTGGCAGATCGGCCAGGACCTCGACCTGCCGCCGCAAGCCTGGGACTTCATCAAGCAGCACGGCTTCTTCGCCCTGATCATCCCCAAGGAGTACGGCGGCAAGGGCTTCTCGGCCTACGCCCACTCCCAGGTGGCGATGAAACTGGCCACCCGCAGCGGCGATCTGGCCTCCACGGTGATGGTGCCCAACTCGCTGGGCCCGGCCGAACTGCTGCTGCACTACGGCACTGACGAGCAACGCAGCCACTACCTGCCGCGCCTGGCCCGTGGCGACGACATCCCCTGCTTCGCCCTCACCGGCCCCCTGGCTGGCTCCGACGCCGGGGCCATGCCCGACACCGGCGTCATCTGCAAAGGCCAGTGGCAGGGTGAAGACGTCATCGGCCTGCGTCTGAACTGGGAGAAGCGCTACATCACCCTCGGCCCGGTAGCCACCCTGCTGGGCCTGGCCTTCAAGGCCTACGACCCCGACCACCTGCTGGGCGAGCAGACCGAGCTGGGCATCAGCCTGGCGCTGATCCCCACCGACCTCCCCGGCGTGGAGATCGGCCGACGCCACCTGCCACTGGGGGCCGCGTTCATGAACGGCCCCAACAGCGGCAAGGACGTATTCGTGCCGCTGGATTGCCTGATCGGCGGCCAGGCCATGCTCGGCAAGGGCTGGATGATGCTGATGAACTGCCTGTCGGTGGGCCGCTCGATCTCCCTGCCGGCGGTCGGCACGGGCGCGGCCAAGTACACAAGCCTCGTCACCGGCCAGTACGCCCGGGTGCGCGAACAGTTCAACGTGCCGCTGGCCGCCTTCGAAGGCATCCAGGAATCCCTGGCGCGCATCGGCGGCAACGCCTGGCTGATGGACAGCGCCCGCCTGCTCACCGCCAAGGCAGTGGACCTCGGCGAAAAGCCCTCGGTGCTGTCGGCGATCCTCAAGTACCACCTCACCGAGCGCGGCCGCGAATGCATCCAGCACGCCATGGACGTGCACGGCGGCAAGGGCATCATCATGGGCCCGAACAACTACCTGGGCCGCAACTGGCAAGGCGCGCCGATCTTCATCACCGTCGAGGGGGCCAACATCCTGTCGCGCAACCTGATGATCTTCGGCCAGGGCGCGATCCGCTGCCACCCGTTCGTGCTCAGGGAAATGGCCCTGGCCGGGCGCGAGGACCACGACCAGGCGCTGAACGAGTTCGACGACCTGTTGCTGCAGCACATCCTGTTCGCCGCCGGCAACGCCGCCAGCACCCTGGTGCTGGGTTTGGGCCTGGGGCATTTCGAGAAGGTCCCGGGCGATGCCCTGAGCCAGGGCTACTTCCGCGCCCTCAACCGCCAGGCGGCGGCGTTCGCCTTGCTGGCCGACCTGTCGATGATGCTGCTGGGCGGCGCGCTCAAGCGCCGCGAACGCCTGAGCGCCCGGCTGGGCGATGTGCTCAGCTACCTGTACCTGTCCAGCGCCGCGCTCAAGCGCTACCACGACCTCGGCTCGCCCGAGTACCTGCGCCCGCTGCTGCGCTGGGCGCAGGAGGAAAGCCTGGGGCAGGCCGAGAACGCGCTGGACGCGCTGCTCGACAACTTCCCCAACCGCTTCCTGGGCTGCGCCCTGCGGGTGCTGGTGTTCCCGTTCGGCCGCCGGCACACCGGGCCCAGCGATGAGCTGGATGCCGAGGTAGCGGCGCTGATCGGCCGCCGCAAAGGCGACCCGGCGCTGGAAGAGCTGCTGGCGGGCTGCTTCAGGCCTCAGGCCGACGGCGACCCAGTGGCCGCGCTGCAGACGGCCTGCGACCTGCTGGACGATGCCGCTCCACTGCACAAGGCCCTGCATCAAGCGGTCAAGGAAGGCAAGGTGCAGGCGGCACCGGGGCAGTCGGTGATCGACGCCGCCATCGAAGCGGGCGTGTTGCAGGCGGAGGAAGGCCAGCGCCTGCATCAGGCCGAGCAGGCGCGGCGGGTGGTGATCGATGTGGATGCGTTTGACAAGGACGTGCTGCTGCCCGAGGCAGGCAAAGTGCGCTGAGCATTGGTCGACCGCATCGCGGGGCAAGTCGCATCGGCGCACCGCCGCTCCCACGCCAAATATGCGATTGGCGTGGGAGCGGCGGTGCGCCGATGCGACTTGCCCCGCGATGAGGCCAGCACAGGCAGCTACGCTGCCAGCCTATGCAAAACCGGCGTATACTCCGCCCCCCGTTTCAACCACCCCGAGGACCGCCGCCATGGCCAACCCCCACCTGGAATACCACCTGCAACTGCTCCACCACCTGCGCACCATCCTGGCCGCGCTGGGTGAAGCCGAACAGGTCCCGGAGGAAAGCCACGCCCTGTTCCTCGAGCGCTTCGACGAGCTGCTCACCCTGCTGCCGCAGGACCCGCTGCAAAGCCAGTACCTGGGCCAGGACCTGATCTGCCAGGTGATCCAGCGCTATCCCCAGATCGCCCATCTGGTACCGCGTGATCTGCTGTGGTTCTTTGGTGGGGATTGCTTGCATTTCATGCCGGATGACGAGCTGGAGCTTTACCAGACACTGGAAGAGCGACGCTACGAGGCAGAGCAGAACGGCGAAGCGTTTGATTGGCACCAAGAAAAGCAACTGCTAGCCAAGCCTGCTCAGGGTGATATTCACTGATGTAGATGCATCCCGGCCCCATTTGGGCCGGGAACCCCAATCACCTGAGCGGGACAAGTGAATTCACTCCGCCAAATCACGATCTAGCAAATCAGGGGGAATCCTAGCCTTACCCCCGAAAAAATGATGCGCCGAAGAACATAAGAACTCTGCTTCCAGTCGAAGTCGTTCTACCTGAGAAGGGGGCTGCTGCCCTTTACTTTCTTCATAACGCCTCCACGCATCGACCGCCCGTTTACATATCTCCAGCTGGACTTCCAAATCCGTCTTTTCGATCGTCACGGTCATTGCTCCTTCCTTGTTCAAGGCAGAATGGAGTGAGATCAGGCGCGCCCAACATTCTCCCCCGACAGAGTAATAACTGATGGTATGAGTACGAACATCGGGCACGTAACGAGTAGCGCCATGCCGTTGTACGCCCTCAGACGACATTCGCCAACTAGCAAAATTGATAGGTGTGCTGAGCCAGCTCGCCCCAAAAACCAACCACGCGAGCAAAAAAAAAACGCCACTTCAAACGAAGTGGCGTTTTCAATGTGGAGCGGGAAACGAGACTCGAACTCGCGACCCCGACCTTGGCAAGGTCGTGCTCTACCAACTGAGCTATTCCCGCAGGGTGAAGCTTTACCGCATGTGGCCTGAAGCGCCTTGACGACCTTCAGCACCGGCACCGTCGGAACGATGCGTTAAAACTGGAGCGGGAAACGAGACTCGAACTCGCGACCCCGACCTTGGCAAGGTCGTGCTCTACCAACTGAGCTATTCCCGCAAATATGGCGTCCCCTAGGGGACTCGAACCCCTGTTACCGCCGTGAAAGGGCGGTGTCCTAGGCCACTAGACGAAGGGGACTAAGCCGACGCTTTTCAGCGCACCAGAGCATGAACCTCACGATTCAGCCTGGATTTTCTTTTCCTGCCCTGCCGAAGCAGTGCCGGATAAACTGGAGCGGGAAACGAGACTCGAACTCGCGACCCCGACCTTGGCAAGGTCGTGCTCTACCAACTGAGCTATTCCCGCAATATGGCGTCCCCTAGGGGACTCGAACCCCTGTTACCGCCGTGAAAGGGCGGTGTCCTAGGCCACTAGACGAAGGGGACACACTGCTCGCATTACCTATTAAAGTACTGCTTGCTTTCACTCCCTGCCGCGTTTCGCTGTGTGCTTTACGCTGCAAGTGGCGCGCATTCTATGGATGCCTTGGAAGGTCGTCAACCCCTTTGTAGAAATTTATTTAAATCAATGACTTCCCGTCGTCATGGGTGGTGGTGCAGGATGCGTCCGGGGATTGGCGTTGCTTTTCTGACGTTGGCTCGGCAAGCTCGTAGCGATGTGCCAGTACCTGTAGGTTTTGGATGATGGGCCGATACATATAAGCAAGGCTTGAGGGCCTGATCGCAGGGCTAGCCCGCTCCCACGAATGCTTCATGGATTCAAGGGCGAGCAGGACTGTCCGCCAGGCTGCACTGTTCGCTTTCGGGCGGACTCACTACACTCTCGATAGATGCAAAACTTCTTCATGAGGCGTTAACGGTGACACCACTTCTGATCACCCTGCTTATCGTTGCGGGTATCGCGCTGCTGATCGTGATCGGCTACCTCAACAATGTGGTCGAGAACGGCAAGCTCGAGCGCGCACGGCTCAAGGTCGAGCTGGCCGACCGCCTGCGCCGTTGCGGCGAAATCACCGAGACCTTCCCCGGGCAATTCATGACGCCCGCGCTCAAACTGCTGCTGACCCGCCTCGAACTGAACCTCAACCAACGCCAGCTGGCCCTGGACAAGCACAGTGGCGACCTCAAGGCACGCATCGCCGAGCTGGAAGGGCTGATCGCCCAAGGCGAGAGGATACCGGTCAGTAACCCACCCTCGCCCATCCAGACCGAGGTAAAGGCCAAGGACGTGCGCTTTTTGCTGGAACTGCTGCACAACCAGATCGTGCGTGCCACCCAGGAAGGCTTCCTGGCGACCAACGAAGGCAAGTATTGGGTCAAGGAAATCCGTCATATCCTCGTGCTGCTGCATATCGAGTTCTTCAACAACCTCGGCCAGCAGGCCCTGCAGCAGAACCAGCCAGGGCAGGCGCGCCTGGCCTTCGAGCGTGGCGTGCAGTACCTGCGCAAGCAGCCTGAGCCCAAGCAGTATGAAGAGCAGTTGACCTACCTTGAGAAACTGCTGAACCGGGCCAATGCCCAGGTGCTGGACCAGATGGAACCGGCGGAGAATGAACAGAACGCGCTGACCCAAGGGCTCAAGACCGACGAGGATGAGACCTGGAAGAAGAAGGTCATCTACGACTGACAGCGCTGGCTCTATCGCGGGGCAAGCCCGCTCCCACGACCCAAAAGAAAGGGGCCTTCGCAGGCCCCTTCTTCATTTCAGCAATCGGTCAACGCGAGGAACACCTCGACCAACCGCTCCAGCCCTGCCTGGTCGGCCTCGCTGAAGCGCGCCAGCTTCGGGCTGTCCAGGTCGAGCACGCCGATCAGCCTTCCGGCCTTGACCAACGGAATTACCAGTTCGCTGTTGGACGCGCTGTCACAGGCGATATGCCCGGGAAACGCGTGCACGTCCTCGACCCGCTGGGTCGTGCGGGTGGCCGCCGCGGCGCCGCATACGCCCCGACCGAACGGGATGCGCACGCACGCCACCTGACCCTGGAACGGGCCGAGCACCAGCGCTTCGTTGCGGTTGATATAGAAGCCCGCCCAGTTCAGGTCCTCTACCTGGTTGTAGAGAAACGCCGAGAACTGCGCGGCGTTGGCGATGAAGTCGCGCTCGTTGGCGAACAGCGCCTGCACTTGCGCGGCCAGCAAGTCGTAGCCATCGAGGCCTTGGCCACTGGCGTTGAGGTCGATCATTTATTTCTGCTCCAGCAATTGCAGCCCGACCCAGTAGCGGGCGAACTGATAGGCACAACGGCCATTACGGTTACCGCGGCCGGTGGCCCAGCGCACGGCGAGGATGTCGAGCGCTTCGCTGCGCTGCCACTGCAGCCCGGCCGGGCGCGCCAGCTGGCCGATCCAGTGCTCGACCACGTTGAGGAAGTGCTCCTGGCTGAACGGGTAGAACGACAGCCACAGGCCGAAGCGGTCGGACAGGGCGATCTTGTCCTCCACCGCTTCGTTGGGGTGCAGCTCGCCGTCGACCATCTTCCAGTTCTCGTTGTCGCTCTGCTTCTCCGGCACCAGGTGGCGGCGGTTGGAGGTGGCGTATAGCAGCACGTTGTCCGGGGCCTGTTCCAGCGAGCCGTCGAGCACGCTCTTGAGCACCCGGTAATCGCCCTCCCCGGCTTCGAACGACAGGTCGTCGCAGAACAGGATGAAGCGTTGTTCACGTTTTTGCAGTTGCTCGACCACCCGTGGCAGGTCGGCCAGGTGGTCGCGCTCGATTTCAATCAGGCGCAGGCCCTGGCCCGCATGCTCGGCCAACAGCGCCCGCACCAGCGACGACTTGCCGGTGCCGCGCGAGCCCCACAGCAGGGCGTGGTTGGCCGGCATGCCGTTGATGAACTGGTGGGTATTGCGGCCCAGCTGTTCGCGCTGCTGGTCGACACCGATCAGGTCGGACAGGCGGATGTCGAGGCTGACCTCCAGCGGCATCAGGTAGCCGCTGCGGCCGTCGCGTTGCCAGCGGGCGGCCAGGGTACGGGTCCAGTCGATGTCCGGGCGTGGGGCCGGCAGCAGGGGTTCGAGGCGGGCGAGGACGGATTCTGCGCGGTCGAGAAAAGCATTGAGACGGGCGTCCATGACGACTCCTATTGATTTCAGTTTTTTGGGGCCGCAGCGGCCCTTAATCGACGATCAACTGAAATGAACAGACAGACCCGCCAGCAGCCAGGGCTGATCGGCTATGCTTGCGCAGCGCACGGAGCAAGTAACCGGCTTGGGACCCATGGATATCAAGTTCACCAATCGCCTGTCATACAAGCAAGCCCGGTTGACAGTCCTGGTCGGCTTCATCCTGGGAACATTGCTCAGTCTCATCCAGATCGGCATCGATTATGCCAGCGAAGACGCGTCCATCAACCGTGAAATTCAGGCACTGCTGAAGATCAGCCACGACACGGCCTCGCGCATCGCCTACAACATCGACACGGAGCTGGCCCAGGAGCTGACCGGCGGCCTGCTGAAATCGCCGGCGCTGATCCGCGCGCGGCTGATCGACAACAACGACACGGTGCTGGCCGATGTGCAGCGCCCCAGCATGGAAAGCCGCTACCGGGCGCTGTCGGACTTCCTGTTCGGCGAGCAGCGCCAGTTCCAGGACCGGCTGTTCCTCGCCCATATGCCCGATGAATACCTGGGCACCCTTTACCTGGATGTCGACACCTACACCTTCGGCGCACGCTTCCTCGACCGCGCCGGGGTCACCCTGGTCAACGGTTTCGCCCGCAGCCTGGTGCTTACCGGCATCCTCCTGGGGCTGTTCTACCTGATGCTGACCAAGCCACTGGTGACGGTGATCGGCGCGCTCAGCGGCAACGATGCGCGCACGCCCAGGCAGAACCGGGTGGACTGCCCAAAGGGCCACGAGAACGACGAGATCGGCGTGCTGGTGCGGGTCGCCAACCAGCAGTTCGTCAGCATGGCCACCGAGATCCAGCAGCGGCGCACCGCCGAGAACCGCCTGACCCAATACCTCAACGAGCTGGAAGACATCGTCTCGGCACGCACCAACGAGCTCAAGGCCAGCAACAGCCGCCTGAGCCTGTCCAACCAGGAGCTGGACGAGGCGCGCCAGCGCGCCCTGGACATGGCCCAGGCGCGCGCCGCCTTCCTGGCCAACATGAGCCACGAGATCCGCACCCCGCTCAACGGCATGCTGGGCATGATCGCCCTGGCCCTGGACAGCGGCCTGGCGCCCGAGCAGCGCCAGCAGCTGTCGATCGCCCACGACTCGGGCAAGGTGCTGGTGGAGTTGCTCAACGATATCCTCGACCTGTCCAAGTTCGATGCCGGCCAGCTGGAACTGGAGCGCATTCCGTTCGACCTCGGCGCGATGGTCGAAGACACCGCCAACCTGCTGTCGCAAAATGCCGCGCCCAGTGTCGAACTGACCTGCCTGGTCGCCCCGGACTTCCCAAGCACGGTGCTGGGTGACCCGACCCGGGTGCGGCAGATCGTCAGCAACCTGTTGTCCAACGCCCTCAAGTTCACCCGTTTCGGCCGCGTCGACGTGCGCCTGAGCAGCATCGTCGGCGGCGTCCGCCTGGAGGTGAGCGACACCGGCATCGGCATCCCCGAGGAGGCCCAGGCGCGGATCTTCCAGCCGTTCACCCAGGCCGGCGCCGGCATCACCCGCCAGTATGGCGGCACCGGCCTGGGCCTGGCCCTGACCCGCAACCTGTGCCAGGCCATGCAGGGGCATCTGCATATCCATTCCGAGACCGGCTTCGGCAGCCGCTTTAGCGCCGACCTGCCGCTACCGGCGCACACCGCGGCGATCCCGCCGGCGCCGCTGAGCGGGCGGGTGGTGGCCCTGGGCAACCCCGGCAGCGGCCTGGCCGAGCTGCTGCAGGGGCTGCTGCCACGCTGGGGGCTGGAATACACGCGCCACGAGAACGCCAGCGAACTGACAGGCACGGCCGTCGACCTGCTGATCACCGACGATCTGGACCACGTGCTCGACCTGCGCCCGGCCATCGAGGCGCCAATCCTGCTGGTGACCGCCTACGGCAATTTCCTGCCCGCCGAGCAGGCCGAGCAGCTGGCGCCCCTGCAACAACTGGCCCGCCCCCTGGCGCGCAACGCTCTGTACCAGACCCTGCGCCGCACCTTGCAGGGCGAGCCCAACGCGCCCCTGCCCCACGAGGTGCCGGCCTCGCGCGAGCTAAGGGCGCGTATCCTGCTGGTGGAGGACAACCCGGTGAACCAGCTGGTGGCCAAGGGCATGCTGGGCAAGCTCGGCTGCCAGGTGCAGGTGGCCGCCCACGGCCAGGAAGCCCTGGACAGCCTGGAGCAAGGCAGCTTCGACCTGGTGCTGATGGACTGCAACATGCCGGTGATGGATGGCTACGAGGCCAGCCGGCGCATCCGCCAGAGCAGCCGCTGGCCAGAGCTGCCGATCGTCGCGCTGACCGCCAACGCCATGCCCGAGGAGCGCGAGCGCTGCCGCGCCGCGGGCATGAACGACTACCTGGCCAAGCCGTTTCGCCGCGAGGAACTGCTGGCGCTGATCGAGCACTGGGTGCCGATCAGCGGTTGAGCAGCGGCTCGATCGCCGACTTCAGCGCCTCGGGCTTGGTGGTCGGGGCAAAGCGGCTGACCTTGCCGGTGCGCGGATCGACCAGGAACTTGGTGAAGTTCCACTTGATCTTCTGCGTGCCCAGCACGCCCGGCGCGCGGCGCTTGAGCTCGGCGAACAGCGGGTGGGCACCGGGGCCGTTGACCTCGATCTTGCGAAACAGCGGGAAACTCACGCCGAAGTTGAGCTCGCAGAACTGCGCGATCTCGCGGGCATCGCCCGGTTCCTGCTTGCCGAACTGGTTGCAGGGAAAGCCCAGCACCACCAGGCCCTGGTCGCGGTAGTCCTGCCACAGGCGTTCGAGGCCCTTGTACTGCGGGGTGAAACCGCACTGGCTGGCGGTGTTGACCACCAGCAGCGCCTTGCCGGCGAAGTCGCCCAGCACTTTCTGTTCGCCACCGAGGGTGACGCAGGGGATGTCCAGCAGCGCATCGGCCATGTTCGCTCTCCGTCAATCGCGTGGCTTGAGGTCCAGGCACACCGAGTTGATGCAGTAGCGTAGCCCGGTCGGCGGCGGGCCGTCGGGAAATACATGGCCCAGGTGGGCGTCGCACCGGGCGCAGGTGACTTCGGTGCGGATCATGCCGTGGGAGGTGTCGCGGATCTCGATCATCGCGGCCTCCTGAATCGGCTCGTAAAAGCTCGGCCAGCCGCAGCCGGAATCGAACTTGGCCTTGGCGTCGAACAGCGGCAGGTCACAGCAGATGCAGTGGTAGATGCCGTCGCCGCGCTCGCTGTTGTACTTGCCGCTGAACGGACGCTCGGTGCCCTTGAGCCGGCACACCTGGTACTGGGCCGGATCGAGCATGGCGCGCCATTCGTCCAGGGTTTTGTCGATCTTTTGCATGATGGAACCTCGGCAGGCTGATTTTCACCTCGCACCGGCTTTTCCCTGGCGCGGGTGGCACGTATATTAGTTGGCTTCGTGTGCAAGGCAGCCAGTCTGGCACCCGCTTCCCGCCCTTTCAAACCTTTCGAGCAAGGGCGGCGCGTATTCTCACTCGGGATCTCATCATGCAGTTCAGCAAATCGAACAAGCTCGCCAATGTCTGCTACGACATTCGCGGCCCAGTGCTCAAGCACGCCAAACGCCTGGAAGAGGAAGGCCATCGCATCCTCAAGCTGAACATCGGCAACCCGGCGCCGTTTGGTTTCGAGGCGCCGGACGAGATCCTCCAGGACGTCATCCGCAACCTGCCCACCGCCCAGGGCTACAGCGACTCCAAGGGCCTGTTCAGCGCACGCAAGGCGGTGATGCAGTATTGCCAGCAGAAGGAAATCGAAGGCGTCACCATCGAGGACATCTACCTGGGCAACGGTGTGTCCGAACTGATCGTGATGTCGATGCAGGCGCTGCTCAACAATGGCGACGAGGTGCTGATCCCGGCGCCTGACTACCCGCTGTGGACCGCCGCGGTGAGCCTGGCCGGCGGCAAACCGGTGCACTACCTGTGCGACGAGCAGGCCGACTGGTTCCCGGACCTGGACGACATCAAGGCCAAGATCACCCCGAACACCAAGGCCCTGGTGATCATCAATCCGAACAACCCGACGGGCGCGGTGTACTCCAGGGAGCTGCTGCTGGGCATGCTGGAGCTGGCGCGCCAGCACAACCTGGTGGTGTTCTCCGACGAGATCTACGACAAGATCCTCTATGACGAGGCCGTGCACATCAGCACAGCGTCCCTGGCTCCGGACCTGCTGTGCCTGACCTTCAACGGCTTGTCCAAGTCGTACCGGGTGGCGGGCTTCCGCTCCGGCTGGCTGATCATCTCCGGGCCCAAGCATCACGCCCAGAGCTACATCGAAGGCATCGACATGCTGGCCAACATGCGCCTGTGCGCCAACGTGCCGGCCCAGCACGCGATCCAGACCGCCCTGGGCGGCTACCAGAGCATCAACGACCTGGTGCTGCCACCGGGCCGCTTGCTCGAGCAGCGCAACCGCACCTACGAGCTGCTCAATGCCATCCCCGGGGTAAGCTGCGTCAAGCCGATGGGCGCGCTGTACGCGTTCCCGAAGATCGACCCGAAGGTCTGCCCGATCTTCAACGACGAGAAGTTCGTGCTTGACCTGCTGCTGTCGGAAAAGCTGCTGATCGTCCAGGGCACGGCGTTCAACTGGCCGTGGCCGGACCACTTCCGCGTGGTGACGCTGCCACGGGTGGATGACCTGGAACAGGCCATTGGCCGGATCGGTAACTTCCTGCGGACCTATTCGCAGTAACACGGCCCCGAGGTAGGAGCGAGCCTTGCCGAGGCGTCGGGCCGGCCGCTCCTACCCCCTTACATCCTGCAACGCTCTATCCCACAGCCCTCTCGGCATCCTCTGCCATACTCCTCGCGTACACAGTTTGAAATAGTCGCCCGGTTGAATAGCCGCGCCCTCCCCCTTATATACCCCGCAGTACGCAACGAACTTATCCGTCAGGAGAACGTAACAACCATGATGCGCATTCTGTTGTTTGTAGCCACCAACCTCGCGGTGGTGCTGGTTGCAAGCATTACCCTGAGCCTGTTCGGCTTCAACGGGTTCATGGCGGCCAACGGGGTTGACCTCAACCTCGGCCAGCTGCTGGTCTTCTGCGCCGTGTTCGGTTTCGCTGGCTCGCTCGTCTCGCTGTTCATCTCCAAGTGGATGGCAAAGATGACCACCGGCACCCAGATCATCACCCAGCCCCGCACCCGCCACGAACAATGGCTGCTGCAGACCGTCGAGGAGCTGTCCCGCGAGGCCGGCATCAAGATGCCCGAGGTGGGTATCTTCCCGGCCTACGAGGCCAACGCCTTCGCCACCGGCTGGAACCGCAACGACGCGCTGGTCGCCGTTTCCCAGGGCCTGCTGGAGCGCTTCTCGCCCGATGAGGTGCGCGCGGTGCTGGCCCACGAGATCGGCCACGTGGCCAACGGCGACATGGTCACCATGGCGCTGGTGCAGGGCGTGGTGAACACCTTCGTGATGTTCTTCGCCCGCATCATCGGCAACTTCGTCGACCGGGTGATCTTCAAGAACGAAGAAGGCCACGGCATCGCCTACTTCATCGCGACCATCGTCGCCGAGCTGGTACTGGGCATCCTCGCCAGCATCATCGTCATGTGGTACTCGCGTCGCCGCGAGTTCCGCGCCGACGAAGCCGGCGCCCACCTGGCCGGCACCGGTGCAATGATCGGCGCGCTGCAGCGCCTGCGCTCGGAACAGGGCCTGCCGGTGCACATGCCCGACACCCTGAAGGCCTTCGGCATCAATGGCGGCCTCAAGCATGGCCTGGCCGGCCTGCTGATGAGCCACCCGCCGCTGGAAGACCGTATCGACGCCCTGCGCCGTCGCGGTTGATCCAGGCAGCAACAAGAAAGGGCGACTTCGGTCGCCCTTTCTATTTGCTATTTGCCATGTCGCCCTCCCCTGTGGGAGCGCCAGCTCAGCGTCTTAGCCGATAAACACGCTCCAGCAGGCTCGTCACACCGGCCTTCAAAAACTTCGGACTCTCGTCGAGAATCTCCCGCGCCTCGACCTCATCGACCCGCCACCCGACAAAACCTGCCCGCACTTCGGCGTCCGGCACCGAGAACGGCGGTCCGTCGATCAATGCCTGGTCGTACTCCAGGGTCACCAGCAGCCCCCGACAGGCCGCCGGCAACCGCTCTCCCAGCAACGCCATGTACCGCTCGCGCATCGCCACCGGCAAGGCGATCAGCGCCGCCCGGTCATACACCCCCGCGCAATCCGCCAGATCCTCGGCACGCAGGGCGAACACATCCCCGCACCACAGCTCCACCTCGTCGCTGCGCCACACCTCGAAGGCACCGTGCCGGGAAATTTGCGCCACCAAGCCATGCTCGGTGAAGAAGTCCGCCACCGCCCTGCGCGACAGCTCCACCCCTAGCACCCGATAACCTTGGGCGGCCAGCCAGAGCAGGTCCAGGCTCTTGCCGCACAGCGGCACCAGCACCCGCGACCCCGGGGCCAACCCCAAGGTCGGCCAGTGCGCCTGCAGATATGGATTCACCTGCGGTTGGTGAAAGCCAATCTGGTTGTCCGCCCACCGCTTGTGCCAGAACGCTGGCTCCATGATCCCTCCCGGTTTTTCGATAAAAGGCTGTGAAAACTTATATTGGATCTTGATCGAAGGCTGATCGAAGATGGCTGCATCTTACCTGCCAGGACCCCGCCATGCTGCCCAGCCTGTTCATCTCCCACGGATCGCCCATGCTCGCCCTGCAACCCGGCGCCAGCGGCCCGGCCCTGGCCACGCTGGCCCGCACCTTGCCCCGCCCGAAAGCGATCGTGGTGGTGTCGGCGCACTGGGAGACCCGCGAACTGCTGGTGATGGGCAACCCGCAGCCGCAGACCTGGCATGACTTCCATGGTTTTCCGCCGGCGCTGTATGCGGTGCAGTACCCGGCACCCGGCGAACCGGCACTGGCCAGGCGGTTGTCCGAACTTCTGGGGGCCCGACTGGATGAGCAGCGGCCCTTCGACCATGGTGCCTGGGTGCCGCTTTCACTGATGTATCCCGAGGCGGATATTCCAGTGGTTCAGGTGTCGCTACCCAGCCAGGCCGGTCCCGATCTGCAACTGAAGGTTGGCCGGGCGCTGTCGGCACTGCGCGAGGAAGGCATCCTGCTGATCGGCTCGGGCAGTATCACCCATAACCTGGGCGAGCTTGACTGGCACGCCGGGCCGGATGCGGTCGAGCCCTGGGCGCTGGCGTTTCGTGACTGGGTGGTGGATCGGTTGAGTGCCGGGGATGAGACGGGGCTTGTGGATTATCGGCGGCAGGCGCCGTTTGCGGTGCGCAACCATCCCAGTGATGAACACCTTTTGCCGTTGTTCTTTGTCATGGGGGCTGGCGGGCGATTTGGCATCGTGCACCAGGGGTTTACGCTGGGGGCGCTGGGGATGGATATCTATCGGTTCGACTGATGTGCGCCAGGGGGGCGCGAGGCTGCCCCTACAGGGATCGGGGTCAGCTGATCGCCAGGCAAAAAAATCCCCGGCCAGAAGGCCGGGGATTTTTTATTGCAGCGCCAAGATCAATCTTCGCGGTAGCGACGCAGCTTCAATTGCTTGCCGGCAACGCGGGTGTCCTTGAGCTTGGTCAGCAGGCGCTCGAGGCCGTCTTCCGGCAGCTCGATCAGACTGAAGCTGTCACGCACCTGGATGCGACCGATGGCGTCACGCGCCAGGCCACCCTCGTTGAGGATCGCGCCCAGCAGGTTCTTGGCGGCGATGCCGTCACGGGCACCCAAGGCGGTACGGCAACGCACGCGGCCTTCGGCCAGCGGCATCGGCGCGCGGCGCTCGCGGTCACCACGGTCCGGACGCTCGCCGCGCTCGGTGCGCTCACCACGCTCACGCGGGGTGTAGGTCGGCACCAGCGGCTGCTCGCGCTCCACCGAAGCCAGGTCCAGCGCCTGGCCGTTGGTGGCCTTGCGCAGCAGCGCCGCGGCCAGGGCACGCGGGGTGCAGCCCAGGTCGGCGGTCAGGCGGTCGAACAGTTCGCCGTGGCTGGCTTCGGACTCGGCCACCAGCGGCGCCAGGCTCTTGGTCAGCTTCTTGATGCGCGCATCCAGCACGGCTTGCGGGTTAGGCAGGCGGGCTTCGGCGACTTTCTGGCCGGTGACACGCTCGATCACCTGCAGCATGCGACGCTCACGCGGGGTGACCAGCAGCAGCGCACGGCCATCGCGACCGGCACGGCCGGTACGGCCGATACGGTGCACGTAGGACTCCGGATCGTACGGCATGTCGACGTTGAACACGTGGGTGATACGCGGTACGTCCAGGCCACGGGCAGCGACGTCGGTGGCGACGACGATGTCCAGGCGGCCATCCTTGAGCGAGTCGATCACGCGCTCACGCTGGTTCTGGGCGATGTCGCCGTTCAGCGCGGCAGCCTTGTAGCCTTTGGCTTCCAGGGCGGCGGCCAGGTCCAGGGTGGCCTGCTTGGTGCGCACGAAGGCGATCAGCGCGTCGAACTCTTCCACTTCCAGCAGGCGCAGCACGGCCGGGATCTTCTGGTCGGCGTGGACCATCAGGTGGGCCTGCTCGATCGCGGTCACGGTCTGGGTCTTGCTCTGGATCTTGACGTGCTTCGGCTCGCGCAGGTGGCGCTCGGCGATGGCACGGATCGAGGCCGGCAGGGTGGCGGAGAACAGCACGGTCTGGCGGGTGGCAGGGATGGCATCGAAGATCACTTCGAGGTCATCCATGAAGCCCAGCTTGAGCATTTCGTCGGCTTCGTCGAGCACCAGGTACTGGACGGTGGACAGGACTTTCTCGTCGCGGCGCAGGTGGTCGCACAGGCGGCCCGGGGTGGCGACGACGATCTGTGCGCCATTGCGAATGGCACGCAGCTGTGGGCCCATCGGGGCACCACCGTACACGGCCACCACGTTAACGCCCGGCATCTGCTTGGCGTAGGTTTCGAAAGCGGTGGCTACTTGCAGCGCCAACTCACGGGTTGGCGCCAGGATCAGGGCTTGCGGTTCGCGCTTGCTCACATCGATCTTGTTGAGGATCGGCAGGGCGAAGGCAGCGGTCTTGCCGGTGCCAGTCTGCGCCTGGCCGATCATGTCGTGACCGGCGAGGATGATCGGGATCGACTGTTGCTGAATGGCCGACGGCTCTTCATAGCCGGTGGCCAGGACGGCAGCAACGATGTTCGGATTGAGTTCGAGAGCGGCGAATCCGCCGGTTTCCTGGGTCATGGGTCTGCCTCTAGGTGCATCCGCAAAGACCCATGCTCCAAAGCTGCACATGCCTTGAAAGACCAAACGGTCACCCAGGCAGCTTTGGCGGCGGGGATTTGCGAAAACGATTGAAATAGGAACGTCTTGGGGAGGTCCGCCTAGCGGACGCGCAGCCGAAGCTGGATTCGGAGGATTTGCACCACCTGATTTTGAGGTCCGCTAAAAGACCGGCGCGTACTATACCCGAAATAGCCGTGAGTTGTGAGAAATATTTCGAAGATCCAGACTCACATTGGATCCAGGCTGAATCGTTTCCCTGCAGACGCGTACATCCGGATCAGGTCGCCGGACGGATGGCCTTGATCAGGTACTCCAGCGAATAGCCCAAACGTGGCGCCAGCGCGGCGGCCCGCGCCCGCACGGCATCGATGTCCAGCGTCTGCTCAAGGTCCGCCGGCACCAGCAGGATCACGTTGCCCTCCTTCACCGGCAGCTCCCAGTAATGCCGGTGATACAACCCACGCAACAAGGCCGCGCCCAACGGCTTGCCGTCGTCCCCGGCCCACTGGTTGATCACCAGCCAGCCATCGGGGTTGAGCTGCTTCTGGCAGTTCTCAAGGAAACCCCAGGCCAGGTGGCCGACGCCGGGGCCATAGTCGGTATACAGGTCGACAAACAGCAGGTCGGCCTTCTCCGCGCTGGGCAGCAGTTCGAGGGCGTCGCCCACCCGCACATACAGCCTCGGGTCGTCGTCCAGGCCCATGTACTCCATGGCCAGACGCGGCACATCAGGGCGCAGCTCGATGGCCTCGACATCCTCCAGCGGCAGGAACTTCAGGCACGCCTGGGTCAGGGTGCCGGCGCCAAGGCCGAGGAACAGCGCGCTCTCCGGCTGCCCGTGGCACAGCGCGCCGACCAGCATGGCGCGGGTGTAGTCGTACTCCAGCCAGCTGGGGTCGGCGGTGAAGGTGCAGCTCTGCTCGATGGCGTCGCCGAACTCGAGGAAGCGATAGTCATCCACCTCGTAGACGCTGATGACGCCAAAGGCGTCCTCGACCCGTGCCAGCAGCCGCTCTTCCCGCTCCGTCGCCATCCCTACCACCTGCCCGCGCAAAAGGCCCATTGTCCGCCAATGCCGGTGGTGCAACAAGCACACCCGGGCGTACCATGACCGACAGGCCTTAACGACACTTATGGATAGAGCTTGCAATGACCCGACAATGGACCCCTGACAGCTGGCGCGCCCTGCCGATCCAGCAGCAACCGATCTACCCCGACGCCGCACACCTGCTGAAGGTGGAGCAGACTTTGGCCAGCTACCCGCCGCTGGTGTTCGCCGGCGAAGCCCGCGAGCTGCGCCGGCAGTTCGCCGAGGTGACCCAGGGCCGGGCGTTCCTGCTGCAGGGCGGCGACTGCGCCGAGAGCTTCGCCGAGTTCTCCGCGGCGAAGATCCGCGACACCTTCAAGGTGCTGCTGCAGATGGCCATTGTCATGACCTTCGCCGCCGGCTGCCCGGTGGTCAAGGTCGGGCGCATGGCCGGCCAGTTCGCCAAGCCGCGCTCGGCCAACGACGAGACCATCGGCGACATCACCCTGCCCGCCTACCGCGGCGACATCGTCAACGGCATCGGCTTCGACGAAAAAAGTCGCGTCCCCGACCCCGACCGCCTGCTGCAGGCCTACCACCAGGCCACCGCCAGCCTCAACCTGCTGCGCGCCTTCGCCCAGGGCGGCTTTGCCGACCTGCACCAGGTGCACAAGTGGAACCTGGACTTCATCGCCAACTCGGCGCTGGCCGACAAGTACCACCAGTTGGCCAACCGCATCGACGAGACCCTGGCCTTCATGCGCGCCTGCGGCCTGGACACCGCGCCGCAACTGCGTGAAACCAGCTTCTTCACCGCCCACGAAGCGTTGCTGCTCAACTACGAGGAAGCCTTCGTGCGCAGCGACAGCCTGACCGGCGACTACTACGACTGCTCGGCGCACATGCTGTGGATCGGCGACCGCACGCGCCAGCTCGACGGCGCCCATGTCGAGTTCCTGCGCGGCGTGCACAACCCGATCGGGGTCAAGGTCGGCCCGAGCATGAACCCCGAGGAGCTGATCCGCCTGATCGACGTGCTCAACCCGGACAACGACCCGGGCCGCCTGAACCTGATCGTGCGCATGGGCGCCGGCAAGGTCGGCGACCACCTGCCGGGGCTGATCCGCACCGTGCAGCGCGAGGGGCGCCAAGTGCTGTGGAGCTCCGATCCGATGCACGGCAACACCATCAAGGCCAGCAGCGGCTACAAGACCCGCGATTTCGCGCAGATCCTCGACGAGGTCAAGCAGTTCTTCCAGGTGCACCAGGCCGAGGGCAGCCACGCCGGCGGTATCCACATCGAGATGACCGGGCAGAACGTCACCGAGTGCATCGGCGGCGCCCGGCCGATCACCGAAGATGCACTGTCCGACCGCTACCACACCCACTGCGACCCGCGGATGAACGCCGACCAATCGCTGGAGCTGGCGTTCCTGATTGCCGAAACCCTCAAGCAGGTACGCCGCTGAGCAACGCCTGACGCAGCCGGCTGCCCTCGGCGCGGGGGCAGTTGAGCTGCACCCTCTCCAGCCCCAGCCAGGCGGCTAGCCGCTGCAAGTTGGCCGCCAGCGCCAGATACCCTTCCCCGTCCAGCCCTGCCGGTTCCTCGTGCACTGCATGCACCGCCAACCGCCCGTGGGCGCGCTCGGCGCGCAGATCCACCCGCGCGGCAATGCGCTCCCGATAAAGAAACGGCAGCACGTAGTAGCCGTACACCCGCTTGTGCGCCGGGGTGTAGATCTCAAGGCGGTAGCGGAAGTCGAACAGGCGCTCGGTACGCTCACGCGCCCAGACCAGTGAATCAAAAGGCGAGAGCAAGGCGCTGGCTTCGATGCGCCGGGGAACCCGTGGCACGCCCGCGACATAGGCTGGTTGTTTCCAGCCCTGCACCGTGCAGGCCTGCAGGCGCCCGTCCTCGACCAATACGGCCAGGGCGGCCTTGCTCTGCTGCGGCGAGAGGCGAAAGTAATCACGCAGGTCCTGTTCGGTGGCCACGCCCAGGGCAACCGCGGCGTGCAGCAGCAAGCCCTGGTGCGCTTCGGCCTCGTTGGGTTGGGCCTGCTCTAGGAGGGTCGCCGGCAGCACCCGCTCGGGCAGGTCGTACAGGCGCTCGAACCCGCGACGCCCGGCCACGGTGACCTCGCCGGCGGCGAACAGCCATTCCAGCGCATGCTTTTCTTCGCTCCAGTCCCACCAGGGGCCGGCGCGCTCCTCGCGGGTGGACAGGCTGCCCGCGCCCAGCGCGCCCTGGTCGCGAACCGCCGCCAGTACCCGCTCGATCACCTCGCGCCGCTCGCGGCCGAACGCGGCCAGTTGCCGGTAGATGCCCTTGCCGTCGGCGGCATGGGCCATGCGCCAGCGCATCAGCGGGTACAACGCCAGCGGCAGCAACGATGCTTCATGGCCCCAGTATTCAAACAACCGGCGCTGGCGGCGCTGGCCCCAGGCGAGCTGGTCGAGCAGGTCGCGCGAATAGTCGCCCAGGCGCGAGAACAGCGGCAGGTAGTGGGAGCGCACCAGGGCATTGACCGAGTCGATCTGCACCACGCCCAGGCGCTGGAACATCCGTGTGAGACTGGCAAGGGTCGGCGGGCCGCCGGGCGACTTGCCGAAGCCCTGAGCAGACAAGGCCAGGCGGCGGGCCTGGGCGAGGGACAGGCTGAGGGACATGCAGTGGGCTCCGTCTGATGTTCAGACAGTAAAGACGCAATCGCCGGACAGGTTTGTCCGGCGATTGTAGCCCTCTTCATTTACGCAGCGGGTCTTCCCAGAAATGCCGGTCGGCCTCCTGCTGGATATCGGCCCGCGACAACCCCAGGTCGTGCAGCGTGGCATCGCTCAGGCGCGCCAGTTCATCGCGCTGGCGGTGCAGTTCGTACCAGCGCAGCAGCCGCCCGCCGACATCGTGCAACAGGTGGCCGAGGGTAGACCCAGGCTGGTGAGCAACGTTGAAATGACCTTTCATCTTGACGCCCTCCGTGTGGATGGCTCCAGTCTCTGCCCAGGCCTAAGATCAATCCAACGAATGTTTCTGATGCCATGCATCTCGGAGATTGATGCCATGTCCCAGTATCAGAGTCTCGACGCGGACGTGCTGCGCACCTTCGTCGCCATCGCCGAGCAAGGCGGCTTCACCCGCGCCGGCGAGGTGGTCAACCGCACCCAGTCGGCGGTGAGCATGCAGATGAAGCGCCTGGAAGAGGACATCCTGCAGCGCCAGCTGTTCGAGCGTGACGGCCGCCAGGTGCGCCTCACCGCCGAGGGCCAGGTCCTGCTGGGCTATGCCCGGCGTATCCTCAAGCTGCACGGCGAGGTGTTCAACACCCTGCGCATGCCGCACATGGTCGGCGTGGTGCGCATCGGCACCCCGGACGACTACGCCATGCGCTACCTGCCGGGCATCCTCACCCGTTTCGCCCAGGCGTACCCGCTGATCCATGTCGAGGTGCACTGCGATTCGTCCAAGCAGTTGATGCTGCGCCAGGACCTGGACCTGACCATCGTCACCCGCGAGCCGGGCAACGAAGTTGGCCAGCTGCTGCGCCAGGAGCGCCTGGTGTGGGCCGCGGCCAAAGGCTTCTGCCCCCACGAGCAGCGGCCGATGCCGCTGGCGCTGTTCAACACCGACTGCTTCTGCCGCGCCTGGACCTGCAATGCCCTGGAGCGCGAGGGCATCGAGTACCGCATCGCCTACACCAGCCCGAGCCTGGCGGCGATCTTCGCCATCGTGCATGCCGGGCTGGCGGTGACCGCGCAGCTGCAGAGCCTGATCGGTGGCGACCTGCGCATCCTCGGCGCGGACGACGGCCTGCCGCAGTTGCACATGGCCAATGTGATGCTGCTGCGCAACGACCAGCAGCATTCGCCGATCACCGACTGCATGGCCGAGTACATCGTCGAAGGGTTCAAATGAAGGATGGGATCCGGGGGCCGCTTTGCGGCCCTTTCCGACCGGTCCGACGCCTCGGCAAGGCCGCTCCCACAGAGGTACGCGATCTTCTGTGGGAGCGGCCTTGCCGAGGCGTCGGACCGGTCGGAAAGGGCTGCGCAGAAGCCCCTACATACTAAAGCTCGAACCCAAGCATCACCGCACACACCACCAAAAACCCGCAGAAAAGCGTGCGCAAGACCTTCTCCGGCAACGCATGGGCCAGCTTCACTCCCCAACTGATGCTCAGCAACCCACCCACGGCCAGCGGAACGCCGATGCCCCAGTCGACACTCTGGTGCACCCCGTAGGTCAACAGTGTCACCATGGTGCTCGGCGCCGCCAATGCCAGCGACAGCCCCTGGGCCACCACCTGGGTAGTGCCGAACACCGAGGTCAGGATCGGCGTGGCCACCACCGCCCCGCCCACGCCGAACAGCCCGCCCATGGTCCCGGCGAAGCTGCCCAGCACGCCCAGCCAGGGCCACGGATAACGCAGCTGGTTGCTCGGCGGTCGCACCGGCAGGAACATCCGTGCCACGTTCCAGATCGCCAGCGCCACCAGAAAACCGACGAAGTACAGGCGCATCGACTGGGCATCGATGCCCACCGCCCAGATCGACCCCAGCCAGGCGAACACGAAGCTGCACAGCGACAACGGCACAGCATGGCGCAGCTCGATGCGGTTGCGCTGGTGGTAGCGCCACAGCGCCAGCAGCACGTTGGGCACCACCATCACCAGGGCGGTGCCCTGGGCCAACTGCTGGTCAAGGCCGAACAGCACGCCCAGCACCGGAATGGCGATCAACCCGCCGCCGATGCCGAACAGCCCACCCAAGGTGCCGAGCGCGGCCCCCAGCACGATATACATCACCCACTCGATCATCAGCGCCTCATCCGCCTGCTTTCAGAGAATGAGGGCATGCTAGCCAGTCACGGCTGGCGGGGAAACGCATAGCAGCGCACAATGGCTTTGCGCATTTCGCACAAGCACCGAGCCGCCATGAGCCCCGACATCCTCACCGAACAACTCAGCCTGTTCCTCGACGTGCTGGAAACCGGCAGTTTCTCCGCCGCCGCCCGGCGCCACCCATTGACGCCCTCCGCCGTGGCGCGGCGCATCGACAGCCTGGAAAGCGCGGTTGGCAGCCGCCTGTTCTCGCGCAGCACCCACGCCGTGCGCCCGACGCCGGCCGGCAACGCCTTCGCCGAGCGGGCCCGGCGCATCATCGAGGAGCTGCGCCTGGCGCGCGCCGAGGCGGTTTCATTGAGCAATGCCCCGGAAGGCTTGATCCGCATCGACGCACCAGCCGCCTTCGGCCGTCGCCACCTGGCCCCGGCCATCGCCGACTTCCTGGTGGCCTATCCCGGGCTCGACGTGCAGCTGCGCCTGATCGACAGCTTCGTCGACCTGCACGGCAGCCACCTGGGCGAGGTGGACCTGGTGCTGCGCGCCGGCCCCCTTGCCGACACCCGCCTGGTGGCCACGCCCTTGGCCTACATGGTGCGCATCGCCTGTGCCAGCCCCGGGTACCTGGCCAGCCGCGGGGTGCCGGCCTGCCCCAGCGAGCTACCCGGGCACGACGGCCTCGACTGGGACGGACTGGCTCCGCCGTTCGCCTGGCGCTTCGCGGTCGACGGCCAGACCCGCCTGTACCGCCCGGCGCGCATGCGCATGGCCGCCAACAACGCCGAGACCCTGCTGTTCGGCGCCCTGGCCGGCTTGGGCGTCGCACACCTACCCACCTGGCTGATCAGCGACTACCTGCTGCGCGGCGAACTGCTCCCGCTGTTCTGCGACAACGGCCTGCCGGAGCCCGAGACCAGCGGCATTTATGCCCTGCGTCTGGAACATGAAACGAACTCTCGCAGCCGCTTGCTGCTCGAATTCCTCAAGAGCCGTTTCAGCCCGGTGCCGCCCTGGGACCTGGCGCTGAGAAGCGAGCTGCGCTGGCAATGAGCGCACCAAGCTTTGGCGTGCTAGATTTTAACCCTTACCGATTCCAAGGACCTGCATGAACGCCGACACCCAAGCCCCCTGCGACGCGCTGCTGCTGGACAACCAGGTCTGCTTCGCCCTGCACTCGACCTCGTTGCTGATGACCAAGGTCTACAAGCCCCTGCTGCAGGCACTGGGCCTGACCTACCCGCAATACCTGGCCATGCTGGTCTTGTGGGAACAGGACGGCCTGACCGTGGGCGAGATCAGCCAGCGCCTGCTCACCGACCCCGGTTCGCTGACACCGCTGCTCAAGCGCCTGGAAAGCGAGGGTCTGCTCAAGCGCAGCCGCAGCCGTGAGGATGAACGGGTGGTGCTGGTGCAACTGACCGACCAGGGCCGCGCCCTGCAGGCCGAGGCCCAGCGCGTGCCGCAGTGCATCCTGCAGGCCAGCGGCCACAGCGCCGAGCAGCTACGCAAGCTGCAGGCCGACCTGGTCGCCCTGCGTGCGCAGCTGCAAGAAAACCTCTGACGTCTAAGCTGTGAGATGGCTGTTCGGATGAATGGTCGATTATTTAGCTTGCGCACTAAATAATTGCGCGCTAAATTAAATTCATACCCACTCAGCGCCGACGGCGCGCAGCACTCAAGCGAGGCTCAAGATGCAAAAGGTCACTCCGCTGTACATCGCAGAAGCCACCTCCACCGGTGGTCGTGATGGCAAATCCCGCTCCAGCGACGGCAAGCTGGAAGTCAAGCTGAGCACCCCCAAGGAACTGGGTGGCGCAGGCGGTGACGGCACCAACCCCGAGCAGATGTTCGCCGCCGGCTACTCGGCCTGCTTCATTGGCGCGCTGAAGTTCGTCGCCGGCCAGGAGATAAAGGCCCTGCCTGCGGATGCGTCGATCACCGCCAACGTCGGCATCGGCCAGATCCCGGGCGGTTTCGGCCTGGACATCGACCTGCACATCAACCTGCCGGGCCTGGCCCAGGCCGACGCCGAAGGGCTGGTGGAAAAGGCGCACAAGGTCTGCCCTTACTCCAACGCCACCCGCGGCAATGTGGATGTGCGGTTGCATGTGACTGTCTGAGGACGCCGCTGCGACTTGCCCCGCGATGAAGGCGGCACGGTTCCACAGGCACAAAAAAACCCGGCCGAGGCCGGGTTTTTCGTGCTCATCGCAAGAAGGATTACTTCTTGGAACGGCCCTTGAAGGAGCCATCGCGAGTGTCGATGTCGATCATCTCGTCGATTTCGATGAAGTCGGCAACTTGTACTTCGGTACCGTTGGCCAGCTTGGCAGGCTTCATGACCTTGCCCGAGGTGTCGCCGCGAGCAGCGTTCTCGGTGTAGACGACCTGACGGCTGATGGTGGTCGGCAGTTCTACCGAAACCACTTTCTCTTCGTACATGGTCAGGGCGCAGACGTCCTGCATGCCTTCTTCGATGTACGGCAGAACGGCGTCGATGTCCTCGGCGTTCAGTTCGTACATGGTGTAGTCGGTGGTGTCCATGAAGGTGTACGCATCACCACTGATGAAGGACAGGGTCACTTCCTTGCGGTCGAGGATCACGTCGTCCAGTTTGTCGTCGGCGAAGTAGACGGTTTCGGTCTTGTAGCCGGTCAACAGGTTCTTCAGCTTGGTCTTCATGATCGCGCTGTTGCGACCGGACTTGGTGAACTCGGCTTTCTGGACCAGCCACGGGTCGTTGTCGATCCGCAGTACGGTACCGGGTTTCAGCTCTTTACCAGTTTTCATTACGCAATATCCGAATCTGGATGGATTTATAAAAATCGAGGCCGCGTATCATAGCGAATTTCGGTAAAACTGTACCAGCGTCGTGGCAAGGTCCGGCCGAGCGGCCTGAACCGCACACCATTGGTCGGCATGCCGTTGCAGCTCCGGCAAGTGCCGCAGCACCCCGCGCCAGGCCGCGCCCATGTCGCGGTCCATGTTCCAGGCCCGCCACAATTCCACCAGTACGTCGCCCGCCGCCTCCGACAGGCCCTGGCGATAATGCGCCAGGAACGCCTCGAGTTTTTCCCAATGGGCGTTCTCATCCTGTACGTAGATGTGCCAGAGCAGCGGCTTGCCCGCCCACTGCGCACGGACGAACGAGTCCTCGCCGCGCACGGCGTTGAAATCGCAGCACCAGAGCAGGCGATCGTAGTCGTCCTGGCTGACGAACGGCAGTACCTGCAACGTCAACGCGCCCTGCTGGCGGACATCGCCTACGCCGAAGCCGGGTTCGCCCAGCCAGGCGCGCAGATCGGCCAGGATGCG
The DNA here is from genome assembly GCF_057480795.1 of Pseudomonas sp. P110(2024). Lineage (NCBI taxonomy): Bacteria > Pseudomonadati > Pseudomonadota > Gammaproteobacteria > Pseudomonadales > Pseudomonadaceae > Pseudomonas > Pseudomonas sp. P110(2024). The sequence goes on from NZ_JBLIYT010000007.1 coordinate 264,921, forward strand.
CCCCTCGGGCACCAGCAGATGGCTGGGCACGTCGTCCTGGGCCATGGCATCGAGCCAACTCCCCAACTGGCCGTTTTCATAGGCGAACAGTGAAATCAGCCGCGTGCCGGGCTGCGCGTGCACGCCGAGCCCGGCGAGGAAAGCCTGGCGCGTGGCCGAGTCGCCCAGCAGCGCGTCACGCCGCGCCAGCAACGGGCCTTCGCGCAGCAGCCCGCCGGTGCCCTCGGTGAACCCTGGAAAGAAGAACACCGTGCGCAGGCCATTGCCCTGGGGCGAGGTCAGGCCATGGCAACCTTCGACCCAGTCCTCGGCGCTGAGGTACTCGAGGTTCAACCACAGCGCGCGCGGCTGGCGCGTGGCCAGGGCCTCAACATAGGCCGGTGGCAGGCGGCAGCCGAAGGCGCCGATCACCACGTCGGCGGGCGCCAGCGCCTGCCAGTCCGCCGGCCAGTGGCGCACTTCCACGCCCTGCTGCCATTGCTGCGCGGCGCCGCCATCGGCTTCGGGACACAGGCGCACGAAAGCCTGCAGGTCGTCCACCCACAGGCGCACCGCCAGGTCGTGCTCGGCCACCAGCTGGCGCGCCAGGCGCCAGGTGACGCCAATGTCGCCATAGTTGTCGACGACCGTGCAGAAGATGTCCCAGGTGGTTTTCATCGCCACGTTCCGTTACCTGCGAAAAAAGACCGCGGATTTTGCGGATATTTGCCCGCCAGCAAAAGCGCGGCGCTGAAAAAACCTGTCGCGCCATGCGAGAATGGCCCCCACTAACCTGCCTGCCAGGAGGCCGCCATGCCCCGCCCCCGCGAATTGAAGATCACCCTCAGCCCCGTGCAACTGGTGCTGTGCGTCGCCCTGGGCCTGTGGCTCGGCGCCGTGGCCATCGCCCTGAGCCTGTGGCTGGCCTTGCGCCTGTGGCCGGCACAGGTGCAGCCGCTGGTCGAGGCCGCCGTCCCCGCCGTGGTCCAGCCTGCGCCTGCTAGCGCGCCAGCACAACCGGCCGACGCCCAGGCGCAGATGTTCGAGCACTACAAAGAGATCCTGCACAAGCAGGAACTGCAACAGGCCGCCGAGGCTGCCCAAGGCAACCCGCGCAACCTCAACAGCCCCAAGTGCCAGTTCTGGCTGCAGCAGAACCGCACAGCGCCGACCGACAAGAGCCAGGCCAACGTGCTGGAGTTCTGCTACTGACCATGGACAAGGCCAGCCTGCTGCAACGCATCATCGCCACCCTCGAGCACGACATGGAGGTGCTGCGTCGCGCCGCCCAGACCGCCTACGAGGCCGCCACCGCCGAAGAGAACATCGCCGAGAACAAGTACGACACCCTGGGGCTTGAGGCGTCGTACCTGGCCACCGGGCAGGCGCGGCGCACGGCCGAGATCCGCCAGGCGTTGCTGACCTACCAGCAGTTGGCGCTGCGCGACTACGACCCGGCGCGGGGGATCCAGATCGGTTGCCTGGTGACCCTGGAAGACGAGGCGGGCCAGCGGCGCCGGCTGTTCCTCGGGCCGGAAGGGGCCGGCCTGAAGATTGGCGAGGGGGATGGGCTGGTAACGGTGATCACGCCGCGCGCACCACTGGGGCAGCAACTGCTCGGCAAGCGGGTGGATGATGAAGTGAGCCTGGTGGTGTCCGCAGTGGCGCAGGTGCAGTTCATCATCGAGATCACCTGAGCCAGCGCGATCGCGGGGCCATCAATGACCCCGCAGCGCATCGAACCGCCCCGCCAGCCCCCGCTCGGCGAACTGCTCCACCACGAAATCGATGAAGGCCCGGGTCTTGCCCGGCAACAGCTTGCGCTCGGCGTAGTACAGGCTGATATGTCCATCGTCCACGTACCAGTCCGGCAATACCCGGCTCAGGCGCCCTTCGGTCAGGTAGGGCAAGGCGAACGGCAGGCTGACCAGGGCGATGCCCAGGCCTTGCTCGGCCACCGCGCAGGCGGCGTCCGAATCGCTCATGGTCAGGCGCTGGGGCAGTTGCAGCGGCTGTTGCTCCTGCCAGCGACTGGTCAGCGGCCAGCTGCGCACCCGGCCGGTCTGCGGCGAGCGGATAAGGATGCCGGCGCACGCCTGCAACTGCTCCGGGCGACTCAGTGGTCCGTGCTGTTGCAGGTAGCCCGGCGAAGCGACCAGCACCCGGTGCGCCGGGGTCAGCTTGCGTGCCACCACCCCGGGTGGCAGTTCGAAGCCACCACCGATGGCGGCATCGAAGCCCTGGCCAATCAGGTCGACCTGGCGGTTGTCGAAGTGCCAGTCCGCGGTCACCGCCGGAAAACGGGCGAGGAACTCACCTAAAAGCGGCAACACGTACAGGCGCCCGAATACCGTGCCCATGCTGACGCGCAGCACGCCCGACGGATGCCCTTCGCAGTTGGCGAGGTTGGCCACGGCATATTGGATGGTGCGGAAACTCTCGCTCACCTCGGCCAGAAAGCGCTGCCCGGCCTCGGTCAGGGTCAGCTTGCGCGTGCTGCGCAGGAACAGGCGCACGCCGAGCCGCGCCTCGAGCTGGGCGACGTTCTTGCCGACCGCCGCCGGGGTGAGCGACAGGCGCCTGGCCGCCTCGGCAAAGCTGCCGACTTCGGCGCTGCGAATAAAGCATTCCAGGCTACTGAACGATTCCACCACGGCCATTATCAACTCCTGGTTTATTCTAAGTAACTCGATTGCCATCTTATCAACAGGTAATCGAGCGCGGATACTGCGTCCATCCCAAGGCATCCGGCCTTGCTTCACCGCAGGAGATCAGCATGTCCCAAACACTTCCCCTCACCGGCAAGGTGGCCCTGGTCCAGGGCGGTTCACGCGGTATCGGCGCGGCCATTGTCCGGCGCCTGGCCCGCGACGGCGCCAAGGTCGCCTTCACCTATGTCAGTTCCAGCGCCAGCGCCGAGGCCCTGGCCGGTGAAATCAACAACGCCGGCGGCCAGGCCCTGGCCCTGCGCGCCGACAGCGCCGATATCCAGGCTGTGCAACAGGCCGTCGCCGACACCGCCAAGGCCTTCGGCGGCCTCGATATCCTGGTCAACAATGCCGGCGTCCTGGCGGTGGCGCCGGTGGCCGAGTTCGACCTGGCCGACTTCGACCGCCTGCTGGCAATCAACGTGCGTAGCGTGTTCGTGGCCACCCAGGCGGCGGTGAAACACATGGGCAAGGGTGGGCGGATCATCAACATCGGCAGCACCAACGCCGAGCGCATGCCGTTCGCCGGCGGCGCCCCCTATGCCATGAGCAAGTCAGCACTGGTCGGCCTGACCAAGGGCCTGGCCCGGGACCTGGGGCCGCAGGGGATCACCGTCAACAATGTGCAGCCGGGGCCGGTGGACACCGACATGAACCCGGCCAGCGGCGAGTTCGCCGAGAGCCTGATTCCGTTGATGGCCATCGGGCGCTACGGACAGGCGGATGAGATCGCCAGTTTCGTGGCTTACCTGGCGGGGCCTGAAGCAGGGTATATCACCGGGGCGAGCCTGCTGGCCGATGGAGGGTTCGCGGCCTGATTCGCGATCCCTGGTTACCCAGATCGCGCAAGGAGCAGCGTTGCAAGCACCGCCAATGTCGAAGCGATCAGACATCAGATGGCGAGGAGGCTCTGCTCCATGACATCGAGAAAAGCCCGCGCCGCAGGCGTGGGGCTCGACGACCAGACCGCATAAAGATGCCGCACCGGCGCATCCACCAGCGATACCGTGGCCACGCCCTGAAAACCCCGGGCGATACGCTCGGGCACCAACCCCAGCGCCATCCCGCGCTGGACGAACTTTTCCACCAGGCGAATATGGCCGATCTCGAACTGCACCCGATGCCGCAACCCCGCCGCCTGGAACGCCTCGTCGGTCTGCCGACGCGCCCCGGTACCCTCGGGAAAGTCCACCAGCACCTCATCGGCCAGATCGGCCAGGGCCAGCTGCGCCCTGCCCGCCAGCCGGTGGCCGGGCGGCAACACCGCCACCAGCTCCTCCCGCGCCAGCAGGCGATGCTGCACGCCATGCAGCGTTTCGCCCTGCCACAGGCCGATGAAGCCCACATCCAGGCGCCGTTCGCAGACATCCGCCACCAGCAACTCGCTCTTGGCGGTCAACCAGCGCACGTTTACATCCGGATAACGCTCATGGAACACCGCCAGCAGATCGACCAGGTCCAGCGCGGTGAGCGAACTGATCTCACCGATCGACAGACGCCCACGCACCTGCCCGCAGGCGGCGGCCACATCCTCGGCCACCCGCCGCGCCGCCGCCACCGCCGGTCGGGCGCTGAGCACGAAGGCCTCGCCGGCCGGGGTCAGGCGCACGCGCCGCGAACTGCGCTCGAACAGGCTCACCCCCAGTTGTGCCTCCAACCGCGCCACCTGGTGGCTGAGGGCCGACTGCACCACGTGGCAGCGCTCGGCGGCGCGGGTGAAGCTGCCGGTGTCGGCCACGGCCAGGGCGTATTCGAGCTGCTTGAGGTTCATCGAACTATCTGCTTTCAAGATGGATAAGTTGAAAACTATACATTGGTGTCATGCCAGACACTTCCTGATACTTGTCGCCACACACCCTTGCCTGCAACGAGACTATCCATGACCGCCCCGACTCTTGGACGCGCCCTGATCCTGCTGATGGCCACCGCCACCGGCCTGGCCGTGGCCAGCAACTACTATGCCCAACCGCTGCTGCACAGCATCGCCCAACAATTCGGCCTGAGCACCGCCAGCGCCGGCACCATCGTCATCGCCGCCCAGCTCAGCTACGGCGCCGGGCTGCTGTTGCTGGCGCCGCTGGGCGACCTGTTCGAGCAGCGCCGGCTGATCGTCACCATGGTGCTGGTCGCTACCGCCGGGCTGGTGATCAGCGCCTGCGCGCCGAGCCTGCCTTGGCTGCTGTTGGGCACCGCGCTGACCGGGCTGTTCTCGGTGGTGGCCCAGGTGCTGGTGCCCATGGCCGCCGCCCTCAGTGCCCCGGAGCAGCGTGGGCGCGCCGTGGGCACGCTGATGAGCGGGCTGTTGCTGGGCATCCTGCTGGCGCGCACCGCCGCCGGCTTCATGGCCGAACTGGGCGGCTGGCGCAGCATCTACGTGCTGGCGGCGGTGCTGATGGCGATCAGCGCCCTCGCCCTGTACCGCAGCCTGCCGCGACACCACAGCCACGCGGGGCTCAAGTACCCGGCGCTGATCGGCTCGGTGTTCCGTCTGTTCGTCGAGGAGCCGGTGCTGCGCCTGCGTTCGCTGCTGGGGTTGCTGGCCTTCAGCCTGTTCGCGCTGTTCTGGACGCCGCTGGCGTTCCTGCTGAGCAATGCGCCCTACCACTACTCCGACGCGGTGATCGGCCTGTTCGGCCTGGCCGGCGCGATCGGCGCGCTGGCGGCCAACTGGGCCGGGCGCCTGGCCGATCGCGGCAAGGGCCCGCTGGGCACTACCGTGGGGCTGGTAGCACTGCTGCTGTCGTGGGTGCCGCTGGGCTTCGCGCAGCAGTCTCTGGTGGCGTTGCTGGTGGGGGTGCTGCTGCTCGACCTGGCGGTGCAGCTGGTGCATGTGAGCAACCAGAACGCGGTGATCGTGCTGCGGCCGGAGGCGCGTACACGGCTCAATGCCGGGTACATCACCTGCTACTTCATAGGCGGGGCGCTGGGGTCGTTGCTGGGGACGCAGCTGTTCGAGGTGCGTGGGTGGGATGGGATCGTGGTGGCCGGGCTGGTGATCGGGGCGCTGGCGCTGGTGGTGTGGGGGTTGGCTGAGCGCAAGCGCGGGAAGCTGGTCGTGGCCGCCTGAATGCCCGGCCCCTCTGTGGGAGCGGCCTTGCCGACCGGTCCGACGCCTCGGCAAGGCCGCTCCCACAGGGATTTGTGCATGACCTGGAGCCTTGGGCTCAGCCTGACTTGCCCTCGATGAACGCTTCATCCACCCGCGCCAGTTGCGTCTCGCTCAGCACCCCGGCCTGGTAATGCAGCTTGATCCACGCCAGCAGGTAGTCGTAACGCGCCTGGGCCAGGTCGCGGCGGGTAGTGGCCAGCTGCTGCTCGGCGTTGAGCACATCCAGGTTGACCCGCTCGCCGCCCTGCACGCTCTTGCGGGTGGACACCACCAGCGCCTCGGCCGCCACCAGCGCCCGCTCGTAGGCGCGCAGGCGGCTGGCGCCGGACTCGCAGGCGTTGTACTGCTTGCGCAGCTCGATCAACGCGCTGCGGGTGTTGCCGTCGAGCTCATACTCGGCCTGCTCTAGATGCCGGCTGGCCTGGCGAGTCGAGGCCAGCACCCCGCCCCCGGCGAAGATCGGCACGCTGACTTCGATACCCACGGTGTTGGTGTCGTAGCGCTGGTTGTAGGTGTTACCGCTGTCCGACTCCTGGCGCCGCGAGGTGGCGAAGGCAGTCACCTTGGGCAGGTGCCCGGCACGGTTGCGCTCGACCTCATACCGCGCCACTTCCAGCGCCTGGCGCGACGAGGCCAGTTGCGGGTTGTTGGCCAGGGCCCGCTCCTGCCACGCCTCGTAGCCGCTGGGATCGACCACCGGCAGGGCGAAGCCCAGGCGCAGCGGCGCCAGGTCTTCTACCCGCACCGCCGGCTCGCCGATCAGCGCCCCCAGCTCGCGCAGCGCGGCATCCTGCTCGTTGCGCGCCTTGATCTCCTCGGCATCGGCCAGCTCATAGCGGGCCTGGGCCTCGAGAATGTCGGTGCGGGTGCCTTCGCCGGCGTCGAACAGGCGCTGGTTCTGCTGGAACTGCTGGCGGTAGGCCTGCTTGCTGGCCACGCTGATGGCGATCTGGTCCTGGGCGAACAGGGCCTGGGTGTAGCTGGTCATCACCCGCACCAGCAACTGCTGGCTCTGGTCGCGGAAGCTTTCGTCGGCGAACAGCGCCTGGGCCACGCCCTTGCGATAGCTCGAATAGGCTTCGTAGTCGAACAGCGGCTGCTGAAGGATGAAGGTCGAGCCCATGCTGTTGTAAGTACGGTCCTCCTTCTGCCGACGCGAATCGCCGAGATAACGCACCTCGGAGTCGTTGCGCCCCTTGTTGTAGCTGTACGACAGGCTGGGCAGCAGGCCGGCGCGACCGATGGCGCGGTATTCCTGGCCGGCCTCGCGAGCCTTGAACGCCGCGAGGTAGGTCGGGTCGCGACGCAGGGCCTGCTCGTACACCTGGAACGGCCCCATGGCCGCCTGGACGGCGGTCGGCAGCCAGACACAGGCCAGCAGCAGCCCGATCAGTGGGAACTTCTTCACTGGGCGGTCCTTATTGTTCGGTCAAGGCGGTGCCTGCACGGTCGAGCAGGGGTTTGAACAGGTAGTTGAGCAGCGAGCGCTCGCCGGTGCGCACGAACAGCTCGGCGGGCATGCCCGGGCGGATCGCCAGTCCCTGCAGACGCGCCAGCGCTTCTTCGCTGACGGTGCTGCGCAGCACGTAGTACGGCTGGCCGCTGCGCTCGTCGATCAGCTGGTCGGCCGACACCAGCGCCACCTCCCCGGTCACCCGTGGCGTGCGGTTCTGGTTGAACGCGGTGAACAGGATGTCCACCGGCAGCTGCGGCGCTACCTTGTCCACCAGGTTCACCGGCAGGCGCCCTTCGACTTCCAGCGCGGTGCCCTGGGGCACGATTTCCAGCAGGGTGTCGCCAGCCCGCACCACGGCGCCCTCGGTATGCACGCCGAGGTTGACCGCCACGCCGTCCGCCGGCGCCAGGATCTCACTGTGCTGCAACTCGAAGTGCGCGGAATTGAGCTGCTGCTCCAGGGTCGCGGCCTTGACCTGGGCTTCGGCAAGCTGGGTGCGCACTTCTTTCTGATACTCCTCACGGCGCTGCTGCAGATTGAGCCGGGCCTCGACGATCACCTGCTCCAGGCGCGCGCTCTCGCCGGCGTTCTGCGCCAGGTCGCGCTGCACCTGCGACAGCTGGCGCTGGTACTCGAGCACACGGTTGCGCGGGATATAGCCGTCGCCGGCCAACGGGCGCAGGCTGTCGAGCTGCTCGCGCAACGAATCGGCCTGTGCCTGCAGGTCGCTGCGCGCGCGGCGCATGCCGGTCAGCTGGGCCTGGGAGCCGTCAATGCTGGCGGCCAAGGCGCCCTGCTCGCGGGCCTGGGCCTGGCGGCGGCTGTCGAACAGCTGGCGCTGGCCTTCGACAATCAACGCCAGGCGGGCATCGGAATCTTCCAGCAACTCAGCGGGAAACTGCACCTGCCCCAGGTTGTCGCGCTCGCTCTGCCAGCGCGCCAGGGCGGCGCGGGTCATGCGGTACTGGGCCTGCAGCGCATCGACATCGGCTTGCACCTGGGTGCGGTCGAGGCGGAACAGCGGCTCGCCCTGGCGCACCAGCTGGCCTTCGCTGACCAGAATGCGGCTGACCACGCCGGCCGCCATCGACTGCACCGCCTTGCGCTTGCCCGACACCACCACGGTGCCCTGCACCGGCACGCCCTGGTCGAGCGGGGCGAGACTGGCCCAGGCCATGAAACCGCCGAAACCGACCAGGGTCAGCAGCCACCCCAGGCGAACATGGAAACGTGCATCACGGGTGTGCTGGCTCATGCGCCACCTCCGGCTTGCAGCGGGCGTTGCGCCGGGGCCTGGCCCATGGCATGGAGGATGTCGCGGGCCGGGCCGAAGCCCTGCATGCGCCCTTCGTTCATTACCAGCAGCTTGTCGGCTTGTGCCAGCGCCGCGCTGCGGTGGGTCACCAGCACCACGGTGCGGCCCTGGGCCTTGAGCTGGACAATGGCACTGGCCAGCGCGGCCTCGCCGTGGCTGTCGAGGTTGGAGTTGGGTTCATCGAGCACGATCAACCGAGCATCGCCGTACAGGGCGCGGGCCAGGGCGATACGCTGCTTCTGACCACCGGAAAGGTCGACCCCCTCCTCGCCCAGGCGTGTGTCGTAGCCCTGGGGCAAGCGCAGGATCAGATCATGTACGCCCGCCAGGCGGGCCGCCTCGACCACCTTGACGCCGTCCAGCTCGCCGAAGCGGGCGATGTTCTCGGCGATGCTGCCGCGCAACAGTTCGATGTTCTGCGGCAGGTAGCCGATATGCGGGCCCAAGGCATCACGATCCCACTGGCTGAGCTCGGCGCCGTCGAGGCGCACATGGCCGCTGATGGTCGGCCACACACCGACCAGCACCTTGGCCAGGGTCGACTTGCCCGAGCCCGAAGCGCCCAGCACGCCGAGCAATTCACCCGGCGCCAGGGCGAAGTTCACCTGCTGCAGGGTGGCCAGGTTGCGCCCAGGCGGGCCGGCGCTGACCTGCTCCACGGCCAGTTGCCCGGTGGGCACCGGCAGCGGCATCGGCGTCGGCGGCTCGGGGTGCTCGCGCAGCAGGACGTCCAGGCGCTGGTAGGCCAGCTGCGCGCCACTCCACTGCTTCCATACCGCGATCAGCTGGTCGATCGGGGCGAGCACACGGCCCATCAGGATGGAACCGGCGATCATCATGCCCGGGGTCATCTGCCCCTCGATCACCAGCAGTGCGCCCAGCCCCAGCACCAGCGATTGCAGGCACAGGCGCAGGCCCTTGCTGGTGGCGGTGATCACCGCCGAGGTGTCGCTGGCCTTGTTCTGCAGGTCGAGGAAGCGCCCGTGCAAGGTGTACCAGCGCTGGCGCAAGGCGCCGAGCATGCCCATGGCCTGGATGCTCTCGGCGCTTTGCAGCTGGCTGCCGGCCAGTTGCGTCGACTGCTGCTGGAAGCCACTGGCCTCGGCCAGGGTGGCGTGGGTGAGGCGTTCGTTGAGGATCGCCAGGGCGATCAGCAACAGCGCGCCGACCGTGGCCATCACCCCCAGCCAGACGTTGAAGGCGAAGATCACTGCCAGGTAGATGGGAAACCAGGGCGCATCGAAGAAGGCGAACAGCGCGGGGCCGGTAATGAACTGGCGCAGCTGGGTCAGATCGCCCAGGGCCTGCCCGGCGGCGCCGTCACGCTGGCGCAAATTGCGCTCGAAGGCCGCGCGGTAGACCTTCAAGTTGAAACTTTTCTCCAACTGGTTGCCCACGCGGATGACAATGAAACTGCGGATTGCTTCAAGCCCGCCTATATAAACGAAGAAACCGACCACCATCAGCGTCAACACCCACAAAGTTGTGGTGTTCTGCGAACTCAGTACACGGTCGTACACTTGAAGCATATAGATAGACGGCACCAGCATGAGCAAGTTTATCAATGCCGTGAAACAGCCCACGCTGATCAAGGTCGACTTATGTTCGCCGAGTGCCGCCCACAAAGGCGTCCCGGGCTTTTTGCTCGGTAGTTTCATGTTTCGCCCTGGCTCAACTGGAACTTTTTAGTTCCAGGCTGGGATTATTTGTCGAGGCGCTCAAGCACCAGTTGCTTGCCGTCCGGGGTGGTCCAGGCGTAACGCTGGGCGCCTTCGCGACTGAAGTGCACCACGCTGCTGCCGTCACCGCCCACCAGGGCCAGGGTGTCGGGGGTCACCAGCCAACTGCCGGGGCGCAGGCCTATCAGCCCCTTGGCACACTCCAGATCACCTTCGATTTCGCCTTCCGTGGCGCCAAGACGCAGGTCGCAAGCCTGGGCCTGCTGCTGTTCGGGGTAAAGCTGCCAACGGCCGGCCAGTTGCGCGGCGTTGGGGAGTAACAGGCTGCTCGCCATGACTACCTCGGTCATCGACACCATGGGGATCGCGGCCAGCGCGATCGTTCTCAAGTTTGCTTTCATTGGTTCGCCTCACCGGCAAAAAGGGGCGACGCGCAGGCGCCACCCCCTGTTGCATCAGACCACGATGTCGGTGACAGCGGCCTGGCCAACGGTGGTCACCAGGAAGTCAGCCGAGCTGTTTCCGGTGAAGTCGATGGCCAGGCTGCCCAGGTTGGTGGCCTGGTCGTAGGTCAGCAGCGCCTCGCCGGCATGACCGGTAAAGGCGTTGACGAACTGCAGCGGCAGCTTGTTCACGGCGAACGCGGAGATGGCCGACAGGTCGATCTTGTCCACGCCCGAAGTGAAGTCCATGATGCGATCCGGCGCCGCCTTGGTGGAGTCGCTGACGGCCGCGAACACGAAGGTGTCCGAGCCGCTGCCGCCCCACAGCTGGTCGGCACCGCCGCCGCCGTAGATGATGTCGTTGCCGGCACCACCCTTGAGCACGTTGGCCAGCGCGTTGCCGATCAGCAGGTCGTTGCCCGAGCCGCCGATGGCGTTTTCGATGGTCACGCCCTTGGCGATGGAGACGTTGCCGACCATGCCGCCGACGTCGGAGAACGATGCTTCGTTGAGGTTGATCTTCTGGTTCTGGGTGAACCCGGAGAAGTCGAAGGTGTCGTTGCCGCCACCGTCCCACACCGAGAACACCAGCTTCGACGAGGCCGAGGTGGCCGAGTAGAAGTCGCGATCAGCGGTGGAGTTGAAGCCGTAGGTGGTGTCGCTGGCACGGGTGGCGTAGTTGGCGCCGTAGAGCTTCTGGATCGCCAGGATGTCGTCCATCAACGGGGCCGAGGCGTAGTACTGACCGCCGCCCTTGATGAAATTCTGCCCGTTGTTGCTCTCGCTCCAGTAGCTCATGACGCTGTAGCCACGGGTATCCTGGGCATAGTCGGCGTCACGGTAGGTCGGGTTACCCTCGCCGGCGTTGTAGTCGCCGGGGTGGGACAGGCCCAGTACGTGGCCGATCTCGTGGGTCAGGGTCTGACGACCGTAGTTACCGGTACCCGGGTTGATGTTGACCTGGTAGCCGCTGTTGATCAGGTACCAGGACTCCCCTTTGTGCGAGCCAGGCCCGTCGAACGGCAGGTAGGCGAATGCCGCGCCGCCGTTGCTGGCGCTGAAGTTGCCGAAGGTCATGTGACCGTCGCCGCCCGATGCCGCCTCGGTGAAGGTGACCTTGGCCACGTCAGCCCAGGACTGCATGGACAGCTTGGCCTGTTGCTTCTGCAGGTCGCTGAACTGGCTGAAGGAGCCCAGTCCGCGGCTGTAGAAGTCCGACGGTGCCTTGGTCAGGAAGGTGTAGGTGAGGCTGATCGTGCCGTCCTTGTTCAGGTCTTTCCAGGCAGCGCCGTCACGCAGGATGTGATCGGCGGCCTGGTCGGCCGTGAAGGACTTCTTGCCATTGATGTTCGCGCCGCCGCGGTCGTACTGGTGGGCAAAGCTGTCGATCAGGCCGAAGGACGAACTTGGCCCCTTCGGTTGCAGTGCGGAAACGGCGGAAACAATGGCGTTTTCTTTGACTTTCGACATGCAGATTACTTCCTTGTGTACAAAAAAGCAGTTGATGTCCGACAGGGTTCTCCCACCGGGCGAGAACTTCCTGTCACTCGCCTTTATGAGGCGCAAAAAAACTGACACACATTGAAACTTAATGTCCAGCGTTTTTTGACGCCATTTTTTCGTTTTCGAAAATTAACTGTGCCGCACTAATTTGCGCAAACTGCGATGGATCAACGGCGCCAGCGATAAGCATTAGTTACAGTCATGACCCATGGCAGTTATAGACAACGGTTCGAAGTTTACTTTCGAAAATGCGACTTTCACTTGTTGAGCGCCGCCGCTCGCTCGTCTATGCGCTTTACTGCGCGACAACCCGCCACACGACCCTCCGTCGCCTGCTCGTTGACTTGCCGGCGTGGCAAGCGCTCAGTAGGCGTTGGTCAACGACCCCTTCCTGACAGGACGACACAATGACAAGACTCACGGTGCAATCCGGCGATTTCTTGCAAGGTGAAGGCGAGTATCGCAATGGAGCGCTCACACTCAAGACCCCGCGCAGCCCCTCGCCCGGCGAGCGCATTTCGCTGGCGCGGATCGAGGATCTGAAGCTGGCCAACCTCGAATCGACCCGTAGCCTCGGTAGCGCCCTTGGCTGGGGCGTGGCCGGCGCCCTGGTGGCCGGCCCGGTCGGCCTGCTGGCCGGTCTGCTGCTGGGCGGCAAGGAGGAGGAAGTCACCTTCCTCGCCACCTTCAAGGATGGCCGCAAGCTGCTGGCCATCACCGACGGCAAGACCTGGTCGAAGATCGACGACAGCTGGCGCCGGCACCAGCGGCCGGCGGCGGCTTGAATCGACAGCGACTTAGCTCGTATTGACTGTACTGGCGTCATCGTCGGCAAGCCGGCCCCCACAGCAGATGCGCATGCCCGAAGACTGATGCGGGACTGTGGGAGCGGGCTCGATCCGCGATAGCGCCTGCATCGCAATCGCCTCCGGCCTCCCCATCCTCTGCCCCTGAAAGATTGCCCGGCAGCCTGCTACCATGGCGCCCTTTTGCCTGCCCGACAGCTGCCGAGCGATAACGGCGCGTCCTCTTTCAAGGAGCCTTGCATGACCCCGCTTCGCCCCCGCCTGCCCCTTGGCCTGCTCGGCCTGGGCCTTGCCCTGCACAGTGGCCAGGGCCTGGCCGAGGACAGCGTGACCCTCGCCCCGGTGCACATCTTTGAGGTTCAGGACGACACCAGCTACCAGGCACGCGAAGCCCAGGTCGGCGGCCTGCACAGCGCGCCGCTGCTCGACACCCCGGCCTCGGTCAGCGTATTCAGCCGCCAGCTGCTGGACGACCGCCAGGTGCGCAAGCTGAGCGAGGTGCTGCAAAGCGATGCCTCGGTGGGTGAAAGCTACGCGCCCATCGGCTATTACGAGAACTTCAACGTGCGCGGCTTCGAGCTCAACGCCGCCAGCAGTTATCGGATCAACGGCCAGACGATCGCCGGCGAGCAGAACGTGGCACTGGAAAACAAGCAGCAGGTGGAGTTGCTCAAGGGGCTGTCGGGGTTGCAGAGCGGCGTGTCGGAGCCCGGCGGACTGGTCAACTATGTGACCAAGCGGGCCGAGGACGTGCGCACGGTCACAGTCTCGAGCAATGAACAGGGCGAACGCTATCTGGCCACCGACCTAGGCGGCTGGTTTGGCGCCGAGCGCCAGTTCGGCCTGCGGGTCAACCTGGCCCACGAGGACATCCGCTCGTACGTCGACCACGCCGACGGCAAGCGGGATTTCGCCTCCCTGGCGCTCGACTGGCAGATCAACCCGAATGCCGTGCTGGAACTGGACGCCGAGTACCAGCACCGCGAGCAGTATTCGGTACCGGGCTATCAACTGCTCGGCGGCAAGCAGCTACCCCACAACGTCGACCCCAAGGATCACCTGGCCTGGCAGTCCTGGGCCAAGCCGGTGCAGAACGACTCGCTGAACCTGGGCGGGCGCTTCAAGTACCAGTTCAACGACAACTGGAACGGCACCCTGAGCGCTTCGCGGAGCAAGGTGGTGATCGACGACTACAGTGCGTTTGCCTGGGGCAGCGACGGGGGCTGGTCCTCGCATTTCAGCCCAGAGGGCAACTACGACATCTACGATTTCCGCAGCCCCGACGACACCCGCCGCATCGACGAGGCCCAAGCCATGCTCGACGGGCGTTTCAACGCCCTCGGCGTGGGCCACGAACTGACCCTGGGCAGCAGCGCCCAGCGCCGTACGCTCGACCAGCGTCCCAGCTTCAACGAGCTGCTCGATCCACTACGCCCAGGCAACATCTACACCGGCATCCCCGCGCTGGATCCTTCCGACAAACCGCTTGGCCACAGCGAGCGCCGCCTCGACAGCCGCCAGTACGGCCTGTTCTTCAGCGACCGCATCACCTTCAACGAGCACTGGCAGACAGTGGTCGGGGCCCGCGAGGTCCGGCTGGACGAGAAGACCTGGAACGAGAACGGCGTCGCCGGGCGGCATACCCAGCAGTACCAGTTGCTGCCCAATGCGGCACTGATCTACAAGCCGCAGCCCGATACCACGCTCTATGCCAGCTATTCGAAGGGCCTTTCCGCAGGCGGCACTGCGCCCTGGTTCGCCAGCAACGCCGCCGAGATCCTCGCCCCCACCCTGTCGCGCCAGCTCGAAGTCGGCATCAAGCGCGACTGGCAGGGCATGAGCTTCAGCGCGGCACTGTTCCAGATCCGCCAGGCCTACCAATATGCCCGCCCCGACGACACCCCTGCACCGACCTACGTGCAGTCGGGCCAGCAGAAGAACACCGGCCTCGAACTCGGCGCCAGTGGCTGGGTGACCTCCAACCTGCAGATCCAGGCCAGTGCGGCGGCAATCCGCGCCCGCGTGCAGAACAGCGACACCGACGCCTACGAAGGCCACCAGGCGATCAACGTCCCGCGCCTGCGCGCGGCACTGCAGGCCGACTACGCCCTGCCCGTCCCCGGCCTGGCCCTGCTCGGCGGCGCCCGCTACAGCGCCAGCAAGTATGCCGACCACACCGGTGGTGTCGAAGTCGGCGGCTACACCGTGTTCGACATCGGCAGCCGCTACCGCACAACTATCGGCGGCTACGACACCGTACTGCGCCTGACCGTGGACAACGTCTTCGACAAGCGCTATTGGCGTGATGTGGGTGACTACCTGGGCGACAACTACCTGTTCCAGGGGGCACCGCGAACCGCCCGGCTGTCGGCCAGTGTCAGTTTTTGAGCGCTGCGGCGGGCTAGCGGCAAACATAATCCCCCGTTCGCGGTCGAACGGCGCGCAGGCCTCCTCACCTTGCCGCTACCCCCTGCAACACAATCGTCACCACACCAGTTGAAAGCCGTTTGGAGGCTTCAACACGCATATGGCATTATGCCACCCGGTAGGCGCAGAGCCGGATAGGGATATTGGAATTCAGTTTTTATGCAGTCGAATCATCTGTTGTACCTTCTATACGGAAAGAAAACCGCTTACCTGCACGAAGCAAAGTTCAGCATCCTCTCCGCCCTGCGCCACCAAGCCGATCGCGAGAGTTTCAGCATTAGCGTGTTCACCGACCATCCCGAGGCCTTTGCAGGCTGGCCGGTTCATACGCAATTTCTGGACGAGGCGACATTGGCGGACTGGATGGGACCGGCCGGTTACGTTCACCGACGCAAGGCCATGGCGATTCGTCGGGGCATGGAGCTCGCCGAAAAGACCATCTTCGTCGATACCGACACCATCTTCGTGAAAGATCCGGCACTGCTCTTCGACCGCGTCAGCGATGAGCACTTCCTCATGGACCAGTACGAGTTCTGCTGGCAGCACGCGTCGCAGCGCGACGACTACACCGGGCTGGTCGCGGAACTGGCGGCGGGCAAGCGTTCCCCCAGCCCTTCGCTGCGTCTCTACAACAGCGGTATCTGCGGAATGACTCGCCGTCACACCGGACTGCTGGACGAAGCGATCGCCCTGATCGATCAATGGGCACACTTGCATACGCAACTGCACACCATGGAGCAGATCGCCGTTTCCTTCATGCTGGGCGACAAGCAGGTGGTCGAGGCCCGCGACTGCGTGCATCACTACTATTCACAGAAGTCCTATTACCACGCCATGGTGGGGCTGTTCTTCCAGCGTTTCGATGAGCAGTTCAGCCGCGCACTGGTCGAGGTATCGCGGGGAGTGCCCAGCCACATACCACCCCCGAGCCTCAAGCACAGGCTGGGCAACAGATTCAGACTGATTGGCCTGAGCCGAGAACTGCGCAAGGCTGGCCGCTATTACCTGCTAGGCCGCAACCCGAACGATTGCGCCTACCTGAATGCGACCCGCTACGTATTTTGGGGCAAAGCGCTTGAAGCACTGAAAGCCACGCCTTCGACAAAGCGAAAGGCCGAGATAGACAAGCTCTGGGCAAGCGACCGGGAATTTCGGGCATTTGCCGAGCGCCGGCCCCACGGCTAAATCCGACCACTGACTGCTGCGCAAGCCTGCCCAGGCCTGCGCAGCCACAAACCATGCCGTAATAAACAAAAAGCCCCCGAACCTTTCGATTCGGGGGCTTTTCGCAGAATGTGGCGGTGAAGAAGGGATTTGAACCCTTGATACGATTTCTCGTATACACACTTTCCAGGCGTGCTCCTTCGACCACTCGGACACTTCACCGTTTTCTCTTCAAGCTATTCAGCCTGTCGAGGCGCGCTAATTTAGTAGAAGCCTTTTCCTTTGGCAAGCATTTTTTTCAGAATTTTCATGCGCTTAAGCCAACCGACCAAAAAACCGGGCCAATCAGGGCAATGCTGCCATTGTGCCCAGCGCTTTTCCCGCACCTTGCGCCGCTGCCCCGAGGCTACAGGGCGCAAGGACACAGCGCTGACTGACCAGTCAGTCTTGGCGCTTTACCTGACCGGTGTCGCTGGGTAACGTCATCGCCACGCCATCCAAAGGACTCTGCCATGAGCGAGCTGATTACCTACCATGCCGAAGACGGCATCGCCACCCTGACCCTGAACAACGGCAAGGTCAACGCCATCTCCCCGGACGTCATCAAAGCCTTCAACGCCGCGCTCGACCGCGCCGTCGAGGAGCGCGCGGTGGTGATCATCACCGGCCAGCCGGGCATTCTCTCCGGCGGCTACGACCTCAAGGTGATGACCGCCGGCCCCAAGGAGGCCGTCGGCCTGGTCACCGCCGGCTCCACCCTGGCCCGCCGCCTGCTGTCGCACCCGTTCCCGGTGATCGTCGCCTGCCCCGGCAATGCCGTGGCCAAGGGCGCTTTCCTGCTGCTGTCGGGTGACTACCGCATCGGGGTCGAAGGCCCCTACAAGATCTGCCTGAACGAAGTGCAGATCGGCATGACCATGCACCATGCCGGTATCGAACTGGCCCGCGACCGTCTGGGCCGCGCGGCGTTCCAGCGTTCAGTGAACAACGCCGAGATCTTCGACCCACAGGGCGCCCGTGAAGCCGGCTTCCTCGACAAGGTGGTGCCCGCCGAGCAGTTGCAGGAAACCGCCCTGGCCGCGGCCCGCGAACTGAAGAAGCTGAACATGCTGGCGCACAAGAACACCAAGCTGAAAGTGCGCAAGGCACTGCTGGAAGCGCTGGACGAGGCGATCCTGGCGGACCAGAACCACCTGGGCTGATCCCGTCCACAGGCTTTTCTAGATACGCTTTGTGGGAGCGGGCTTGCCCCGCGATGGTATCCGCCTGGCGATCGCATCGCGGGGCAAGCCCGCTCCCACGAGGCCAAAGCCCCATACGCCATAGCAACGTTTGCCCCTGACAGTGCACACCCGTACACTGCGCCGCGACTGTCCGGTGTGAGTCGTACCATGCTTTTTATGCTTCGCATGCTCCTGTTGGCGCTGCACTTCCTGCTCGTGGGTGTCGTCGGTCTGGTGATCGGCCTGCTGCGCCCGTTCAATCCCGACAACAGCCGCCTGTTCGCCCGCCTGTACAGCGTGCCGGCCGCCTGGCTCATGCGCATCAAGGTCAAGGCCGAGGTCGGTCCGTTGTGGGACCAGCCCCCCGGCTGCGTGATCATCGCCAACCACCAGTCCAACTATGACCTGTTCATCCTCGGCCAGGTCGTGCCGCGCCGCACCGTGGCCATCGGCAAGAAGAGCCTGGGCTGGATTCCGCTGTTCGGCCAGCTGTTCTGGTTGGGGGGCAATGTGCTGGTCGACCGCAAGAACGCCTACCAGGCGCGCAAGGCCATGCAGACCACCACCCGGACCCTGCGCGACGACACCTCGATCTGGATCTTTCCGGAAGGCACGCGCAACCCCGGCGAGCAATTGCTGGCGTTCAAGAAGGGCGCTTTCCACATGGCCATCGAGGCCGGTGTGCCGATCGTGCCGGTGTGCGTCAGCCGCTACACCCAGCGCCTGGGCCTGAACAGCTGGCGCCAGCGCACCGTGATCATCCGCTCGCTGGCACCGATCGCCACCGCGGGCCTGACCCAGCAGGACTTGCCCGCACTGATCGAGCAATGCCGCAGCCAGATGCAACACTGCATCGACCATATGGAAAGCGAAGTCACCACGCCCTGACCTGCGTGCGGACTTGCCCCGCACCGCTACACAGCCCAAGCTGTGTAGCGTGTTCAATCGGATAAGCGGACAACCATGGGTCGAGTCGTCGCATCGGCGGTGTACAGCGCCGGCAGGAAGGTCACCAACATCAGCCTTGACGAGGGCGCCGAATGGGCGCGCAAGCCCGGACACTTCGTCTGGATCGGCCTGGAAGAGCCCAATGCAGAGGAACTGGCCAACCTGCAGCGCCAGTTCGGCCTGCATGAGCTGGCCATCGAAGACGCCCTGGAGAAACATAGCCGGCCAAAACTCGAGACCTTCGGCGACGCGCTGTTCATCGTTACCTACTCGCCGGTACGCCACGAAGGAAAGCTCGAGTTCATCGAGACCCATATCTTCGCCGGCAACGGCTACATCATCACCTGCCGCAACGGTCACTCGAAGTCCTATGCCCTGGTGCGCCAGCGCTGCGAAGCGCGCCCGCTGCTGCTCGAACACGGCGAGGACTTCGTGCTCTACGCACTGCTGGATTTCGTCACCGAGAACTACCAACCGGTGAGCGAGGCCAT
Source organism: Pseudomonas sp. P110(2024) (assembly GCF_057480795.1). Lineage (NCBI taxonomy): Bacteria > Pseudomonadati > Pseudomonadota > Gammaproteobacteria > Pseudomonadales > Pseudomonadaceae > Pseudomonas > Pseudomonas sp. P110(2024). Next base: position 284,172 of record NZ_JBLIYT010000007.1, read on the forward strand.
CCACGGCGAGATCGAGGAGCTGGAACAGAGCGTACTCGGCAATTCGCTCAAGGAAGAAGACATCCAGCGCCTGCACAGCCTGCGCCGCGACATCCTGCGCCTGCGCCGCTACGTGGCGCCGATGGTGGAGATCAGCGAAGAACTGCAGCGCCTGAGCTTTCCGTTCATCGACAAGAACATGCGCCCGTACTTTCGCGACGTGCAGATCCATGTCACGCGGCAGATGGAGGACCTGGCCGGGATCCGCGACATCGCCAGCCAGACCATCGAGATCGGCATGCTGCTGGAGTCGTCACGGCAAAGCATCACCCAGCGCAAGTTCGCCGCCTGGGCGGCGATCCTGGCGTTTCCCACGGCGGTCGCCGGGATCTACGGGATGAACTTCGAGAACATGCCGGAGCTGGCCTGGCGCTATGGTTACTTCGGCGTGCTGGGGGTGATCGCCCTGGGCTGTTCGGGGTTGTACTACAGCTTCAAGCGTTCGGGCTGGCTGTAACGCCAATCGCGGGGGAACCCGCGATTGAGGTCGATGCGCCTCTCAGATCGCGCGGCGGCCGGGCTGCTGGACGAAACGCAGCATCCATTCGCCCACCAGATCCCCCTGGTGTTCGGTGGCCAGGCTGGCCACCGCCTTCTCATAGACTTCATTGCCCAGCGACGCCTGCCGCGCGTCGAGCAATGCCCGGGAGTAGTCGTGGACGAACTCCGGGTGTCCCTGGAAGCACAGCACCTGGTCACGGATGTGGTAGGCGGCGTTCGGGCAGAAGTCGCTCGAGGCGATGACCGTGGCCCCTTCGGGCAGCTCGGTGACCTGGTCCTGGTGGCTGATCAGCAGGGTCAGCTCGGACACCTGCGGGTCCATCCACGGCGCATGGGCCGCCAGGCTGTAACGGTGCACGCCCACCCCCCAACCTTTGTCGGCGCGCTCGGCCTTGCCGCCGAGGGTCAGCGCCAGCAACTGGTGGCCGAAACACACGCCCAGCAGTTTCTCGCCACGTTCGTAGAGCTTGAGCAGGTAGGCCTTGAGCGTCTGGATCCAGGGATCGTCGCCGAACGAGTCGGCCTTGCTGCCGGTCACCAGGTAGGCATCGAAGCGTTCGCCGTCCGGGGGGTAGTCGCCATTCATCACGTTGTACACATCGAATTCGGCCGCGATCGGCTGACGCGAAAACAGCTGCTCGAACATCCTGCCGTAGCCCTGGTACTGCGCGATCAACTCCGGTCGCAGGACATCGGTTTCAAGGATGCAGATGCGTAACGACATAGGGGTAGTCCTGAACGACATGTGGGTGGGATTTGCTGTAGAGACTGACGCGAAAGGGCCGTACAAGCAAGTAGGATATCCGGACGAACGGTAGGCCCTGTAACCCTTCGTAACCCCTGCCGCGCACTCGTCTAGCCTGAGCGTGCCAGCGGGGTGGCCAGTGGCCTTAAAGCCATGAGGAATCGACATGATAAATCTTAGAACAAAGGGTTCTGAATCAGGGATGACGCGGGCCCTACTGTTGGTTGTATATCCAGATATACGCGGCAAGCAGGAACGGCGTGCCATCACGCCGCTGCGATCGACCCGACGCTAGACAAGGAAGCCAAGGGTTATTCAGGAATAACAACAAGAAGGCGGTCCGCCATGTTCAGACAATCCAAGGTACGCCAAGCCGGCCTCATACTCTTCGCCACGACGCTGCTGCTGATCCTGCCGAACCTCACCCGGCTCTTCGGCTGAACGCGGCAGTGGCATTTTCCGATTGCGCGCAGGTACTCTGCCGACCTTGATGGTTGGAGATCGCCCATGCGCCTGTGTCTTGCCCTGCTCTGCCTGCTGCTCGCCCCGACATCGCCAGCGGCACAGCTGACGCTGGAACTGGGTGGGGATAGCCGGCACTGGAGCAGTGAACAGCTACTTGCCCATCCGCAGGCGCGGGATATCACCATCGAACAGGACGTGGCCTACAAGCGCACCTTGCATTACCGCGCCGTGCCTCTGGCTGTGCTGCTGCCGGGCGTGATCCCGAGCGATCACCTGCAGGCCGTGGCCCTCGATGGCTTCGCCGCCGAGATGCCCGCCGGGCCGCTGTTGCAGGCAGGCCCCGCGCAAGCCTGGCTGGCCATCGAGGCCCCCAGCCACCCTTGGCCCGCGCTGAGCAAAGGCAAGCCAGGCGCAGGGCCGTTCTACCTGGTATGGACCCAACCGCAGGCCAGTGGTATTCGCCCGGAACAATGGCCGTATCAGATCGCCAGCATCCGCCGCCTGCCCCGGGTCGAGACACGCTTCCCCGCCCTGCTGCCCGACCCGGCCCTGGCCGAGAACGACCCGGTGCGCCAGGGTTTTGCCCTGTTTCAGCAGAACTGCCTGGCCTGCCATCGCCTCAATGGCGCCGGCGACGCGCACCTGGGCCCGGACCTGAACCTGCCGCACAACCCCACCGAGTATTTCCAGCCGGCCTTCCTGCGCCAGTACATTCGCGACCCGCAGAGCCTGCGGCGCTGGCCACAGGCGAAGATGCCCGGGTTTTCCAGCCAGGTGCTGGATGAGCCGGCGCTCGATGCCGTGCTGGCGTACCTGAAGCATATGGCGGGGCGCAAAGCGCACTAATGGCCTCGCAGGGCCTAGGCGATCGGCCTTTCCTGCTTGACGCCCCAGCCCTCGACTTCGCCGCCATAGGGTGACACGACCCGTTCGAAGGCCTGCTCGAAGGCGCCGATGCCGCCATGGGTGGCGTACATCACCTTGCTCAGTTCCAGGTGCCAGGCACCGTCGTCGCGCTCGCTCACCTGGGCGTTGAGCGATTCGCCACGAAATTGCCCCGCCGCCCTGCGGGCACCGGCCTCGCTGGGGAACACGGCATAGAACTCGATGGGGTGGATGCGGGTGAAATCGAAACCGCCAGCTTTCATCTGGCGCAGGACACTGCTGCTGATGTCGTCGTTCTGGCTGCTCATGAAACGTCCTCCTGCAAAGCAATGGATAGACTTTCCGTGCACAACGCACCTGCCTGGCACACAAGGAATGCCTGACAATACGAGCGGATTGCAAGACGCGATGAAAACGGCGGCGGCCCGCAGAGAAGGCCGGCGCCTGACTTGAGCGTAGCGCCTGCGTGGGCGCTACGCCAGAGACACCCGGTTCAGGGCGCTTCGCGAATGGTGGTGATGGTCACGCCGCTCTGCTCCTTGAGCCAACGTGCCGTGGGGGAAAAGCTGCGGTCCTGGAAGTCGTTGAGGTCCAGTTCGTCCATGAGCGGAAACAGCCGCGAGCGGATCGCGCGGGCGGCATCCTCCTCGCTGGGGCATTGCTCGGCATTGAGCAGCAGCGTCTGCGGCTCGCCCTTCTGGTCGGCAAAGCTGACTTCCCATGCTTTCATCGATCGACCCTCGCTGGCGCAACGGTGAATGGAACGGCGTACTCACTTGACCATCGCGCCGGAATGAATGTTCAGCCACGTAGATGAAACCGCATGAAAAAAGCCCGCCGGTTCAGGGCGGGCTTCATGAGGCAGGCGGCGACCTTACTTCGGCGTGCCGTGGACGACACCGGCGGTGTTGTCCAGCAGGCTCTTGGTCGCGGTCTGGATATAGGCCTCGAGTTTCTTCAGCATTTCCGGCTGGTCCGGGCTTTCGATGAGTTCGGCCTTGAACTCGCGCCCCAACTGATAACGGTACATCCGCGGGGTCATGTCCTTGGACTCGATGAGGATGCGGTCGCCCTGCACCAGGCCAACGATCTGCTCGCTGCCCGACGGCTTGATCATGCCCACGCCCTGGTCGCCCTCAGGCAGGTTGAGCAGGTCGCGGCCCCAGCACTGGTGACGGGCCTGGCCACCCAGGCGGCCCATGATGGTCGGCACGATGTCGACCTGGGTGCCCACGGTGTGGTTGACCGCGCCGAACTTCTCCTGGATACCCGGGGCGATCAGCAGCAACGGCACGTTGAAGCGGCCCAGGTCCAGCTCGGTGACCTGCTGGTGGTTGCCGAAGCCGTGGTCGCCGACGATGACGAACAGTGTGTCCTTGAAATACGGCTCCTTGCGGGCCTTCTCGAAGAACTGGCCCAGCGCCCAGTCGGAATAGCGCATGGCGGTCAGGTGCTCGTCCAGGCGCCCTTGCCCGGTGACCTTCTCCACCGGCAGGTCCTTGGGCAAGGCGTACGGCGTGTGGTTGGAGAGGGTCTGCAGCAGCGCGTAGATCGGCTTCTTGCCGTCATGTTTGGCCAGCTCCTCGTTACCACGGTCGAACATGTCCTGGTCGGACACGCCCCAGGTCGGGTCGGAGAACACCGGATTGACGAAGTCGTTGCGGCCGATGAAGGTGGTCATGCCCTGGTTGCCGAAGAACCCGGACTGGTTGTCCCAGGCAAAGTCGCCGTTGTAGACGTAGACATCGTCATAGTCACGGGCACTGAGCAACGCCGGCAGGCCGGACAGCTTGTGGCCGCCTTCGGGGGTCTGCATCAGGTATTCGAAGCCCGGCAGGTTGGGGAAGCAGGCCATGGTGGCGAACATGCCCTGGTGGGTATGGGTGCCGTTGGAGAAGAAGCGGTCGAACAGCAACCCCTCCTTGGCCAGCTTGTCGAAGTACGGGGTGATGTTGTTCGGGCTGCCCAGGGCTCCCACCGAGTGGCCGGCGAAGCTTTCCATGAGGATGACCACGACGTTCTTGACCGCCAGGGTGTTCTTCTGCGGCGGCAGGAAGTCACGACGGATCGGTGCTTCGTCGGCATCGACCAGGGTGTCGTTGGCAGTCAGCAGTTGCTCGCGCACGGTCTGGGTGGCCAGCGGCTGGTCGAGTACCGGCTTCCAGATGTTGGCGCGGTCCTCGCCGAAGCGGCTCTTGGCGGCGTCGATCAGGGTCAGCGTACCGTTCAGGCCCAGCTGGTTGACGAAGTTCGAGTCGGTGGTGAAGGCATCGCCCCAACGCATTGGCGGGCCCTGGCGCAGGGTGCCACGTGCGGCGACCACGGCCACCAACAGCACGACCATGAACACCGCCAGGCGGCCATACCATGGCGCGACCTTGCGGCTGCCGGCGGGCTGGACGCTTTGCTCGCCACGGGTCAGGCGATCAATGCCCTTGAACAGCAAGCTCAGCAGCCAGGTGCCGACCAGCCAGGCCAGTAGGTAACGGACCACCGGGAAGCCGTACCAGAGCATGCTCATGACGGTCTTGGGGTCTTCCTTGATGTACTGGAACACCAGGCCATTCAGGCGCTGGTGGAACTCGCGGTAGAAGTCCATCTCCATCAGGCCGAGGAACATCACCACGCTCGAGGCGATGGTCAGCCAGAAGCGGAACAGCCCGCGGCGCGCCATCAGCCAGGGGCTGAGCAGCGCCAGCAGCAACGGGATGCTAATGTACACCACCACCCGCAGGTCGAAGCGCAGGCCATTGAAGAAGCCTTCGGCGACGGTGGAGTAAGGCGTGTCGCCGATCATGTCGCTGTTGTAGGCCAGCAGCGCCAGGCGCACCAGGCTGAGCATCAGCATGATCACCAGGCCACTGAGCACTGTGTAGGCCAGGTGGGATTTCAGGGTCGGCGAGAACGAGCCTCGCACGCTCTGTTGCTTCAAGGCGTCCGTGTTAGCCATGAATGGAGAGGTCCTAGGATTGCGGTTTGCGGGAAGGCGAGATCGCCGACAGCCTGGTGGTCGGCCCCTCGAACGCGAGGTGGGACCAAGGCCGCATTGTGCGGCGCGGATTTTCAAAAATCGAGTGTGAAAATTTTGTCGAGAGCAGCCGGCCCTTACAAAGTTACACAGTTGGGATGAGCGGCTTCAGATCCGCACATTGCCCCGTGGCCCGGCAATCGCCCAGATGATCAGCCCCAGCACCGGCAGCAGCAGGATCAGCAGGATCCACAGCACCTTGATGCCGACCTCGGCGCCGCTCTTGAGCACATTGAGAATGGCCCAGATATCCAGGGTCAGGATGATCAAGCCGACCAGGCTGTTGAAGGTGGACCCCATGGCGCCGCTCCCGCACGGTAAATGTGTTCAAGAGCATAGCGGGCTATGGCCTCGATAGAAGGGAATCCTTGGCCCGGCGCACAGGTCAGTGGATAAACTGCTGTCATTCACTGCTCCGAGGTTCACATGCCCCCCGCCCACACCCAAAGTGTCGCTCCCGACTCAATGCTCAGCGCCTGGCGACAACAGGCCCGGGAAACGCCATGGCTCAGCGCCGGCCTGGCCCTGAGCCTGCTGGCCGTCGCCGCGCTGTTGCTGGCGAGCCTGTGGAACGCGGTCAACGGCGACCACGCCGACAACCTGCACCTGGCCCTGCTCGGCGGGTTGTCGGGCTTCGGCGCCACCGCCCTGGGCGCTGTGCTGGCGGTGATCCTGCGCGACGTCAACGCCCGCACCCAGGATGTGATGCTGGGCTTTGCCGCCGGCATGATGCTCGCCGCCAGTTCGTTCTCGCTGATCCTGCCGGGCCTGGACGCCGCCCGCGAAATCACCGGCAACGGCCCGGCGGCGGCCTTCACCGTGGTCCTGGGCATGGGCCTCGGGGTGCTGCTGATGCTGGGCCTTGACCGCTTTACCCCGCACGAGCATGAAAGCACCGGCCCTTGTGGCCCGCAGGCCGAGCGGGTCAACCGGGTGTGGCTGTTCGTACTGGCCATCACCCTGCACAACCTGCCCGAGGGCATGGCCATCGGTGTGAGCTTCGCCAACGGCGACATGAACATCGGCCTGCCGCTGACCAGCGCCATCGCTATCCAGGACATTCCCGAAGGCCTGGCCGTGGCCCTGGCCCTGCGCGCCACGGGGCTTTCGAACTTCAAGGCGATGATGGTGGCGATCGGCTCGGGCCTGATGGAGCCGCTGGGCGCGGTGATCGGCCTGGGCATTTCCACTGGCTTCGCCTTGGCCTACCCGATCAGCATGGGCCTGGCGGCGGGGGCGATGATCTTCGTGGTGTCCCACGAGGTGATTCCGGAGACCCACCGCAACGGGCACCAGACCGCAGCGACGCTGGGGCTGATGGGCGGATTCGCGGTGATGATGTTTCTTGATACCGCGTTAGGTTGAGGCACACATCCTCCGGCCGTCCGCAATCCCTGTAGGAGCGGCCTTGTGTCGCGAAAGGGCTGCGAAGCAGCCCCGGCGATATCAGCTTGATACACGAATCCTCGGGGCGCTTCGCACCCCTTTCGCGACACAAGGCCGCTCCTACAGGGGAAGGTGCAAAATTCGTTGCTTAGACGTGCACCGCCACCTTCAGCGCCTCCAGCGCCGGCTCCACCTTGATGCCGACTGCCTCACCCAACTCCAGCACACGGGCCAGGTCGTTCTGCCCCACCATCACCATTTGCAGCTCGTCATCGAGCAACTGGCTGAAATTCAGCAGCACGTAGCCCCCGGCTTCCTTGTTCAACGCGCCCATCTGCACCTGGATGCGGTTGAGCGCGGTCAGCGCCTCGGTGCGCGCCAGCTGCTTGGGCTTGAGGGTGAACGGCACGCTCTTGTCGAACGAGTCGCTGATCTGCTGGAACAGGTCCTGGTAGCTGTCGGCCTGGAACAGCACGGTGTCGGGCAGGCTGCCGACCACCACCCATTCGCCCAGCGGGAACGGGAAGGTGTCGTCGTAGTTGATGTCCGGATTGGCGGCGAGGAAGGCGGCGGGGTCGGCGTAGGCCTGGGCGGCCTCGGCGGCGATGCGCTCGATGTCCTCATCGCGCATGCAGCCGGCGCCGATGAGGCGGATGAGTTCGAGCAACTGGTCTTTCATGGGGGGCCCTGCGGGTTGGCGTGAAAGGCGCCAAGGATAGCCGCAAACGCCCCCGAAGGGTTAGCCGGCCTTCGCCTCCAGGCGTGCGGCGGCATCCACCGCGCCCATGGTGCGCGCAGCCGTCAGCGCGGTGGCGCCGGCCGCGTCACGCCGTGCCGGATCAGCCCCCTGGGCCAGCAGGTAGTCGATGATCTCCAGGCGGTTGAACATCGCCGCCAGCATCAGCGCGGTGCGGCCGTCCGCGGCGGCGGCATCCACCGGCACGCCGTGCTCGAGCAGCAGGCGGATCATGGCCAGATCGCCCTTGAAGGCAGCGCCGGCAATCGGCAACTGGCCGTTGTCATTGGCAATCAACGGATCGGCGCCATGGGCCAGCAGCACCCGCACGGCGTCGTGGTGGCCATGGTAGCTGGCCAGCATCAACAAGGTGTCGCCCTTGTGGTTGCGCAGGTCGGCGGGCAGGCCACCGTCAAGCAAGCGGCCGAGCATCGTCGCGTCGCCGCGGCGGGCGCGCTCGAAGACCTCCTCGGCGAAGGCCGCGGTTTCTTCGGCGGTCATGGTGGCGGGCTGGTGATCGGACATCGGGAACCTCCTGGCATCTGGCAATGGGCCAAGTGTCCATCAGGCAACGGCGAGCGGTCCAAGGTTCAGATTCTATCGGCGGCACAGAGCCAGGCTATGACCATGGCCAGACCATGACCGTGCAAAATGCACTGTGCAAAATGCACGGGCGTGCAGATTGCAATGCACAATCTTGAGCAAACAAATTTAAGTCATTGATTTAAAAGCACTTTATCCAAATAAAAGGCTGGCACGGTCACTGCAATCATCAACTCAAGTCTGCCAGTACAACAGTCAGGAGTTGATATGGACCTCATCCAGGAAAAATTCGCCTCGGTTTTCGCCGCCTACCAGGTCACCACTCAGCCGCGTCCGGACGGTGGTGTCCTGCTGACCCTGCGCGCCAGCGACGGCGTGGTGACCCGCCGCGTGCTGACCTACGCGCAACTGCACAGTGCCGAGCAATTGTCCTGGGCGATCAGCGCCATCCGCCGCGACCTGGCCGGGCAGCCAAGCGAGCTGCCGGTAATCTCGATGCTGCAGAGCCAGCAGCGCTTCGCCCTGCCGACCTACCGCTGATCGCGCAACCCTCTTCGCGGGGCACGCCTGCGCTCACCCAAGGACAGCGTGAGCACAGGCGGCCCCGCGAGCCAATTCCTTTAGAATTCGTCGAGTCCGGCAAATTGCCTGGCAGTGGCATCGCCGGTGAACCGCGGCGGCACCGCCGAGTCACTGGCGAACAGACGCAGGGCCAGGCAGAACGGCGTGTCGCCCAGGTCCAGCCAGCGGCGCATGCCGGCCGGCACCACCAGCACATCATCCTTCTCGCACAGCACGGCGTACACCGCATCCCCCAGGCGCAGGCTGACCTGGACGCGCCCGCTGATCAGCGCGAACACTTCCTCGCCGTCATGCACATGCTCGTCGCGCAGGTCAGCCTGGCTCGGGTCGACGCCATCGCGGCTGAGCACGCCGAACACCCGGCTGCCATGGGCAGTCATCAACTGGTCGAGCGGCCCACGGCACGCGGCGACCACCTCATCCTGGCTGCTGCCCGGGCGCAGTCGCGCGCCAGACTGCCAGCGGCCGAAGCGCACGCCCTGCTCGGCCAGGGTCGCGGCGATGTCGTCGTGGTGGGTCAGCACCTTGTGCGGCAGTTCCGGGCTGGACGGGTCGAATACGCTGAGGATGCTCATCAGGGGTGGTTCCTGCTGTCTTTGAGTCGGAAGGCAATGATAACGGCTGCCGCGAGCGCCGCGACGCTGGCCATACCAAAGGTGAAGTGCGGGCCCAGCAATTTCCAGCTGTAGCCCGAGTACAGGGCGCCCAACGCGCCGCCGGTGCCCGAGAGCGCCGCGTACAACGCCTGGCCCTGGCCCTGCTGGCGGGCGCCGAAACTGGCCTGGACGAAGGCGATGGCCGCGGCGTGGAAGCAGCCGAACGTGGCCGCGTGCAACACCTGGGCGAACACCAGCACTGCCGGGATATCCGCCAGGTTGCCCAGCAGCAACCAGCGCAAGGCGGCCAGCACAAAGCTGGCCAGAAGCACCTTGCGCACGGAAAAACGGGCAAAGATCCGGCTCATGGCCATGAACACCAGTACCTCGGCCACCACTCCGAGCGCCCACAGCAGACCGATGGCACCACGGCTGTAGCCCAGGTGCTCCAGGTGCAGGGTGAGGAAGGTGTAGTACGGCCCGTGGCTGAGCTGCATGAGGGCCACGCACACATAGAAGGCCAGCACGCCGGGTGCCCGCACCTGCGCGAGGAAGCCCCCTGCCCCGCGCCGCTCGGTCTGCTCCACGGGTTGCGCGTTGGGCACCCAGAGGCTGGCGGCGACAATCCCGGCCATGATCGCCACCATCGCCACCGGGTAGATGTCCAGACTCAGCCATTCGAACAGGCGCCCAAGCCCGACAACCGCAAGGATGAAGCCGATCGAGCCCCATAACCGCACCTGGCTGTAACGCGCGGTCTGGCCATGCAAGTGGGCCAGGGTGATCACCTCGAACTGCGGCAGCACCGCATGCCAGAAGAACGCGTGCAGGGCCATGACCATCGCCAGCCAGGCATAGCTCTTGGCGAAGAAGATCAGCGAAAAGGTCGCCAGTGTCGCCAGCGCGCCCAGGCGCACGATCAGCAGGCGCTGGCCGCTGCGGTCGCCCAGCCAGCCCCACAGGTTGGGAGCGATGCAGCGCATCAACATGGGGATGGCCACCAGCTCGCCGATGCGTGGAGGGGAGAAACCCAGGTGGTCGAAATAAAGGGCCAGGAACGGCGCAGTGGAACCGAGCAGGGCGAAGTAGAAGAGGTAGAAGCTGGAGAGGCGCCAGTAGGGGATCGGGGGCATGCTTCAACCCTGTGGGGGCGCTGCGCACCCCTTTCGCGACACAAGGCCGCACCCACAGGATCCGCATGAATCCTGTGGGTGCGGCCTTGTATCGCGATGGGCCGCCACGCGGCCCCAGGATGAGTCGATCAACGCAAGACCGGCGTATCTACCCGAACATCGGCATTCTGCGCCCGGTGGCGCAGCAGGTGGTCCATCAAGGCGATGGCCATCATCGCCTCGGCGATCGGCGTGGCGCGGATGCCCACGCACGGGTCGTGACGGCCCTTGGTAATCACCTCGACCGGGTTGCCGTCGACGTCGATCGAGCGGCCCGGGGTGGTGATGCTCGAGGTCGGCTTGAGCGCCAGGTGGGCGACGATCGGCTGGCCCGAAGAGATACCGCCGAGGATGCCGCCGGCATTGTTGCTGAGGAAGCCCTCCGGGGTCAGTTCGTCACGGTGCTCGGTGCCACGCTGGGCGACGCTGGCAAAGCCGGCGCCGATTTCCACGCCCTTGACCGCGTTGATGCTCATCAGCGCATGGGCAAGCTCCGCGTCGAGGCGGTCGAAGATCGGCTCGCCCAGGCCCGGCATCACGCCTTCGGCGACCACGGTGATCTTCGCTCCCACCGAGTCCTGGTCACGGCGCAGCTGGTCCATGTAGGCCTCGAGCTCCGGCACCTTGTCCGGGTCGGGGCTGAAGAAAGCGTTCTGCTCGACCGAGTCCCAGGTCTTGAACGGGATCTCGATCGGGCCGAGCTGGCTCATGTAGCCGCGCACGCGGATGCCCTGGGTGGCCAGGTACTTCTTGGCGATGGCGCCAGCCGCCACACGCATCGCGGTTTCGCGCGCCGAGCTGCGGCCACCGCCGCGGTAGTCGCGGATACCGTACTTGTGGTGGTAGGTGTAGTCGGCGTGGGCCGGGCGGAAGAGGTCCTTGATCGCCGAATAGTCCTTGGACTTCTGGTCGGTGTTGCGAATCAGAAGCCCGATCGAGCAACCGGTGGTGCGGCCTTCGAATACGCCGGAGAGGATCTCCACTTCGTCCGGCTCCTGACGCTGGGTGGTGTGCCGGCTGGTGCCGGGCTTGCGCCGGTCGAGGTCGTGCTGCAGGTCGGCGAGCGAGATTTCCAGGCCTGGCGGGCAGCCGTCGACAATGGCGACCAACGCCGGACCATGGCTCTCGCCAGCGGTGGTGACAGTGAACAGCTTGCCGTAGGTATTGCCGGACATGGACGCTCCGCGAATCTGCCTGAAGTGGTCGAAACCGGCAGTATACGGAAAACAGCGGGGATTTGGGGGTCGTGCTTGCCCGGCGACGAGCCCCGCGAACCTTCAGCTTGGCCCAAGGTCGAAACATCAACTTCCCATGTAGTCCCCCATCCATGAAGTCGCGCCTCGCCGCCCTGCTCCTGCTGTTCTGCGCCAGCCTCGCCCAGGCAGCCCCCACCGTGCTGCAACGCCCCATCGACTTGGACACCGGCCAGGGCGTGCTGCATGGCAGCCTGCTGCTGCCGCAACAAGCCACCCCACCGCCGGTGGTGCTGATCATCGCCGGCTCCGGCCCTACCGACCGCGATGGCAACAACCCCGCCTCCGGACGCATCGACAACCTCAAGCGCCTGGCCCTGTTTCTGGCCGGCGAGCACATCGCCAGCGTGCGCTTCGACAAGCGTGGCGTGGCCGCTAGCCAGCCGGCCACGCCCGACGAGCGCGACCTCAGCGTCGAACGCTATGTCGCCGATGTGGTGGCCTGGGGGCGCGCGTTGCGCCAGGACCCGCGCTTCGGCCCACTGATCCTGGTCGGCCACAGCGAAGGCGCGCTGATCGCCAGCCTGGCCGCCGAGCAGGCCGGCGCCAGCGCGGTGATCACCTTGGCCGGCAGCGGCCGGCCGGTGGCTGATGTGCTGCGCGAACAACTGGCCCTGCGCCTGCCCCCGGCGCAACTGGCCGGGGGCGTGGCGCTGATCGACCGGTTGCAGGCCGGGCAGACCAGCCTCGACGTGCCCGCTCCGCTGCGTCAGGTGTTCCGCCCCAGCGTGCAGCCGTACCTGATCACCCTGCTGCATCAGGACCCGGCGGCGGCGTTCGCCCGGCTCAAGGTGCCCGCGCTGATCGTCCAGGGCCGCAACGACATCCAGGTGGAGGTGGCCGACGCCGAGCGCCTCAAGGCCGCCAAGCCCGACGCCCAACTGGCGCTGATCGACGGCATGAACCACATGCTGCGCATCAGCCCTCGGGAGATGGACCAGCAGCGGGACAGCTACCGCAATCCTGAATTACCGCTGGCCCGAGAGCTGGGAGAGCGCATCGTCCTGTTCATCCACGGGCTGCCGCAGGCCTGAAAGCACCCTCAGGTATTGGCTTGGCCTGCCGATAACGCGGCTAAGAAGGCAGTGATCCGGGGGCATGCGCGCCCGAATCGCGGGCAAGCCCACATCTGCGATGTCCTTGCAGGTACTGGCACCCGGCCGCCGTGCACCTGAGGATTCCCTGATGACCGATGCCCCCGCCGCCGAGGCGACCGAAGAACAAGCCCCGGAAAGCGCCCCGCTGCCCTGGGCGGAGCTTGCCGCCGAGCACTTCCAGTTGCTGCGCCTGGCGCCGCTGCCGACCGACCGCAACAGCGGCGCCCGCCCCCTGCGATTTGTCCAGTTCGGCTACGCCGAGCGCCACGACAAGGCCCACAGCCTGCTGCGCATGGAAATCCGCCTGCCGGGGCAGAAGGTGCGCAAGGAGCAGAACCAGCTGGACATCCGCGTCGACCATGAAACGCGCACAGTGCGCATCGGCGACCCGGCCGGCCTGCAGCTGGAGCCGCTGAACCGTGGCCTTGGCCGCTACCTGCTGGCGCAGGCGGTGCAGTGGCTGCAGCAGCGTTGCTCGCACTATCAGGTCGAGGGTATGAGCTTGCCGAACAAGGACGCTCTGAACGAAGACACCCGCCTGCGCCGCGACCGCGTGCTGAGCAGTGTCGGCCTGGCGGTGGAGTACACCGACGGCCAACTGCTCAAGGGGCGCTTGGTGGAAACGCCAGTGGGCCAGCTCAAGGGCGGCTGGAACACCGAGAAGGTCCAGCGCGTGGACAATCTCGAGGCCGCCGGCATGCTGCAGCAAGCCGAGCAGAACCTGATGGAGAAGGAAGCCCAGTTACGCGAACGTGACGAGCGCGTGGCCAAGTACCGCCGCGAGGACAGCGGCCTGCGCTTCACCATCACCTGCCTGGTGGCGTTCGCGGTATTCCAGGCCGGGTTGCTGATCTGGATCGCCACCCGCTGACCCGCCCCACGCGATCCCTGAGCGGCCTTGCGTCGCGAAAGGGCCGCAAAGCGGCCCCAGCAATCTTTGCATCAACACTGAATCCTGGGGCTGCTACGCTGCCCCTTTCGCGACACAAGGCCGCTCCAGGGGCGGTGTGAATCCGTCAGACCCGCGCCTTGAACAGCTCCTGATGTTGCCGGCACTGCTCGGCCGTCAGCATGAACACCCCGTGCCCACCGCGCTCGAACTCCAGCCAGGCGAAGTCCACCTCGGGATAGAGCGACTCGACGTGCACCTGGCTGTTGCCCACCTCGACGATCATCAGGCCCTTGTCGGTCAAGTGGTCGGCCGCCTCGGCCAGCATGCGCCGCACCAGGTCCAGGCCATCGTTGCCGCAGGCCAGTCCCAGCTCGGGCTCGTGGTGATACTCGGCCGGCATGTCGCCGAAATCCTCGGCATCGACATACGGCGGATTGGACAGGATCAGATCGAAGCGTTGCCCCGGCAGGCCGGCGAAACCATCGCCCTGCACGGTGTACACCCGCTCATCGAGGCCATGGCGCTCGATGTTCTGGTTAGCCACTTCCAGCGCATCGAAGGACAGGTCGGCCAGCACCACCTCGGCGTCCTGGAACACCTCGGCGGCGACGATGCCGATACAGCCCGAGCCGGTGCACAGGTCGAGGATGCGCGCCGGCTCCGCAGCCAGCCACGGCTCAAAGCGCTTCTCGATCAATTCACCGATGGGCGAGCGCGGTACCAGCACCCGCTCGTCGACGATGAACGACATGCCGCAGAACCAGGCCTCGCCCAGCAAGTAGGCGGTGGGCACGCGCTCTTCGATACGGCGCTTGAGCAGGTGCTGCAGGCGTACCGTTTCGTCATCCTCCAGCGCGCAGTCCAGGTAGCTGTCGGCCACCTCCCAGGGCAGGTGCACCGCGCCGAGCACCAGCAGGCGGGCTTCGTCCCAGGCGTTGTCGGCACCGTGGCCGAAGAACAGCTCATGTTCATGGAAGCGGCTGACCGCCCAGCGGATATGGTCGCGCAGGGTGCGCAGGCGGGATGTGATCACGAGGTACTCCTTTTCAGACAGGACAAAAGTCTAACAGCCCACACCACACATTTGTTTCCTCCGATGGCCAAACCGATAGCCACAAGCCAGCAACCACGCTGCCTGCGCTGTCAACCATTCACATTGGCGTCAAGGCAAGGGAGAATAGGAGCACAAAAGCCCTACCCAAGGAGCCCTTGATGTCCGTTCCAACCACGATGTTCCGCCTCACTGGCCGCGACTACCCGCCGGCCAAGCTGGGCCAAGCCAGCCTGATCGTCATCGACGCGCAGAAGGAATACCTGAGCGGTCCGCTGGCGCTGTCGGGCATGGACGAGGCCGTGGCGAACATTGCCAGGTTGCTCGATGCCGCCCGCAAGGCCGGCCGCCCGATCATCCACGTGCGCCACCTCGGCACCGTCGGCGGTCGCTTCGACCCCCAGGGCCCGGCGGGCGAGTTCATCCCGGGCCTGGAGCCGCGCGCCGGTGAGATCGTCATCGAAAAGCGCATGCCCAACGCCTTCAAGAACACCAAGCTGCACGAAACGCTGCAGGAGCTCGGCCACCTCGACCTGATCGTCTGCGGTTTCATGAGCCACTCCAGCGTCAGCACCACCGTGCGCCGCGCCAAGGACTATGGTTATCGCTGCACCCTGGTGGAAGACGCCTCGGCGACCCGCGACCTGGCCCTGAAGGACACCGTGATCCCCGCCGCGCTGATCCACCAGTGCGAAATGGCCGTGATGGCCGACAATTTCGCCTGCGTCGCCCCCACCGCCAGCCTGGTCTGAACCACGACCGCCCGGCGGACGGGCGGAACCCCAAGGTGACCCGCAGGTCGAAATCCGGATCAGCTCTACCAGATCCTGAGGAATTCGAATGAAGCTCAAAGGCAGTTTCGATGCCAAGCGCCTGCGCCAGCGCGAGCCGAGCAACTGGGGCGCGCGGGTTGCCGCCGCCCTATCCGTGCTGCTGGCCACCCTGGGCATACTGCTCGCCATGGCCGGCTTCGCCGGCCTGCTGGGCAATTACGCCGCGCTGGCCGAGCTCAATGCCAACCGCCCACTGTCGGCGATTCTCGTCGTGGTCGGGTTGCTGCTGCTGTGGATCGGCGTTCGTGTCTGGCGACGCAGCCGCATCCGCCTGCGCCGTGGCCGCGAGTTGAACCTGTCGCCGCACCTGATGAAGAAGCACGACTGACACACTCACACCTCCCCTGTAGGCGCAGCCTTGTGCTCCTGCACATAACAGCGCACAGCTCAAGGCTTCACTCCGACGCACAGTCGCGTAAACTACGCCGCCCACGTGGAGGCACCATGCAAGACGACGACTTTTCCCTCTTCCGCAGCCAAGTGCAGGGCGTCAAGCCGATCAAGCACGACCGCGCCGAAGTCGGCAAACCCAAGGCCGACCGCAAGCAGCTGGCCGGTCTGCGCCAGGCGGCGACCGTCCGCAGCGACCAGCCGCTGGTGATTGATGGCCTGTCCGACCAGTTCGTCATCGACGTTGGCGCCGAGGATGAACTGATGTGGCGCCGTGACGGCGTCCAGGAAACCCAGATCCGCAAGCTCAAGCTCGGCCAGATCGCCTTCGAGGGCAGCCTCGACTTGCATGGCATGAGCGTCGAGAAGGCCCGCGAGACACTTTGGGACTTCATCGCCGAGGCGACCAAGCTCGAAGTGCGCTGCGTGCGCGTCACCCACGGCAAGGCCGCGCGCCTGGACGGCAAGCGCCCGATGATCAAGAGCCACGTCAACACCTGGCTGCGCCAGCACCCGCAGGTGCTCGGCTTCGCCTCATGCCAGGCCCGCCACGGCGGTACCGGCGCGGTGTACGTGATGCTCAAGCGAACCATGCTCGAAGGCCGCGACGAGTGACATCGCGCTTGCAGCGCCGCCGTCGCCGCCGTACCCTTCGCCTTTGCGAAATTTTCCACAGGTAGATCCATGTCCCTGGAACAAAACTACACCGCGATCCTCAGCCAGATCGGCGAGGACGTCTCCCGCGAGGGCCTGCTCGACACGCCCAAGCGGGCCGCAAAGGCCATGAAATACCTTTGCCGCGGTTATGAGCAAACCCTGGAAGAAGTGACCAACGGCGCGTTGTTCACCTCCGACAACAGCGAAATGGTGCTGGTCCGGGATATCGAGCTGTACTCGATGTGCGAACACCACATGCTGCCGTTCATCGGCAAGGCCCACGTGGCCTACCTGCCCAAGGGCAAGGTGCTGGGCCTGTCCAAGGTGGCGCGGATCGTCGACATGTACGCTCGTCGCCTGCAGATCCAGGAAAACCTCAGCCGCCAGATCGCCGAGGCCGTGCAGCAGGTGACCGGCGCCGCGGGCGTGGCGGTGGTCATCGAGGCCAAGCACATGTGCATGATGATGCGCGGTGTCGAAAAGCAGAACTCGACCATGCTCACCTCGGTGATGCTCGGCGAGTTCCGCGAGAACGCCTCCACCCGTAGCGAGTTCCTCAGCCTGATCAAGTGATCGGCCTGTGTTCCGAGCCGACCCCATGGGGTCGGCTTTTTCATTTCAGGAGTTGCCCATGATCGTCAAAGCCCTGCGAGTCGGCCTCGGCCAGCTAATCGTGTTCGGCGACTGGATCAGTCGCCCGGCGAAAAAACAGCGCGATGCCGCGGCCCAGGCCCAGGTCGAGCAGCAGGCCAAGGACCTGGCGCTGTACCAGTTCCACGCCTGCCCGTTCTGCGTGAAGACCCGTCGCACCCTGCACCGCCTGAACGTACCGGTGGCACTGCGCGATGCCAAGAACGACCCGCAGCACCGCCAGGCGCTGCTCGAAGGCGGCGGCCGGGTGAAGGTACCGTGCCTGCGGATCGAGGAGGACGGCAAGGTGACCTGGATGTATGAGTCCAAGGACATCATTGCCTATCTGGACAAACGCTTCGCGGCGGCCTGACCGCTCCTACACAGGGTGCAATGAGGCCGGTCAATCCACCATCGGCACATGCCGTGGATGGCTGGCCACCCGCGCCAGCCAGGCCTGCACGGCCGGGTAACCCGCCAGGTCAAAGCCCCCCTGATGCGCCACATGAGTATAGGCGTACAACGCTACATCGGCGATGGAGTACTGTTCGCCGACCAGGTAAGGCGTCATTTCCAGCTGTTTGTTCATCACCTTGAGCGCCTTGTAGCCGCCCTTGTGCAGCCCCCTGTACTCCTCCAGGCGCTCGTCGGGCAAGCCCAGGTAGAACTGGATGAAGCGCGCCACGGCAATGTACGGCTCGTGGCTGTACTGCTCGAAGAACTGCCACTGCAGGACCTGGGTACGCAAGCGTGGCTCGCTGGGCAGGAACTCGCTGCCATCGGCCAGGTAGTTGAGAATCGCGTTGGACTCCCACAAGCACGTGCCGTCCTCGAGCTTGAGCACCGGCACCTTGCCGTTGGGGTTCATGGCCAGGAACGCGGGGGTTTCGGTCTCGCCCTTGAGAATATCCACCGGGTGCCACTCATACGGACGGTCGAGCAGGCTCAGCATCAGCTTGACCTTGTAGCAGTTGCCCGACTGGTAATCCCCATACACCTTGTACATCGCCCCTCCCCTTTTTACGCAGTTGCGCAGTAATACCCCATAGTTGGCGACTGTACGGCTAAATGCAATGCCTGCTGTATGGCAAGGATCACGCCATTGCACGGTAGCCTGAAAAAACTGCTTACACCTGTACAAGGAATTCCCCATGACCGATGCCACCTCCGCGCGCCTGCGGCCGCTGGCGGACAGCTCCCCATCGGCGGTCGTCGCCGGCTTCATCGCCATGCTCACCGGCTATACCAGCTCGCTCGTGCTGATGTTCCAGGCCGGCCAGGCCGCCGGCCTGACCAGCGCGCAGATCTCGTCGTGGATCTGGGCCCTGTCGATCGGCATGGCGGTGTGCAGCATCGGCCTGTCGCTGCGCTACCGTACCCCGGTCACCGTGGCCTGGTCGACACCCGGCGCGGCGCTGCTGATCACCAGCCTCGGCGGCGTCACCTACGGCGAGGCCATCGGCGCCTATATCACCTGCGCCGTGCTGGTGCTGATATGCGGCCTGACTGGCAGTTTCGAGCGCTTGGTGCGGCGCATCCCCGCCTCGCTCGCCTCGGCCCTGCTGGCCGGCATCCTGTTCAAGATCGGCAGCGAAATCTTCGTCGCCGCCCAGCATCGCACGGTGCTGGTGCTGGGCATGTTCTTCAGCTACCTGCTGGTCAAGCGCCTGTCACCGCGCTACTGCGTGCTGGCCGCGCTGCTGGTCGGCACGGCGCTGTCCGGTGCCCTGGGGCTGCTGGACTTCAGCGGCTTCCAGCTGGAAATCGCCACTCCGGTGTGGACCACGCCGAGCTTCTCGCTGGCGGCGACCATCAGTATCGGCATCCCACTGTTCGTGGTGGCCATGACCTCACAGAACATGCCCGGCGTCGCCGTGCTGCGCGCCGACGGCTACCAGGTGCCGGCCTCGCCGCTGATCTCGGCCACCGGGTTCGCCTCGCTGCTGCTGGCGCCGTTCGGCTCCCACGGCATCAACCTGGCGGCGATCAGCGCGGCGATCTGCACCGGGCCGCATGCCCATGAAGACCCGGCCAAGCGCTACACGGCGGCGGTGTGGTGCGGGATCTTCTACGGCATCGCCGGCACCTTCGGCGCGACCCTGGCGGCGCTGTTCGGCGCCCTGCCCAAGGAACTGGTGCTGTCGATCGCCGCCCTGGCGCTGTTCGGCTCGATCATGAACGGCCTGAGCGTGGCCATGGGCGAGGCGCGCGAGCGCGAGGCGGCGCTGATCACCTTCATGGTCACGGCGTCGGGGTTCACTCTGTTCTCGATCGGCTCGGCGTTCTGGGGGATCGTGGCGGGGGTGTTGACCTTGCTGATCCTCAGTCCGCGCAGGGGCTGACAACCCTATCGCGGGGCAAGCCCGCTCCCACGCCCAGACCCCGTGAGCGGGCATGCGTGGGAGCGGGCTTGCCCCGCGATAGGGCCGCCACAGCCAATCACAGGCGAAAGTGCCCCACCATCCCCTTCAGGTCACTGCCCAGCTGCGCCAGCTCGACGCTTGAGCGGGCATTGTCCTGCATCGCCAGCGCCGCCTGGTCGGCGCTGCCACGGATCTGGGTGACGCTGCGGCTGATTTCCTCCGCCACCGAACTCTGCTGCTCGGCCGCCGCAGCAATCTGCTGATTCATCTGCTGGATCAACGACACCGCCGCGGCGATGCTGCCCAGGGCGCTCTCGGTCTGCAGCGTGTCGGCCACCGCCAGGCGCACCAGCTCGGTGCTGCCACGGATCTGCGTCACCGACTGCTGGGCGTTGCCGCGCAGGCTGGCGACCAGCCGTTCGATCTCCTCGGTGGACTGCTGGGTACGCCGGGCCAGCGCGCGCACTTCATCGGCCACCACGGCGAAGCCACGGCCCTGCTCGCCGGCGCGGGCCGCCTCGATCGCCGCGTTGAGCGCCAGCAGGTTGGTCTGTTCTGCCACGCTCTTGATCACCTCCAGCACATCACCGATGGTATGGATCTCGGCGCTGAGACTGTCGATACCACTGCTGGCGGTTTCGGCCGCCACCGCCAGCTGCTCGATGCGCTGCATGCTCTGGCGTACCACCTGCTGCCCCGACTCGACCTTGTCGTCAGCATCCTGGGCCGCCTGGGCTGCCTGCTCGGCGTTGCGCGCCACATCGTGAACCGTCGCGGTCATCTGCTGCATGGCAGTGGCCACCTGCTCGGTCTCGTCCTTCTGGCTGCCCACTTCGCGGTTGGTCTGCTCGGTCACCGCCGACAAGGCCTGGGCGCTGCCGGCCAGCTGGTCGATACCCTGCTGCAGGCCACTAACGATGCCCGACAGTCCCTCGGCCATCTGCTGCATGGCCTGCAGCAGCTGACCGACCTCGTCGGCACGCGGCGGCTCGGCCTCGATACCCAACTCGCCTGCGGCAATGCGCCGGGCACGGCTGATCACCCGCTTGAGCGGCGCGACCACGGCGCGGGTGATCAACCAGGCCGCCAGCACGCCTACCAGCAGAGCCAGGGCCGTGGCCGCGGCGATGGCCACGGTGTTGCGCGCAAGCTCCGCCTGCATGGCCTGCTCCTGGGCGACGTAGGCCTGGTCGACTCGCGTGGTGACCTGCTCGGCCCGGGCCTGCAACTGATCCTTGATCCCCCGCTCCTGGCCCAGCAGGTCGGTGTACTCGTTGAGTTTTTCGG
The DNA here is from genome assembly GCF_057480795.1 of Pseudomonas sp. P110(2024). NCBI lineage: Bacteria > Pseudomonadati > Pseudomonadota > Gammaproteobacteria > Pseudomonadales > Pseudomonadaceae > Pseudomonas > Pseudomonas sp. P110(2024). The sequence continues at coordinate 305,303 of NZ_JBLIYT010000007.1, forward strand.
AAAAACTCGCGATATGCCCGGCCACTTCGCCCAGCACGCTCTGGTAGCCGGCGTCGGTGACCGCCGACTTGAGCTGCTCCACCAGGCCGGCCGCCTCCACCGTTTGGGCGATGCGCCCCTCGGCAACGGCCTCGCCGCCCTTGCGGCTCTGCTCCAGGCGTACCCGGGCCTCGTCCATGGCCTGCAGCATCAGCCGCGACACCTGCGCCACCTGCCCGGCCTGCTCGAGGAACTCACCGCCCTGCTGCCCCTGGGACTGCTTGAGGGTATAGGTGCCATCGTCGGCCAATCCGGCCTGTAGCACATCGAGGTTGTTGGCCACGCTCGACACCGACCAGCTGGCCATGTCCAGCGCCAGCTCCTTGGCCTGCACGGCCTGGACGAACTGATCGAAGGCCTGCCCGTAGGCGTTAAGGTCGGCCTCGGCCCAAGACAGCGCCGGCACCGCGCGGGCCCGCTCCACCAGCCCCTGCAGGCCAGTACGCAGGGCATCGGCCTCCTTGACGTCCGAGCGCAGGGCGAAGGCCTGTTCGTGCTGGCGCAGCTTTAACAGGTCAGTGTTGAACTGGGCCATCTGCCGCAGCTCCTCGAAGCGCTGGCCGACGTTGCCCAGGGCGTACACACCGATGGCGGCCACCACCAGGGTGAGCAGCAACACCAGGGCGAAACCCAGGCCCAACTTGCGCGCCATGCCCAGGTTGGCCAATACACCGTGCTTGGTCGCCGTCATCACCGCCCTCCTCGCCTTTTGGCCCTCTGCCAACGGCAAGAGTGACAATGGCGCCGACCTCGTCACAAGGGGCGGGCGCGCGAATGGTGTCATTTAGCTATGAGCGTGTCGCTTTCAGACTGCCGGAGGTCGCCCCGCATGCCGGAAGAACGCCTGGGCCCGGGAATCCTGTCCATAGGCGACATTGATCCGCAGCCAGTCACTGGCCCGCCCCTGCGGATCGAAGGCGCTGCCCGGGGTGAGCAGCACCGCATGCTCCAGCGCCAATCGCTCCAGCTCGGCAAAGTCGCGCCCAGGCACCCGGGCCCATACGAACATGCCGCCTACCGGCTCGCAAAACACCTTCCAGCCGCAGGCCTCCAGCTGCCCCAAGGTCCTGGCCCGGTGCTGACCCAAGCGCAATCGCAGACGCTGCACGCTCTTGCGGTAGCCGCCATTGGCCAGCATCTGCCCGACCACCTGTTCGGCGAAGCGCGAGGTGCCAATGCCAGCCACCATCTTCAGTTCGGCCAGGCGCGCGATCAACGGCGGGTCGGCCACAAGATAGCCGACCCGCAACGAACTGCTGAGGGTCTTGGAGAAACTGCCGATGTAGATCACCCGCTGCTCGCTGTCGAGGGTCGCCAGGCGCGTGGCCGGGCCGTCCTGGAAGTCCGCATACAGATCGTCCTCGACGATCCGCAGGTCATGCTCACGGGCCAGTTCCAGCAAGCGGTAGGCCACCTTGGGCGTCAGGCAGGTGCCAGTCGGGTTCTGGTACAGGCTGTTGATGAACAGGCACCGGGGCTGGTGCTCGGCCAGCAACTGCTCGAGCACCACCAGGTCCGGGCCAGTGGCGGTGCGCGGCACCTCGAGCATGTGCACACCGTGCAGGCGCAGCAAGTTGTAAAGGTTGTAATAGCCGGGGCGCTCCACCAGCACTGTATCGCCCGGATTCAGCAAGGTTCGCACCAGCAGGTCCAGGGCATGGCTGGCGCCCTGGGTGGTGACGATCCGCTCCGGCTCGGCGGCGATATCCAGCCGCGCCAGCCCCTTGTGCAGTTGCAGACGCAGGCTGGCCAGGCCCTGGGGCGGGCAGTAGTCGAACAGCGCCTCGGGCGCGCCGCGGCTGACCTGGCGGATGGCCTGGGCCAGCTCGGCTTCGGCGCGCCAGGCCACCGGCAGCCAGCCGCAGCCGAGCTTGAGCAATTGCTCATGGCCTTCGCGAAACTGCCGCCAACTGCCGTCGATCGCCTCACCCCAGGACTCCCCAGGGTCGGGCCGCAGGCCCGGTTTGCGCTCGGCGACAAAGAAGCCCGCGCCATGCCGCGCCTGCAGCCAGCCGTTGGCCGCCAGGCGGTCGTAGGCCTCGATTACGCAGGAGGCGCTTACCGCCTGGGCCTTGGCCAGCGCGCGGATCGACGGCAAGCGCGCACCGGGGCGCAGGCGCTGCTGTTCGATCCAGGCCTGCAGGTGCTCGGTCAGTTGCTGGACCAAGGGGATGGGAAGATCACGATCAAGATGAAAATGCATGGCAAGTGTTCGATGTTTTCAGGCAAACAGTTAAGCATAAATGCTCCGCGAGTGTGCCTTGGCGAGCACCACTGCCAAGGCCGATGCTGCCAACCACTGTCACTGCCTTGCGGATCCGTACCGATGTCCACTCGCCATGCCCCAGTCCTGCTGGCCTTCGCCCTGTGCCTGATCACCCTCGCGGTGAACCTGCAGGCCCCGCTTTACATCACCTACGCCGACCTGTCCGGGCAAGGCGCGGCGGCGACCGCCGTGGCCTTCTCCGGCTATGTGCTCGGCGTGCTGCCGGTGCTGTTGGCCCTCGGCGGCCTGGCCGACCGGGTGGGCCGACGCCCGCTGATCCTGGTCGCGCTAGCCCTGTCGATGGTCGCCACGCTGCTCATGCTGCTGGCACCGAGCCTGCAGATGCTGGGCCTGGCGCGCCTGTTCCTGGGGCTGGGCACAGGCCTTGCCTCGGCCACCGCCACCGCCTACATGAGCGAACTGATGGCGCCGGACGCCGATAGCCGCGCCGCCACCTGGGTCACTGCCAGCACGTCGCTCGGTTTCGGCCTGGGCGCGGCACTGACCAGCCTGTTCCTGCTGCGCGGCCCGACTCTCACCCCCGGCAGTTTCCACCTGCAACTGGCATTGGCCGCCCTCGCCTTGCTGCTGGTCTGGCGTCTTCCCGACCCTCGTCCGGCGCAGTGCAGCGCCATGCTGCGCCTGCCCTGCTACCCCGCCGGCAGCCTGGCCTATGGTTTGGCGATCCTGCTGGCCTGGGCCTGTGTCGGGTTGGTGATCGCCCTGCTGCCGGGGATCCTGCGCCAGCACGGGCTTAGTGCCTGGTCGGGGTTCTCGACCTTCTGCGTGATCAGCTGCGGCTTGTTGTTCCAGCCGCTGGCCCGGCGCCTGGCCAGTGCCCAGGCGACCTTGCTGGGGCTGCTGATCCTGCCGTGCAGCTACGCGCTGCTGGCCTGGGGGGCCGACAGCGGCAATCTGCTGGGTGTGCTGCTGGGCGCCGTGGCCGCGAGCAGCGCCTGCTATGGCTTCATTTACCTGGGTGGCTTGGCGGCGGTGAATGAGCGGGCCGGGAGCGAGAAGACCCGGGCCAGTGCCGGGTTCTTCCTGCTCGCCTACCTGGGATTCAGCCTGCCGGTGATTTTTACCGGATTGCTCAGCGACCGGCTCGGCTCGCGACTGGCGCTGATCGCCTTCGGCGGCGTGTTGCTGCTCGGCTGCGCAGCCGTGGCACTGACCCTGTGGACAACCTCAGTCAAATCGCCAACGCGCCGCCATCGACAGTCAGACTGTGCCCGGTCGTGAACGCCGCGCCATCGCTGCACAGGTACAGCACCGCGCTGGCGATCTCCTCGACCTTGCCGATGCGCCCGACCGGGTGCATCGCCGCGGCAAACTCGGCCTTGCGCGGATCGGCCTCGTAGGCGCGGCGGAACATATCGGTGTCGATCACCGCCGGGCACACCGCGTTGACCCGGATGCCCTTCTTCGCATACTCGATGGCCGCCGATTTGGTCAGGCCGATCACCGCATGCTTGGACGCCGCGTAGATGCTCATCTTCGGCGCCGCCGACAGCCCGGCCACCGAGGCGGTGTTGACGATGGCCCCACCGCCCTGTGCCAGCAACAGCGGTAGCTGATACTTCATGCACAGCCACACACCCTTGACGTTGACCCCCATGATCGCATCGAACTCCGCCTCGCTGCCCTCCGCCAGGCGCCCCTTCTCGATCTCGATACCGGCGTTGTTGAAGGCATAGTCGAGCCGGCCATAAACCGTGATGACCTGCTCATGCAACTGACGCACATCGTCGTCACGGGTGACATCGCAGGCGACGAACAGCGCCTCGCCGCCAGCCTGGCGAATCAGCGCCACGGTGGCTTCACCGCCGGTCGCGTCACGGTCGGCCACCACCACCTTGAGCCCCTCGGCGGCGAATGCCTGGGCCGTCGCCCGGCCGATGCCCGCCGCGCCACCGGTGACCAGGGCAACCTGGCCGGAGAAAGTCATGCTCATCACTGGCTCCTGCAAAAGGATGGGAAGTCGTGGCTGAGTCTAGTCAGGGCACCGCCGGGCTGGGCAGCATCATCAAGGGCACGGTTGGACTACTATCGTTCGCGGTGATCTTGCGTGACGCGGCCCATTCAACCCGCCGATCATCAGCCCCTCACACTCGTTCAGGAGAACTCGCCATGCCCCACACCAACCGCTGTTTCCTGCTGACCAAGCGCCCGGTCGGCGCCGTGCGCCGTGACGATTTCACCTATGAGCAGGGGCCCGCCAGCGAGCCGGGCGAAGGCCAGGTGCTGGTGAAGAACCTCTACCTGTCGCTGGACCCGGCCATGCGTGGCTGGATGAACGAAGGCAAGTCGTACATCCCGCCCGTGGGCCTGGGCCAGGTCATGCGCGCCCTCGGCGTCGGCGAGGTGGTCAGCTCCAAGCATCCGGACTACAAGCCCGGCGACCATGTCAGCGGCGCCCTTGGCGTGCAGGATTACTTCACCGGCGAACCCCAGGGCCTGCACAAGATCGACCCGCGCCTGGCGCCCCTGCCCCGCTACCTGTCCGCCCTGGGCATGACCGGCATGACCGCCTACTTCGCCCTGCTCGATGTCGGCCAGCCCAAGGCCGGCGAGACCGTGGTGATCTCCGGTGCCGCCGGCGCGGTCGGCAGCATTGCCGGGCAGATCGCCAAGCTCAAGGGCTGCCGCGTGGTGGGCATCGCCGGGGGCGCGCAGAAGTGCCAGTACCTGCTGGACGAACTGGGCTTCGACGGCGTCATCGACTACAAGGCCGAGGACGTGCTGGCCGGTCTCAAGCGCGAATGCCCCAATGGCGTGGATGTGTACTTCGACAACGTCGGCGGCGACATCCTCGATGCCGTGCTGTCGCGCCTGAACTTCAAGGCCCGGGTGGTGATCTGCGGCGCCATCAGCCAGTACAACAACAAGGAAGCGGTCAAGGGCCCGGCCAACTACTTGTCGCTGCTGGTCAACCGTGCGCGCATGGAAGGCTTCGTGGTGATGGACTACGTCAAGGAGTACGGCAAGGCCGCGCAGGAAATGGCCGGCTGGCTGGCCAGCGGCAAGGTGAAGAGCAAGGAAGATGTGGTGGAGGGCCTGGAGACCTTCCCCGAGACGCTGCTCAAGCTGTTTAGCGGGGAGAATTTCGGCAAGCTGGTGTTGAAGGTCTGATATCAGCAGCCAGGCGCCTTGTGGGAGCGGGGCAAGCCCGCTCCCACGATCCCTGATTCAACCGCGGATTTCAGCCACAACGGCAGCCAACGCCTTGGCAGGATCCGCCGCCTGGCTGATCGGACGCCCGATCACCAGGTAATCGGAGCCGGCGTCCAGTGCCTGACGCGGGGTCAGAATCCGGCGCTGGTCATCCTGGGCACTGCCCGCCGGGCGAATCCCCGGGGTCACCAATTGCAGCGACGGATGCGCCGCCTTCAGTGCCGGCGCTTCCAGTGCCGAGCACACCAGGCCGTCCATGCCGGCTTTTTGCGCGAGCGCCGCCAGGCGCAGCACCTGCTCCTGCGGATCGACATCCAGGCCAATGCCGGCCAGGTCCTCGCGCTCCATGCTGGTCAGCACGGTCACGCCGATCAGCAGCGGCTGCGGGCCGCTGCGCTTGTCCAGCTCCTCGCGGCAGGCCGACATCATGCGCAGGCCACCGGAGCAGTGCACGTTGACCATCCATACACCCATCTCAGCCGCGGCCTTGACCGCCATGGCGGTGGTGTTGGGGATGTCGTGGAATTTCAGGTCGAGGAATACTTCGAAGCCCTTGCTGCACAGGGTTTCGACTATCCCTGAGGCGCTGCTGGTGAACAGTTCCTTGCCCACCTTGACCCGGCACAGGGCAGGGTCGAGCTGGTCGGCCAGCTTCAGTGCGGCGTCACGGGTGGGGAAATCCAGGGCGACGATCAGGGGCGTCTGGCAGGCGGACATGGGCAGGGTCTCTTGGCAAGTCGTAAACGGCGCGCATTGTAAACGAAGTGGCGTGGGGTTTGGGGGCCGCGGGTCATGAGATTTGGCCCGGCCGCGGGCGGCTCCTATAATTGAACCAACGGCTGCGGCAATGGCTCGAATGCCATGTAAGCGGTGCCCTGTAGGCTTTCAGGAGAATCTCGATGCCTTGGTATGCCTGGTTGATACTGCTGGTTGCTCTCGGGTCGATTGTCGGCGGGTTGATGATGCTGCGGGATACGGCGAAGAAGTTGCCGTTGACGGAGGAGCAGTTGAAGAAAGTGCATGAGCGCAATGCCGAGGCGGATGCCAAGGATGCGCAAGAGCGCTGAGTTGTCCCTCCCCTCACAGCCGACCGCCTTGCGGCTGGCCGGCTGCCTCGCACGTTTACTCGATAGTCAGTTTGTCGCGGTTACGGTCCAGTAGTGCCTTGCCGATGCCCTTGATCTCCAGCAACTCATCCACCGACGTAAAGGGTCCATGCTCATCACGATACATCACGATGGCATCGGCCTTGGCCTTACCGATGCCTTTGAGCGCCTTTTGCAAGGCCGCAGCGTCGGCGGTGTTGAGGTTAAGAGTCAACGGCCGCGAATCGGCTCCTGACTCGGCAGTAGCGACCACTGGGGATGGGGTGCTGGATAACGTGACCGGGGCAGCAGTGGTGGCAAAGGACAATCCTGCGATGAACGGAAGCAGCAGGTAGGAAAGAACAATGTTACGCATGATGCACACTCCTGTGGCTGGATAGGGACGCAGCGTTTCCGTGACTGCCCTTACAACCTAGCGCGTCTGGAGGAGTCGGCGAATGGAGAAAGTTTGCAAGATCTATCAGCGCAGCCAAGCATCCCGCGCTGCAGGCTCCCCCTGAACAGTCAGGCATTCGGCAGTGGTGGCAGACTGTGACTCACAGGGTGACGGAGGGAAGATTTTGCAAGAAGTGGCTCACTGCGCATGAGTGCGCATGAGCCACCCGGAGTTACAAGGCGGATTCAGGCCCGGTTACCAGGCCTGGGTAGCCCACCAGCAAGGATCACTCGTGGTAGTCATAAGCCGCATAACCGTGCTTCTTGACGAGTTCATCGCGCTGGGCAGATTTCAGGTCTTCCCGCATCATTTCACTCACCAGTTCATGGAAAGTGATTTTAGGGACCCAGCCGAGCTTCTGCTTGGCCTTTGTCGGATCGCCAAGCAGCGTTTCCACTTCGGTAGGACGGAAGTAGCGCGGGTCAACGGCGACAATGCATTTACCGTTTTCGTCATAGCCCTTCTCGTCCACACCCTCACCTTTCCAGGTAACAGTGATATCGGCTTCCTTGGCTGCCGCATTGACGAAGTCACGAACGCTGTATTGAACACCGGTGGCAATGACGAAATCTTCGGGGTTTTCCTGCTGGAGCATAAGCCACTGCATTTCGACGTAGTCTTTTGCATGACCCCAGTCACGCAGTGCATCCAAGTTACCCAGGTACAGGCAGTCTTGCAGACCCAACTTGATACGCGCGATCGCACGGGTGATCTTGCGAGTGACGAACGTTTCACCACGAACTGGGCTTTCGTGATTGAAAAGGATACCGTTGCACGCATAGATACCGTACGCCTCACGGTAGTTGACGGTGATCCAGTAGGCATACATCTTGGCTACGGCGTAAGGCGAACGAGGGTAGAACGGGGTCGTTTCCTTCTGCGGAACTTCCTGCACCAGGCCATACAGTTCGGAGGTCGAGGCTTGGTAGAAGCGGGTTTTCTTTTCCAGCCCCAGAATACGGATGGCCTCGAGAATACGCAGTGCACCCAGCGCATCGGAGTTGGCCGTGTATTCCGGCTCCTCGAACGATACTGCCACGTGAGACTGCGCCGCGAGGTTGTAGATTTCGTCTGGCTGGACTTGCTGGATCACGCGGATGAGACCCGTTGAATCTGTCATGTCGCCGTAGTGCAGAACCAGTCGACGGTCAGACTCATGTGGGTCCTGATACAGGTGGTCGATCCGATCAGTGTTGAAGGACGACGCCCGGCGCTTGATACCGTGGACCTCATAGCCTTTGTCCAGCAGCAGCTCTGCCAGATAGGATCCATCCTGACCGGTCACACCGGTGATCAATGCAACTTTTTTCATCATAACTCCCTTCAATCAACCAAGGCGAAAAGCAATGGGGCCGCGCAGTGGCGGTCAGCACCGCTGAACGTGAAATCCAAGCGCCTAGCCGAACCCAGACGGCCATTTTCACATCTTCAAGAGAAAACACGAGAGGAACTGGCTGCTCCGTCTCATGGTTGGCTTAAAATCAGCCTGTCACTCTACCATCCAAAGCGCCCTCGCGAACATCCATGCCCGCGCACTCGTCATCTCGTTGAATTTTCCTAGTGAAGCCGCCGCTCCTCACATGACTCAGCCCCGGTAAAAGGCCACTCTTTTGACATCGCAGTGCTCTGGAACGTGGCAACGACCAAGAGATATTTCACGCAACTGGCCGATGTCCTGCCTGTCAGCAAAGTACGCCACAGGACCGATACAACTATCCGCACCAGACAGGCTTGTGATAGCTTTTCCTTTTGCGCCGACCGCCAGCAGACATCGTAGCGCTGCTTTCGCCGGGACTGCCGATGGGCCTCAAGCGACTTTTTTGGTCCAGTCGGCCTCGAAGCCTGTACTTGACCGGCGCAGGCAGGTCTTTCGCCTAGTCAAACCCGTGAATTTTCGGCACGCCATTGTTTTCGGCAGCGCTTCAACGCGCATCATCACCGCCTTTAAAATCTTCAAAGAGCATGCATAAATGGATTTTTTCCCCTGTTTCTTGTCCGTTGTATTCGTGGTCCGAAACCAGTCAGAAAGCATCGGGAGTACGCTTTCCGAAGCCGCGAATGTCATTTCGGGGCTGGTCAGTGATTATGAGCTGATCATCGTCGACAACGCCTCGGACGACGACAGCATCAGTACGCTCAAGACACTGACAGGCGAACAGGGGCTGGCAAACCTGCAGGTATATGCGCTGACCAAGGAAGTGAATACCGACACGGCATCATGGGTAGGACTGGAGAACGCTCTCGGGGACTTCGTTGCCGTTATCGACCCGCTAGTGGATGACATCAACTTCATCCCCACCATGCTCGACCAGGCTGTCAATGGCGCCGATGTAGTCTTCGCCAGCAACAAGATCAAACCTGCCCTCAGCCTCGCGTACCGAAGTGCGAATGCCGTCTTTCAAGGGATCTACAACAGGCTCAATGGCGTCAACCTGGCAAAAGAAGCGCCGCAGTACCGGATACTCAGCAAGCGCATCATCAACTTCATCTTGCAGCACCCGCAACCCACGCTCACCTACCGTCACCTTCCCGCTACTGGAGGGTTTGCTCGCGCCTACCTTTCATACAGCGCAACTCCACGGTCCACTCCCAAAAAGCGCCTGGGCGACAGCATAGATCGCGGCATGCGCCTGCTGGTGTCCACCACCCGGGCCCCCATGCGGCTGGTTACCTACTTGTCTTTGTTCGGGGCAACGGCCAATGCCCTCTACAGCATTTATGTCCTCGCGGTAGGCCTGTTCAACCCCCATGTCGCACCCGGATGGGTCAGTGTCTCACTGCAACAGTCCGGCATGTTCTTCCTCATATCCCTGGTCTTGCTGGTACTGGGTGAATACATCTTGAACATGGCCAGCCTGACCAACGAAGGGCCGCTCTATCATGTTGGCCAGGAATTCACGAGCGCGCGCATGACCCGCCTCGAAAAACTGAATATCGAAGAGATCGCGACCGAACGCCCTCAGAGCAAGGTACAAGCATCCTGATGTCGCCCACCCACGAAAAACAGACGGCCGTGATCATTGGCGGAGGTTTTTATGGCGCGGCCATTGCAATCTATCTGGCCAAGCAACGTGGCCTGCGACACGTTCTGTTGATTGAACAAGAAGCTGCGCTGCTTGCCCGCGCCTCCTACCACAATCAGGCGCGGGTCCATAATGGCTATCATTATCCCCGCAGTTTTACCACGGCCTACCGAAGCCGGATCAATCTGCCACGCTTCGTGAAAGACTGGCCAGACGCCGTGAGGCAGGACTTCACCAAGCTCTATGCCATTGCGAGGCGCAATTCAAAGGTAACCGCACGGCAATTCGAGCGGTTCTGCCGAGACATCGGTGCACGCATCGAACCTGCCACGGCTGAACTGCAAGGACTCTTCGAGCCTCGCCTTGTCGAAAAGGTATTTCTGGTCGACGAATATGCGTTCGACAGCACCAAGCTTGCAACCTGGGCTGCAGACGAACTCGAGCAAGGCGGCACTCAGGTCCGCTACGAAACCAAAGCGCTAGAAATATCCAGGGCCCCTGACAACCTTCTGAGCGTCGTGACCGAAGCCAAGGACGGCACTCGAAATCAGATAGCCTGCCGCTACGTATTCAATTGCACCTATAGCGGGCTGAATCACTTCAAAGGCGACTTCCCGGGCGTTCAGGCTCGCCTGAAACAGGAAATCACCGAAATGCCCCTGATGCGCATGCCAGCGCCGCTCGCAGGCCTTGGTATCACCGTCATGGACGGCCCCTTCTTCTCAATGATGCCATTCCCTGCGCGCGGCCTTCACACCCTCTCGCATGTTCGCTATACGCCTCACCTGCACTGGGAAGACCAGCCCGACATCAACCCCTACGACAAGCTAGGGAACTACGAACAGAAAAGCCGAGTGGATCGCATGCTGAGGGACGTCGGTCGCTACTTGCCTTGCATCTTGAACGCCGAGCATGCGGACTCGCTCTTCGAGGTCAAAACGGTTCTTACCAAAAGCGAAGGTGACGACGGCCGTCCTATTCTTTTCGAGAGGCATGTGACGCTACCGGGTTGCTATTCCATCCTTGGCGGGAAGATCGATAACATTTATGACGCTCTGGAAAAGCTAGACTCAGAACCCTTCAGCGAATTTGAATTCACCCCATGAGCCGCCCATGAACAAGACCATCGAAATAACCATTCCCGTTCTGAATGAAGAAGCCACACTCGCTCAACAAGTGGGCATTGCATACACTTTTCTACGCGACGAACTTCAGGACCTTGGCCAGATCACATTAGTTTTGGCTGACAATGGCTCCACCGACAGAACCCCAGATATTGGCCGCGCCCTGGTGAGCGAATTGCCCGGGGTCAAGTACCTGCGGCTGGAGAAACGCGGCGTCGGCCTGGCGCTGAAATCCTCATGGGGTGCCTCGACTGCCGATATCGTTGGCTATATGGATCTCGATCTTGCCACCGATCTTGTCCACCTGCGCCCGGCACTGAGCGCCCTGGTGGCTGATCACGCAGACATCGTCACGGGTTCAAGGCTAGCCAAAGGCGCCAAGGTCATCGGCCGCACGCCGCTGCGAAACTTCACTAGTGCGTGGTTCAACCGTATCGTCAAATGGGTCTTCCGCACTTCGTTTAGCGATGGCATGTGCGGCTTCAAGTTCCTCAAGCGAGGACTGCTGCCCGCGTTGATGGCCGACGGAGCGAAAAGCGACGGGTGGTTCTTCGCAACCGAAATTCTGGTCACAGGCGAACACTTGGATTATCGGGTCCTCGATCTACCGGTAACCTGGACAGATGACCCCAACTCCAAAGTCAAGGTCGTCAAGCTTTCCTTGGAATACTTGAAAGCCATGCTTGCGCTTCGCGAGCGGCTGCGCACTGCCAAGGGAGGCTCCAACGCATGACCAAAGTTGATCGTGCTCGCAAAACCCTGGTGCTCGGCACGGCATTGTGGGGCTGGGGCCTGGAGGAACAGGAGGCCTACCGCCTGTTGGATGCATTTGTCGAACAAGGTGGGCGGCTCATCGACACCGCCACCAACTACCCCATCAACAAATGCCCCTCGAATTTCGGACTTGCGATACGCTGGATCGAGCACTGGCTCAACGTCAATGGCCACAGCGAACTGTCGGTCATCGCCAAGATCGGAGCTGTCGACAATACAGGTACACCCAACTGCGACCTGTCCCCCGCCAACATCAGTGCAACCGGATCTGAGCTCAGGGAACGCCTTGGCAACGCCCTCTATTGCCTGTCGGTACATTGGGACAACCGTGGCGGCGACGCACAAGACGTCAAGGCCATCGAGCAGACGTTGACTGCCATGCTGGCCCTGCAACATCAAGGGCTGGAGCTGGGTCTCTCGGGCATCAAGCATCCGCAACTTTATCGAGACTGCTGCCCGGCCATGGCTGCAAACTGGCTTATTCAAGTCAAGGAAAATGTCGTCACCCGTGCCGCTCGCGCAACCTACACCGCTGCTTTTCCTGATGCGCGGTACCTGGCCTACGGGATAAACCTCGGCGGCATCAAGAACACTCCCGCCACCGAGACCGGCAGCGCGGAACTGAGAAATATCGTTCACCCCTCGGCGCTCATCAACACACTCAGCGCCTTCCTTGAAGCCGATCATGGGCTTGATCCCCGCCCCGCCACAATGAACGAACTGGCATTGGCCTTTACATACGCCAATCCAGCACTCTGTGGCGCAATCATTGGGCCACGCAACACCGAGCAGCTCACCCACACCATGACCTATTGGGCCTCATTGAACCAACGCTTTGACGCCCCGACCCACCGCGCATGCCTGTCTGCATTATCCGCGCAACTGGAAAATCACTAGATGATTGAGTTACTGAAATATGGCATCAGCGGCGTCATCAATACCGCTGTAGGTTACAGTGTGTTCTGGATTCTTTTCACGCAACTGCAGGTGTCCGCAGAGTGGGCGAACGCATTCGGCTATGCGGTTGCCCTGGTTGTTGCTTTCATCTTGAACAAGGTATTTGTATTCAACAATGCGACTTTTCATCAGCGGATGATCCTGCGATTTATTGTTGCCTTCCTCCTGTCTTTCATTATTAACCAGATCATTCTGATAGCCCTGCATCGCGGCCTGAGCATACGAGCGGAAATTGCGCAAGTGGTGGCCATGGCAAGCTACACCGTAGTGTTCTACCTGCTCAACAAACGGTTCGTCTTCTCGGCACGCCCGATCGCGGAAAAGCCCTGACGCCTTGTAAAAAGCACCGTATCCTGCAGCCTGGTCAAGGCGCTGGGACAGCCGGAAAATGGCATTACCGTGATATCACCGCCCCCCCCTGCCGCATTCTCCAGACACACCCTCAAGCCGGCAAGAATCGGACATGATGTGAAGTCCCAGGGTGGACGAACCGCGATTGAGACAGTAATTTTACACATTGGTATTTGGCGACTCATAGAATCCACCTTCGGCCTATGCTCATTGCGTGAACAACGCCCGGGCAGGCCAGCCACATCCACTCCGCCACGGGAAGCGGGGCCTTGCAGGTTCTACCGCAGGTACATTGACACGTGAACGTTGGTCGTGTGCAGATCTCAATAGAAGTCGCGCTGTAGGGATGCAGGAATTGGGCGAAGGGAAATTTGCGAAGCTTTCTGAAAAATTAGGATGATCAAATGTCTGCAACAAACCTCTCGGCAGCTGCACAGGGCTCCACCCACGATTTCACCGGGAAAAAGGTCTGGATCACCGGCCACAAAGGCATGCTGGGCTCTGCGGTGGTTCGTAACTTCGAACGCGAGAATGCCCAACTTCTGCTGACGTCGCGGGATGACCTTGACCTCACCGATCAAGCAGCCGTGTACGCATGGATGGATGCAAACCGCCCGGACTACATCTTCCACGTAGGCGCCAAGGTGGGCGGCATCCACGCCAACTCGACACTGCCGGCATCGTTCATCTACGACAACCTGATGATCCAGACGAACGTCATCTCGGGCGCGCATAAATTCGGCACCCAGAAGCTGTTATTTGTCGCTACCAACTGCACGTACCCCAAAAACGCCCAGCAGCCGATTACTGAAGATGCACTGCTCACCGGCCCGTTGGACGAAAGCATCCGCGCTTATGCCGTGAGCAAGATCGCCGGCATCGAAATGTGCCGCGCCTACCGTAAGCAGTATGGTTGCGATTTTGTCTCGATCATCCCCCCGAACCTGTACGGCCCTGGTGACAACTACCACTCCCAGCACAGCCACGTGGTAGCAGGTATTCTGCGCCGTACCCATGAAGCCAAACTGCTCGAGAAAGATGAATTCGTCGTATGGGGTGATGGCACGCCACGGCGTGAATTGCTACACGTCGATGATCTTGCCGACGCCATGAAGTGCGTGATGCGTGCACCGACTACTTACGATCTCTACAACATCGGATGCAACCGCGATATCGCAATCGCCGACCTGGCCGCCATGATCGCGGATGTGGTCGGTTACCGGGGCAAAATCGTCTATGACACACAAAAGCCGAACGGGACCATGCGCAAGCTGCTTGACAGCAGCAAGGTCCGTGAACTTGGATGGCAACCGAAGATTGACGAAAAAACAGGCCTGAAAAGTGCCTATGCGGACTTCCTCACATTGCTGGCCTCGCCCACGCCAGGTGCTCGCATCGACCGCTGATGGACTGCGTCGATTCCATTCCCCTCCCCGCTGCAAAATTGGATGTTTGTGCAATGAGTAATGTTTTTCCTCTGCCTGAAGGCTTACTTGGCCGTTTCGGCGTAGTTAAACTCTGGCCGGGTATCAAGACCGCCGAAGACGAATGCATCGCCCGTCTCAAGCTGGCGGCCCGGGCGATAGGCATCGAGTGCATCGAGGTTCATGCCGATGGAGGCTATATCGATGCGCCGGACATCAAGGCATCCAAAAGCAACGTGGACTTTGTCATCCACCTTCACTACGACACCCCAAAACGCTATGACGCGTTCTCGTTTGTCGCACTGTGGAACCCACTCAAGTTCTATCATGAGTGGGGCTATCAGCGGTGTTCGCGCAACCTGACCACTCACGACGACTTCCTCAGCTGCAGCTCCGATGCGGCTGACGATCACGTCGCCAGAATGGTCCGGACCTCCACCACGCACCTGCCCGCACACTTCAACCTGTACCATTCCACACCAGAAATTGTCCACGGCCCGTCTCTGGGTGATGGCAAACTTTTCTATGCGGGCATCAACTGGGAGGCCATTGTCAGTAGCCGCAAGTCACGCCAGCAGGAAGTGCTCAAGCGGCTGGATCCGACGGGCCTGCTGAAGATCTACGGACCAACGGTATTCCAGGGCGTAAAGGTCTGGGAGGACTACCAGAGCTATGTACGGGAGATTCCATTCGATGGTTTCTCCATGATCAACGAAATCGCCAAGGCGGGTGCAGCCTTGGTGCTCTCTTCACAGGCTCACCGCGACTCTGAAATGATGTCCAATCGCCTGTTTGAAACAGTGGCAGCCGGCACCTTGGTCATCTGCGATGAAAACCCGTTCGCGCGGCGATTCTTTGGTGATTCCCTGCTCTATATCGACAGCCGGTCGCCAATGGAGCAGATCTACAGCGACATCACCGCACACCTTAGCTGGATCAAAGAAAACCCTGACGAAGCACTGGCGAAGATAGAAAAAGCACAGGCGCTGTTCAGGGAGCATTATTCGCTCATCGGTAGCTTGAAGACGCTCTACAGCGGCCTGAATGCACGTAAGCAGCAGTTGGTTGCCCATCACCTGGGAGACGCAGGCGAACAGACCCACGTAAGCCTCAACCTGCTGATGCTCGATTACTCCACCCAGGCGCTCAAAGCTCATGTCGAGAGCGTGCGCAGGCAGGACTACGGCAACTTCACGCCTAAACTGGTCATCGACAAGCGTGTAGCGGACAGCTTCAAGCCCGAAATATCGGCCATTCTCGACACGTCTCCTGTGCCGATTCGGGTGAAAGAAGTGGAAGGCCACAACTACGGCATCCACCCTGACATCAAGGCCAAGCGTCGTCTGGGGCAAATCTTCCAGGAACTGATTGACGATTCCGCGGATGCCGATGCGATCATCTTCGTCGCCCCCAATGAGAAGCTGCTATCCAACCATCTGACAACCCTGGTCGGCGCACTGCAAAGCGACTCTGAACTCGCGTGCGCGGCTACGGCAGCAATCATGGATGATGGGCACTCTCCCGTTCACACTGTCCATGAGCTGCTGGACTTTGGTCATGTCGACGCCGCCGCGCCTCCAGGTTACGGGCGTTTCATCTTCAGAACCAGCGCCCTGCCCAGAGACTTGGTGATTGCCCTGCCCTATCTGGACGGGCGTCCACTGGCTGCCATGATCTCCGGCAAGATCAAGCACCTGCTTCCGGCCACGGTAACCCTCGATACGCGACGCAGCTTCCCGGAACGCACCTGGGACGAGGCCGCAGAAACCGAGCTGATCAAGGATTACAACCCGGGCGTACTGAAGGTGTCGGCAGGCTTCTACCTGCCTGACAATCCGGCCCCTGTAGTCATCCAGCAGATGTCCCAACCAGCGCTTTACAAGAAGTTTCTCAACAAAGCCTGGGTCAAGGCCCAGATTCAAGCCATACGGACTCATGGCTTGAAAGCGCGTTTGGAAGTGTTGCAGCGGAAACTGAGCTCATGAATCCACACGCGCCTGCCCCCGTCTCGCCGCTGTCGCTGTGCAGGAGTGTCTGGTCGAACAGACACCTGATACAGCAAATGACCAAACGGGACGTGATCGGTCGCTACAAAGGTTCGATCATGGGGATACTGTGGTCTTTCGCCAACCCAATCCTGCTGCTGGTCATCTACACCCTGGTGTTCTCGGTGGTCTTCAAGGCTCGCTGGGGGACTGGCGAACCAGGCAGCAAAAGCGAGTTCGCGATACTGCTTTTCACGGGAATGATCGTTCACAGCCTGTTCGCCGAAACGCTGACTCGAGCGCCAACGTTGATTCTCCATAACGTCAGCTACGTCAAGAAAGTGGTCTTCCCTCTGGAGATCCTGCCGATCATTGCCATGGGGACGGCCTTTTTTCACGCGCTCGTAAGCATAGCTGTGCTGTTGCTGGCGCAGCTATTGGTCCATGGCGCCATTCCCTGGACCGTGGCGTTCCTGCCGCTGGTCCTCGCACCTCTGATCGTGCTGTGCCTGGGGTTGGCATGGATACTCGCCTCTCTTGGCGTATTCCTGCGAGACGTCGCCCACCCCATCGGGCTGCTCATGACGTTGCTGCTATTCGGCTCGCCCGTGTTCTATCCTATTTCCGCGCTACCCGTGGAAATCCAACCCTGGCTGATGCTCAACCCGCTGACGTTCATCATCGAGCAGACCCGAGCGGTGCTGATAGCTGGCCAGCCCCCCGATTTCATGGGGCTGAGCATTTACACTGCCGTTGCCGCCAGCCTCGCATGGGCAGGCTACGGTTGGTTCCAGAAGACCAGAAAAGGATTTGCAAATGTCCTCTAGCGAATTCGCGATTCGCGTGGAAGGCGTTTCCAAGCGGTTCGAAATTTTCGAGCACCCTCGCGACCAGTTGAAGCAATTCATCTACCCGCGCCTGAGGCGCTTGTTCGGCCGGCCGGAGCGCGACTACTTCAGGGAGTTCTGGGCGCTGCGCGAGGTGTTTCTTGATATCCGCAAAGGCGACTCGTGCGCCATTGTCGGGCTCAATGGCAGCGGCAAAAGCACACTTTTGCAGATCATTACCGGCACCCTGACCCCGACGACTGGAAAAGTCAGTGTCAATGGCCGGGTCGCCGCGCTGTTGGAGCTGGGATCGGGGTTCAACCCTGATTTCAGCGGACGTGAAAATGTCTACATGAACGGCGCACTGCTGGGTTTCAGCCGTCGCGAAGTGGAAGCAAGGATTCCCGACATCGAAGCCTTTGCCGATATCGGCGAGCATTTCGACCGGGCACTCTCTACCTATTCGAGTGGCATGCAGATGCGCGTGGCCTTCGCCGTCTCCACCGCGTTCGAGCCAGACATCCTGATCGTCGATGAAGCACTCGCCGTGGGCGACGCTTACTTTCAGCAAAAATGCTTCCAACGTCTGGAAAGTTTTCGTGAGCGTGGTGGCACCTTGCTGTTCGTGTCCCACGATGCCAGCACCGTCAAGCACATTTGCAACAAAGCTCTGTTACTCAGTCATGGGAACGCAATCAGTTTCGGCGCCCCCCGAGACGTGATCGATCTCTACCAGGGACTGGTGGCCAAGAAGACCGACATGAGCAGCAGTGAAATTTCCATCGACCAAAGCATTGCAACTGCTGCCGAGCGCTTCGAAGCCATCGAGCAGCCCAAGGCATGGACGAAGGCAACGACCATCACCACCAATGGCGATGCCGAACTGGTCGACTTCCTGATGCTCGATACGGCCAACCGGCCCGTCACTCATCTTGAAAGTGAAACTTCGCTGACCATTCGCTATGTAGTGAAACTGAACAAGGATTTCGAGCGCCCGGCGTTTGGCTTGATTATTCGCGATCGAATGGGGCGTTCGGTATTCGAGACCAGCACCTTTGCCATGCAAATGCCTGACAACCCACGCCTGCAAGGGGATCAGATACTGGTGCGATTCAACCTCAACATGAATCTGAAGGCTGGCCAGTACTCGTTCTCAGTAGGTGTGGCCAACAAAGGCTTCGCCAGGAGCGAATTCGAGGAATACAGCCTGCTGATGCATGACGTGGAACAGCTCCAGGTGACCGAATCATCAGTGGCGGACTTCTACGGCGGGATTTTCAACATGCATCCAGTGGTAACAGTAGACGTATTGGAGTCCAGACAACATGCCTGATCTAGATACAATGAACAGCCAGCTGGAACGTGTCCTGGAAGAACTCAAAGGCTTGACTGAGCGGCAATTGCATTTTGAAAAAATCATGCTGGATAAAGAGCTGTCGCCCAAAGAGGTCACCAGCTTAAGCCCCCTGCTGCAACGCAACTTCATTGCCAACGCTGACGCCACCCAGCAGAAACTGTTGATGCATGCCTGGCGCCAGAACACACCGGCCATACTGAGCCAGCAGGATCTGGTTGACAGCGGATTTCGTGCGTTCTCCCAAAATGACGAAGACGGCATCCTGTTGCGCCTGTTCAATCATGTCGGTTGGACCAATCGCTATGTGATCGAAATTGGCAGCAACTGCAGCGACTCGGCCATCGGCATCCCGGAGAACCTTTCGACCAACCTCATCGTCAACCATGGCTGGCACGGCACGATTGTCGAAATGGACACCGTCGAGTGTGCCCGCATGCGCTACTTCTTTGCGCGGACCTCGTCGACGCGCCACTATCACTGGACCCAAGAAAGCGAGTCTCATTATTACTCGCCACTGATCATTGAGCAGGCTGTCACCCCCGACAACATCAATGAGCTGCTACTGGGCGCAAATCCGCAACCTGAGCCAGACCTGTTCATCATCGATATCGACGGCGGGGACTATGCCGTGATGGAGCGACTCCAGGCCATCAGGCCTCGGGTCATCGTGGTGGAGTTCGAAAAGCGGTTCCGTGAGCGCTACAGCGTTGTTCAACGAGACAGGACGCAGTTCAGCAGCAGATGGCCCCAGTCGGGCTCTGTCAGTCTGTCCGCCTGGGTCAAAATGCTGCAGCTCCGCGGCTACACGCTGTGTGCGGTTGGCAACTGCTGCTTCAACGCATTTTTCGTACGCAACGATGTCGCCAACGGCCGGCTGACGCCCATGCCCCCCGCACAGGCATTCGATGAGCACCCCGTTTTCTCGGCAATTGACGAGACATTCTGGTTGGAGCCTGACGAAAGCTGGCAGATCGTATGACCCACACTATATGCGTCGCACAACGGCGTGGCTGGCCTACAGCTATCTTCCAGTTTCGACGCCCACGTTCGCCATCAGCAGCATAGGCACAGCAGCCCCCACGAACGGCACACATTGAGTAAGGCGCAATCCGGCATGACGCTAAACCCTCTTCAAAAAACAATTGCTACGCTTGGGTTCATTACTTTCAGCTCCCTTGTCATCGCCTATGTAGCGATGGGCCTCCACCAATCAGGCCTTAGCTCCCCTTTTATCTATGATCACCTCGATGATATCTGGCAGTTCAGCCTGACCAAGGTACTCAAGGAAACGGGCTGGATTCTCTCCAACCCCTATCTTGGCGCCCCTGAGGTCGCACATTGGCATTACCACTCCGCTGCCCAGACCAGCGCCTTGCATTCGATCATCATGCTGGCAATGAGCCCTTTCTTTGACAGCGCCATCACCTTGCAGCAAACCTATTACATACTGAACTTCCCGCTGATTGGCCTGACCACCTACCTGGCCTGCCGCCTGCTTTCAATCGCGCGACTGCCTGCAATATGTGCGGCCTTGCTCTACGCCTTCTGCACGTATCGCTTCAACTTCGTGATCTATTCGTTCCTGTCCAACTATTTCACGATACCGTTGGTCATGGTATCGATCGTCTGGGTCATGCAAGGCAAGTTTGACAGCCTACTGAAGGCTCCGACCTTGGGTACTGCCCTGGCGACACTGTTGAAAAACAAGTCGTTCCTTCTCGGACTCGTCTTCATCGTGCTCGTGGCCCTCGCCGACGGCTACTACGCATTTTTCTCCTTGCTTCTGTTCGGTTGCGCGGGCGTTATTCGTCTTGCTGTCGGGGGCTGGAGACGGCCACGACTGCTCATGCCGGTAATCCTCTACGGATTCACCCTGATCTTTACCTCCCTTGCGATACAGGCTCCGTTGTATCAGTACAAGAAAGCGCACCATGACGAGTTCTATCCGAACAACATCCCGGACCCTGCGCTGAACAAGCAACCCTTTGAAGCGGAAGTCTACAGCAGCAGCCTGAAGCTTCTGTTGACCCCTACGCCCAACCACCACATCGCGCATTGGGGGGCCATGGGCGGCAAGGTACTCGAAACCACCAATAGCGCCCGCCGCTTTCCTACATTCACCGTGGTGCCACTGGGTATCATTGGCTCGCTTCTGCTGCTGATCGCATTTGCAGCGCTGATCATTCCTCAATTGAAACGCGCCCTGTTCACCGAGCACCGTGACGAAGGTGACCACAGTAACCTCAGCCTCAGCGACAGTCTGCTTGCCGTTACGTTCTTTGTATTCCTGTGCAGTATTTCCGGTGGTATCGGCAGTTTGGTGGCCTTGGTGTTCCCGACCATCCGCGCGTATGACCGCTACCCCATCTTCATGATGCTGGCTCTGCTGCTCCTAGGTGCCTTGCTGGCGAGCCGAGCACTGGCGCGCACTGGCTATCCGAAGCTCGTGGCCAGCATGCTGGTAGCAGTTACGGCGTTTGGCCTCTATGACCAGATCCCCGCCAACGTGGCAGGACGTAATCCCGACATTCGCCCAAGAGTCGCCGCCGAGACCGCTTTTGTTCAAGAGCTTGAGTCAAAGGTTGCCCCCGGCTCGATGGTCTATCAGTACCCCTATTCTCAATACCTGTCTGACAACAAGTACTATGGTTGGGGCTCTTTTGCCCACATTCGCCTGTACCTGTTCTCCAAGACCCTCCACTGGAGCAATGGCGGCCCTAAAAACAGCCCGGCAGATGACTGGAACCAGCGCATCTCGAAACTCCCAGTAGACGAACTGCTCAGCGAAATCCGCGCCCTTGGTTTCAAAGCATTCGTTGTGGACAGAACCGTTATCAAGGATGAGGAATATGCTGCGCTCAAGCAGGCGTTGCTCGTTCAACAGATCAGCCTGACAGAAGAACCGACTCAACAACTCGCGTATGCACTGCTGCCTCCGAGCAACATGGCGATCACCTATGCACCGGACTACAAAAGCCTGGACAGCCTCACGTTGCACGAGCCGCCAGCCAAGGAAGAGACCCGCTACCCTGAATTGGTCAATAGCGAGCAACTTCGCGTCCTGCTGGCAACGTCCTCCCCTGTCTATCCGCTGCGCATCGAGCGCCAGCAGCATCCGGAAATCTTCCAGGACTTGACCTTGCTGCGTAAGGGTAGTGGTGACTTTGCCATCACGCCGATTGCAGACTTCAAGGCTACCCTGCATTGCAATGTGCCCGATGAGCAGAAGCGTATCGCCCTGGACTTCACCAATAACAACTCCTATAGCGTTACCTTCGGTCAGGGCCCGTTCCCGATTGCATTGGGTGTCCACATCAAAGGGCCAGACGATGCCATGCTACTGTGGGACGCAGGCTACCGCATCGCCCCCGTCGTCACCGTCAAGCCGGGAGAGACAAGGCGCTTTGTATTCAATCCCGATGACTTCAGCCCAGGCGCAAAATTCAGAGCGCAGGGTAGTAATACAGTACAGTTTGAAATGGTGCAGGATGGTAACGCCTGGTTCTCCAGCGTGAGTTGCTCATCCTCCTTGTAACGATTATTCCCACTTCGCGCTTCGTGCGAACAATCGGCCGACACGCTAGATTGTTCGCGTTGAGATACAGGTTTTACTGATGCAAGATGGTCATTTCGTGATTAAGCCGCCGGGAAGTGCGAAGGGGCCGAAGAACCCTCCACCACTCCAGCAAACGGGTTGTGAACCTACATACACAATGAAGTGGGCCAGGAAAGTTGCACCCATACGCAACGCGACGGAATACAGTGCTTACCTACTGCCGCCATCGATGGTCAAACCTTGCCACCGCTACTTTCCTCGCACCCCACTGCTCCGCCAACGGCGCAGTGCACTGCATCGTGGCCAGACTGCATCTGGAGCACCGGGACCACGCCGTGTTGCACGCAGGTACAGCTACTACGGACCCTGCTGGTCATTTGTCACTGAAAACACATTTGCACCATCGTGGACACACGCGTTGCCAGCGCATATGGCATACGCGACCAGCAAGGAAGCAACGCCAACAGGTTGCGTCTGCCCACCCGGCGTACAAGTAGTTCTGAGACCGCCCGCAAAGCAGAAAGCGGGTTGGACAACTAAAATCAGCCATGTGGGATCGACCACCACCGTAATGGTCAGTATCCCTATCGCTGCGAACCATGAAGAATTGGTAAAAATCATGGCGACCCCGTTTACAATTACCACGAGAATGCCAGGTGGATAAACGCGCTAAAATCTACATCGCAGGCCATGCTGGCATGGCAGGCTCTGCGCTCCTGCGGCGGCTGACAGCTGCCGGTTACGACAATGTCGTCACTCGTACCCATGCAGAGCTCGACCTGACCCAGCAAGCAGCGGTGGATGCTTTTTTTGCTTCAGCGCAACCTGAGATCGTCTTTTTGGCAGCCGGCAAAGTCGGAGGCATCAAGGCCAACAGCAACTTCAGGGCGGACTTCATCTACCAGAACCTCATGATCGAGGCGAACGTGATTCACAGCGCCTGGAAGCATGGCGTACAACGCCTCCTGTTTCTCGGCTCCAGCTGCATCTACCCACGCGATTGCCCGCAGCCCATCCATGAGGACTACCTGCTGACCGGCCCGCTGGAACAAACGAACGAGCCGTACGCCCTAGCCAAGATCATGGGCGTAAAACTGTGCGAGAACTACCACCGCCAGTATGGGGCACGTTTCATCTCGGTCATGCCCTCCAATCTCTATGGCCCAAACGACAACTATGACCTGGAGAACTGCCACGTTCTGCCGGCGCTAATCTGCAAGGCCCACGAGGCCAAGGCCAAGGGCGCCTCAGAACTGATCGTTTGGGGCTCAGGTAAGCCCCGTCGGGAATTTCTGTTCGTCGAGGACATGGCCGATGCTTGCCTGCACTTGATGAATTCCGACGTTTCCAGTGGACTGTACAACGTCGGCATGGGCGATGACCTTCCGATCAGCGAGCTGGCAGAGTTGGTCATGGAAGTTGTTGGATACGACGGAAAAATCGTCTACGACCGTAACCAACCCGACGGCACGCCCCGCAAACTCCTTAACATCGAACGCCTGAAAAGCCTCGGTTGGTCTGCTAAAACGCAATTGCGAGAAGGCATAGCCCTGACTTACAAGGACTTTCTCAGCCGTAGGAATCACCGCTAAATGCCCGCTCCTTTGGTCACCATTGCCGTACCTTCCTACAACCAGGGACGCTTTCTTGATGACGCATTGAAATCCATCTTCGAACAGAACCTTCCCGTGGAAGTGTTCGTACTCGACGGTGGTTCGACCGACAACTCCCTGGAGGTCATTCAGAAGTGGGCGCCGCGGCTCGCAGGGTGGCGCAGTCACAAGGACGCAGGGCAAGCAGCAGCCATCAATGAAGGTATTCTGCAAGGGCAGGCACCTTATGTGTGCTGGCTGAACAGTGACGACTGGTTCATGCCTGGCGGATTGCAGCACCTGGTCGACGCGCTTGACGCAGCCAGTGAAGCACCGGCGGTCTACGGAAAGTGCTGGAATGTCATCGAGAAGACCGGCAAGCGACACGCTGTATGGGTAGAGCCCTTCAGTGAGCGGCGCCTTTCGCTGCGCTGCATCATTTCACAGCCCGCCACATTGATACGCAGGTCGGCATGGGAGGCGATCGAAGGTGTGGACGGCACCCTGCATATGGCGATGGACTACGATCTCTGGTGGCGCTTGTTCAAGTCGGCAGGCCCGCTCAAACATATCGATGCCTACGTCGCAGCCAACCGCGAGCATGAAGAAACCAAGACCAAGACCTTGCGCAGGCGCCACTATGCCGAGGCCATGGCGGTAGTACGCAAATATCACGGCAGCGTGCCTTTGAAATGGTGGCTGTATCAGCCCTATTCCGTCTGGTTCAAATCCATCTTCCCGTAGCCGGAACCCACTATGCGAATTTTGCACTTTTTCAAGACCGCGCAGCCAGATACCGTGGGCGGAATCGAGCAGGTAATTCATCAAATTTGCCAGCACTCGTCGAACTTTGGGACAACTTGTGAAGTTTTGGCACTTTCTCGAAACCCACACCCTGCCGTCGTCGAGATGAATGGATATCGTGTGCACCGGGTCAAGGAAACGTTCAACATTGCCTCTACTGGTTTTTCGGTGGAAGCCTATGCAAAGTTTAAGGCCCTCTCGAAAGATGCAGACCTGATCCACTATCACTTCCCATGGCCGTTCATGGATGTGATTCACTTTGCCAGCCGCACAGACAAACCCTGCATTGTTTCATACCACTCGGACATTGTGAATCAGAAACAACTGCTGAAGCTGTATCGCCCATTGCAGAACAAGTTTCTGCGCAGCGCAGACCGCATCGTCGTTGCTTCACCCAATTACCTGGAATCCAGCGAGGTCTTGCCGCCCTTTCGCGACAAGATCCGTATCATTCCCATCGGCGTTGACAAGCCTAGCTACCCGGTGCCGGCACCGGAAGTGAAAGCACACTGGGCCGAAAAAATTGGCGGGCGGTTTTTCCTTTTCGTAGGTGTGCTTCGCTATTACAAAGGCCTTCACGTATTACTCGAGGCCCTGAAAGGAACCGATTACCCCCTGGTCATCGTCGGGGATGGGCCAAAGAAAAACGAATTGCTCGCCCAAGCGAACGAGCTCGGCCTGAACAATGTGTATTTTCTGGGACGGCTGGACGATGAGGACAAAGTAGCCTTAACACAGCTGGCGACAGCCGTTGTGTTTCCTTCCCATCTACGTTCGGAAGCGTTTGGGATAACGCTGGTAGAGGGGGCCATGTACGGGAAACCCTTGATTTCCTGCGAAATAGGCACCGGAACGACTTATATAAACATTGCCAATGAAACAGGCCTTGTCGTCCCCCCGGAAGACCCTATCGCATTGCGCCATGCTATGAAATACCTATGGGATGACCCGGAAGAGGCCGAAAACATGGGGCGAAACGCGCACCAGCGCTATCTCAGACTATTTTCCGGCGAACTCATGGTCAAAGCATACACCGACCTTTATAAAGAAATACTTACTGAAAGACAGTAATACCGTATTTGATGAGGCGTTATTTCAACGCCTCTAGCACACTGTGTGAGAGTAAGCGATCCATGAACCCCACCTACCGAGAATAGGAAGTCGCAGTTATCGTGGCATCTCCGGCGAGCAGTTCCACGGCAGTAGCGCTTCATAGTCTGC